>DAIRTE010000069.1:0-14399 GCA_036804025.1 Clostridia bacterium | reverse complement strand
CCGCAGGCTTCCAGCGAGACCACCGCCCGCTCCGGCGACCGGCAGGGCTTTCCCTCGCGTTTCGTGCAGGTGCTGCACGCGCCGCAGGCTCCCGCGCCGAGCACGAAACAGTCCCGCCCGCTCGCCTTTGCAGCAGCCTGCACCGCCTGCACTAGACGGTTGTGCCGCACGCTCGCCTCGTGCATACCATCAATGTCGAAGGAGTCCTCCAGCGGATAGACGGTTTGAAACACGAGCGCGCGCTCGTAGCCGCGCACCCGCTTTATCAGCTCGTCCAGCGTGCCCGCATCCGGCGGGCAGGTCCAGCAGGCGCCGTAGAACCCGCAGGTGTTCTTTTCGCAGAGCGCGCGAAACTCCGGATCGAAGCGCATCTGCGAAACCTCCGCCTCGCCGTAGCGCGCGCCGTGCTCGGAAAGGATGTCCCTGATCTCCACTTAGTTTCTAACTCCTTTGGGTTGCTTTCTTTATTCTAGCGCCGTTGCCGCGCTTTCGCCAGCCGCATTTTCGAAATCGCGCAATTGCGTTCAGGATCGTCGAAATCATACAAAATTTCGCGCGATAATACAATTCTTGAAATTTCAGTGTGTTAAAATGAATGTAACAAATCAGCCGCACTACGCGGTGCTAGCATTTTGCCGGAGGATTCGTAACATGGCGATTTTAGATGAGATTTCCGAACAGTTGCAGGAAGGCAAAGCGAAGATCGTAAAACAGCTTGTCTCGCAAGCGGTTGAGGAAGGTTACTCCGCCAAGCAGATTCTGGAGGAAGGCCTGCTGGCCGGCATGGGCATCATCGGCGGCAAGTTTAAGAACAACGAGGTCTTCGTGCCCGAGGTGCTGGTTGCCGCGCGGGCAATGAACATGGGCGTCGAAGTACTCAAGCCCCTGCTCGCGGAAGCGGGCGTGCAGGCTACGGGGCGCATCGTCATCGGCACGGTGCAGGGCGATTTGCACGACATTGGCAAAAACCTCGTTCGCCTCATGATGGAGGGTAAAGGGCTGGAGGTCATCGACCTCGGCACGGACGTTCCGCCGGAGATGTTCATTCAGGCGGCGATTGAGCACAACAGCCAGGTCATCTGCTGTTCCGCGCTGCTGACGACGACGATGGGCGCCATCAAGGACGTCATCACCGCCATGAAGGCCGCCGGCATTCGCGACTCGGTCAAGATTATGATCGGCGGCGCGCCTATTACGCAGTCCTTTTGCGACCAGATTGGCGCGGACTGCTACACGCCGGACGCAACGACCGCGGCGCTCGCGGCGGTGGAGCTCTGCAAAGCCAGCTAACAAAAGCACAGCTAACGAAAGCAACACAAAAGCGTTCCCGTATGGGAACGCTTTTGTGATTACTCCGGCTTGCGCTTGGCGTCCTCCGCCAGCTCGTCGAACCCGCGGAGCCTCCGGCGGCGGAACGCGCCCGGCGTCAGGCCGGTTACGCTTTTAAACGCATGCGTAAAGTGGCTCTGGTCGTAAAACCCCGCCTGCGCGGCGATCTGCGCCATGTCCAGCTCCGGGCTGCACAATAGGCGCTTTGCGTGATCCACGCGAAGGCGCGTGAGATAGTCGCTAAACGTCCGCCCCGTGCGCTGGCGAAACAATCGGCTGAAATAGGAAGGCGAAAGGTGCGCCTGCGCCCCCGCCTCGTCCAGCGAAATATGGCTCGCGCTGTTGCGGCGGAGGTACGCCAGCACGCGCGGCATGGGATTTGTTCCGTCCGCGGACTCGCGGTCGAAGAGACAATCGAAAAAGTGCTTCAGCACCTCGGTCAGCCAGTAGCAGAGGCGATCTACATCGAAGATCGCGCTGATCTGGTCGATGGAGCGCGCGCTGAGCGAGAGAATCTGCGTTTCGTCCGCGCCCGCGTCGATGGCCGCGCGGGAACTGAGCACCAATAGCTCCATCACGCGTGCGTGAATCAGCGTAAAGTCTCCGCCCGAAAGAAAGAAGATGTTTCCCAGCAGGTCGTTGAGCAGCACGTTTGCGCGCGCGCGGTCGGAGCTGGCAATCGCCTGCAAAAACTCGCGCTCCATCGCAACGGGATACTGCCGCGCGGGATCGTCCGCCCGCTTTTCGCTCTCCGTAAAGTCCGAAAGATCGCCCATCAGGCGGTCGGTGCTCTGCCGCGCCAAGAGGTCGCTGATGCGAAACGCCTTGCCGATGCCGCCGACGCTCAAAAAGAGCTGTCGCGCAATCGGCTCCGCGCGTTCCGGCGCAATGCGCGGAATTGCGGCCAGCGTTTCGCGCGCGCAGGCCAGCTCCGCTTCGCCGGAAGTATGCGCACTCAGCTCGCACTGGACGAAGTCCTCCTCGTCCACCATCAGAAACGGGCCAACCGTCACGTTGCCGAGCAGGTCGAGCTCGGTCTGCACGGGCGTGGCGATGCAGGTCAGCCCCATCGGGCAGGAATAGATGTACTTTCCGCCAAAGCGTTCCGCCTCGCGCCAGGCCTGCGCGCGGGAGACGACGCAAACGTCCTCCTGCCGCTCGAGGCAGCGGCAGAGCCCGCAGGTTCGGCAGCTATAGCCCGTTTCGAAGAGCACCGTGCCCTCCGGCGCCGAGAGCAGCGCGCCAAGCCCCGTGACCTGGTGGAACGAGTCCAGCCCGTCGCGGAGCATAGCGTATTCGTCGTTGTTGCGCTGGTTTGCCGTTGCGGTTCCCTCCGAAATACTTCTCTTTTTTCTGCGCGTTCGCCTGCGGCGAAATCTGCCTATATTACTCGATAGATATAATTCGATTTGCGAGGTGCGGGTTCGGCGGGCGCTTCCGCCGCATAGCCCAGAATCACATGGCCAATGCCTTCGAAGTCCCCTTCGATGCCCCACTTTTTCAATAGCGCCTTGCCCTCTTCGCTCTCGAACTCCTCCTTCGCGCGGTGCACCCAGCATGAGCCGAGGCCAACCGCGTGCGCCGCATTGAGCAGCGTGGTGATCACCGACGCGCCATCGAGCAGATAGGTTCCGCGCGAGCGCTCCGCGAGCACGACGAGCACGGTCGGCGCGCCGTAGAACGGGTCCCCCTTCGCGCCGTTGACCGCCGCGTTCATGCGAGAAAGCTGCTGTACCGTTTCCGGGTTTTGCACCGCGACGATCACGGGCGTCTGCCGACCGCCGCCGGTCGGGGCGTAGGTGCCCGCCTCGAGCACCTGCTCCAGCAGGGATCCTTCCACCTGTTTGGGCAGATATGCGCGGACGCTGCGACGCGTCAATAGATTCTTTAAAGTTTCGTTCATCACAATTTCCTCCATGCTTTTGTTTACGATTTTGCTGTGCCGGTTCCGTTTGAACGGAGTTCCGCGTGGGAATCCGTCAATAGAAACGTCTTGATCTCACGGATGCGCTTGCCCAGCGGCAGCGGGCGCTCCACGCCCTTTGCGTAGGGCAGGTTCAGGCGCTCATACAGCGCATAATGCGGCTGCAAACGCAGCAGAAAATCACGATAGTGTTTTCTTCCGCGCGCCGTCCAGCCCGTTTCCGCCGTGGCGGCGAGCCGGGGCAGCGTATTGAAGAAGAGCTTCTCCTCGCTGTCGATCCATTCCGTCCAGATTGCGGCCTCAATGCCGCGCACGCCCGCTTCGCTGCGCCGACGGATGCCGGGCAGGATCGGCTCGAAGCCATACGTCTTTTTCAGCGGGGTCAGCGCATAGGGATAGTCGTAGTACACGCGCAGGCAATGGCTGTTGATCGCCGCCCCGCCCGCGTTGACCCGGCGCGCGGTCAGCCCCGCCCCGCCGGAGAGAAACGGCACCCAGAACTGCGCGGTGACGTCCGCGTCCAGATTGGCGCAGAGCCCGTCGTTCCAGACGATCGCCGTCCTGCCGCGTTCCCGCAAAAACCGGTTCACACGGTTGAGAAAATGCCCCTGCAGCTCGCGCTCGTTCTTCAAACCCATCTCGCGCATCAAGCTCTGGCAGCGTGGGCAGCGCTTCCAGTTGTCCTTGACCGCCTCGTCCCCGCCGATGTGGATGAATGGAAACGGAAAGACCTCCATCAGCTCTTCGAGCAGCGTGCAAACGAAGGCAAACGCCTCCTCCTTGCCCGCGCAAAGAAGCTGCTTGGAATAATCGCTCACGCCAAAATGCGTCGCCACCTCCAGTGGTTCGTCGAAGCAGCCGAGCGCGGGATACGCCGCGAGCATCGCGACCGCGTGGCCGGGCATGTCCAGCTCGGGAACGATTTCGATTCCGCGCGCTTTCGCATACGCGACCAGTTCGCTGAGCTCCCGCTTCGTATAATACCCGCCGTGGGATGTGCCGTCCTGCGCCGCGACGCCGTGCTTCTTGAGCGTGCTCTTTCGCCACGAGCCGACGCTGTTGAGCCGCGGATAGCGCTCGCTCTCAAAGCGAAAGCCCTGGTCGTCCGACAGGTGCAGGTGCAGGCGGTTGTACTTATAATACGCCATGAGGTCGATGAGCCGGTAGAGCGTCGAGATCGGGAAAAAGTGCCGGCAGACGTCCACGAGCAGCCCCCGCCAGCCGAAGCGCGGCTTGTCCTCCACGAGTCCGTAGGGCAATCGCCCGTCGTGCTCCAGCAGAAGCTGCGCAATCGTCGCCGCCGCCCAGATCGCCGCCGTTTCGCTGCCCGCGTCGACGGACGCGCCGCCAACGCCGCAGGAGATGGCGTACTGCTCCGGCTCCAGCGCCGGATTATGCACGAACCGGAGCGTCGTCTCGCCCGGCTGCTCGTTCGGTTGCCCCAGTGCAAGCATGGCGAGCACGCCCTCGCGCGCGCCGGTCAGGCCCGTGCCAAACAGCGCAGTGTCCCGGCGGATGGTCAGGCTGCCTTCGTACCGTGTTTCGCGGTACACATTCGGAATCGGCATGTTTCCCTCGTTCCTGTGCAATTGTTTCGAATATTTGTATCATACCATAGGAATTTCGAAGCGGCAACGGCGCGCGCGTGGTATACTGGTTTCGAAAAACCGCATGGGAGGAATCAATCGATGTTTCGCGCCATTCTCAAGAGCGTTGCGCCCATTCCGAAGCTGACCCGATTCGAACGGTATCTCTTTCTCGGCCCGCATCCGGACGACATTGAGGTCGCCTGCGCGCCGACCGTCCGCGCACTCACGCAGGCGGGTAAGCACGTTTCGTTTGTCGTCCTCACCGACGGGCGCATGGGCGCGATCGACCCGAATCTCTTTGGCGACGAGCTGGTTGAGATTCGCAAGGCGGAGGCGCTCGCCTCGGCAAAGCTGCTCGGCGTGACCGACGTAACGTTTCTGCCGTTTCACGACGGGGCGATGTATTCCGTTGAGGACGCGGCATGCGCGGTGGCAAAGGAGATTGTGCGGCTCCAGCCGGACGTGATCTTCGCGCCCGACCCGAACGTAATCAGCGAGTGCCACCTCGATCACATCAAAACCGGCATGGCGGCAAAGGCGGCGATGAATATGGCTCCGTTTGCGAGCGTGATGCAAAGCATTGGCGGCAGCGGCAGCCATAGCGTGCAGGCGCTTGCGTTTTACTACACGGACAAGCCGAATTCGTATGTGCCCGTGGCTAAGACGTTTTCCGCGCGGGCGGACGCGCTCGCCTGCCACAAGAGCCAGTTCGACGAAAAGGCGGTCAAGGACATCTGCATGTATTTTACGCTCCGCTCACTGCGACTGGGCTTGCGTAAGCTCAAGAGCAAGTGCGACGGCTACCGTGCGCTCTCGCCGACGCACATGCATTGTTTCCCGGAGGCTTCTGAGTGGGTGAGATAGGGTTAGGTTAGCCAAGGAATTACCGATTTTATGCTAAGAATCAAAGGGAACGGAGAAACCGTTCCTTTGTCTTATACTGATAATAATTAAGTGTTTACGGTTGTATGTGGTGATAGTATAATGAGCGAAAGTTGAGAGGGCTGTCCAATCTATATCATTTGGAGTGTTCTATGGAAAACGAGAAGCTAGATGAAAAGGGGCCAAGTGGAACCCTGCCCAATAAGGAAACCGACTTCCTCATCGAGCAGTATCGCGTGCTTGCATATGACCGTATCAGTCATAATCAATTATTCTGGAATGTTCAATTGATGTTCTTAACCGCTCAATCCTTCCTGCTGATACTTGCCACGGGTGGTTTCCACACAAGTTATTTGGGGAGAGCGATTGGCGGGTTGGTCTGCGCTCTTTTTGGTATTCAATCGATTCAGGGTTTTGAACGAAACAGGATGATGGAAATAGCGGATGCCGATATTCTGCTCGATATTGAACGTTATTTCATCAAAAAAGGATATCAGGGTTTAGCAATTCATAATAGGCCTAATCTACGCAAGTACTTAAGCGGGGATTATATTGGTCAGGTTCTTTGTAGCCATCGCACGATAGGATATTTAACGCGCGGGATTTCTTACGAACTTTGGAAATGCGGTTTGTGGCTCATAACCTTAATTTCATTTGTTTTATTTTTGTATAGTATTTTCGTGTTCTGTTTCTTAGGCTCAACGGGCGGATTCTTTTTTTCGGCATCGTTTGCTGATTTCATGACAAGCCTTGATCATGCCGCGCTCGGCTATGTCATAGTACTTTTCGCCACGAACTGGATTCTTTATGTAATCTACTTGATTCAGAAACAGCAGCCGCAAAAACCCAGTTTGAAACACACAGAAAAACAAGGCGAAGGGAACAGGCATAGAAACCACATAAAGCTGGGAAAGAAAAAGAAACAAAAGACGGAAGAAGAAATAAGAAAGACCCATCGCATTATTGTGTATTGCTTAGAGGCACTTTCTATGTTGACAGCCTTTATTTATACCATATTCGCGTATTGTGGTAAGGCTGATTTTATACCACATATGTGGCTCATACTATTTCTTATCTGCTTGTTGGTTTCCTTAATTATGCATTGGAAAACATTCTGTGGTATCTATAATTCCGTTCGTGATCTGAACAACCGGCCTAAGTTAGAAGATTGGATCGAAAAAGGTGATCAATAATCTATTGTATCTCAACACGAAACGCGCCGGTCGCCCGGCGCGTTTTGCGTTTTCCGCCCGCGTTGGAGCCGCGAACGGAAACCTCTTCTTTTGTTTGGTGCTCCTAAAACGGCAGTTGCTGTCCGTTAAAGTTTAGTGAATACTGCTCTTGCGAATTACGCGCGGCTGTTGATTTCTTCCATCATCTTGTCGTAGTAGTCCTCGTCGATGAAGAACTTCTTGCGCTGGGTATACAGCGAGAGCAACAGCAGAATAATCGGCAGTATCGTCATCGCCATACGCACCCAGATGCGCATCGTCAGCGTGCCCTGGTCGCGGAAGCTCAGGTTTGCCGCGCTCTCCTCGCCGCTTTGCAGATCGTCAATCTTGAGCGCGTACTTCCCGTTGGACGTCATGCTCGCCGTATCGAACGAGCCGAGCCGACCGAGTTCCTTCGTCGTTCCGTCCGTACCGGTCTCAACGATCATTGCTTCCTTCAGCGCGGGCACATACTCCGTGTCGATCTGGTAAGTGCTCATGGCGCTGTCGGCTTCGATCTTCGCTTCCACCTTGGCCGCGACGGCCTTGTACTCTTCCGTTCCGCTGGTCAGGCCTTCGTACTCCGGCAGGTAGCTTTGAATCTGCTGAATGTAGTGCTGCTGCGCGGCGACGTCCTTCTTGTCGAAAAAGTCACGCTGCGTTTCCAGCGTGCTGATCGACTGGCTGAGCAGGAACGTGCCGGAGACCGCGAGCACGAGCGTGACGATCAGCGTATGCATGGCGGCGGCAAACTTCGCCATAAACGGGCGGAGCGTCGAAACAACCGCCTCGTTGCGCTCGCCGTGCTTATAGTCGTTGTACTCCACGCAGTTGGCCATGTTGATGATGCAGGTCATGTAAAACAGTGACTGCCCGCCGGAAACGAGAATGGCGAACACGCACAAAAGCGCAATGTTGAATGGAAGTATCGGCGACCAGCCCATTGCCGCAATCGCGAGGTAACCGATGGACGCGGTTAGGATACTCGTGTTCTGGAGACGTTTTCTGCCCAGCTTGTTGGCCAGCCACGGATACAGCGCGTTGACCGCGACCATGGTCACGCCGTAGGCAACGACGACGTAGAAGTAGAGCGTGCCGTTGTAGCCAACCTCTAAATAGATGAGGTTCGCGGCGAGCGCGATGAGCATCGTGCTGCCAATGTTATAAAAGAGCATCGAGAGCGTCATCCAGAGCACCTGGTCGTTGCGTACGATGGTCTTCCACATCTTCTTGAGCGAAATGTTCTCGGTCTGCTCCACCTTGCGGCGCGGCGGCTCTTTTACCGTAAAGAACAGCAATGCCTGGAAGGCGATAAACGTAACGCCGACGATGACGCCCACCAGCCGATAGCCCGCGCGCATGTCGCCGACCGTCACCTGCGGAATCAGGCCCTGCGCGAGAATCGCGCCGACGCCCGCGAAGAGCACCGTGAGCGTGGTGATCGAGTTTCGCTCTTCCTTGACGCTCGACAGGCTCGGCAGCATGGCCCAGTAGCCGATGTCGTTCATCGTAAACGTCGATTCCCAGAGCAGGTACATGACCGTCATAAACACGACGAACCGCCAGCCGGGAATGCTCTGCACGTTGAACATCGTAATGATGACCAGGCCGCAGAGGATTGCGCCAAGCAGAATCCACGGACGGAACTTGCCGCTCTTGAAGTGCGACCCTTCAATGATCGCGCCCATGAGCGGGTCGTTCATCGCGTCCCAAATGCGCCCGCCGACGCCGATGATCAGGCTCAGCGTCGTAAACTGCGCGAGCGTCAGGGAGACGCCGAACTGAATGTAGATTAACAGGAACGAGTCAATCAGCGAGTAGCTCATGTCGCGGCCGATGCCGCTGATGGAGAAGTACCATTTGTTTCGGTTGAACGTCTTTTTTCGGAGCGCTTCTGCGGAGGATTTTTCGTCCAGCGGAGCCGCTTCGCCTGCGGTTATCTGTTCCATTTACGCCATTGCTCCCATCCGAATAGAATTGTAAGAACGCAAAAAAGATAAGCCTGTTCGGTCAATTGACCGTCTGCAACAGCGTACCACAAAAGGGATTCAAAGACAATGGTTCCGCGTGCTTCTGCATAACCGGTTCAATTTTTCAGCGTTGCCGCACAAAAAAAGAGCGGGGCTTTCCCCGCTCGGTGTTTTTTGCAAATGTTAGGCGTTGATCTCCCCATCGTAGACGAGCTCGGCGGGGCCGGTCATGTAGACGTGGTTGTCCTCCGCCCAGTCGATGTGCAGCGTGCCCAGCTCGATTTGAATGTCCACGCTGCGCCCGGTGAACCCGTTGAGAAAGCTCGCAACCGCAACGGAGCAGGCGCCCGTTCCGCAGGCCAACGTCGGCCCGCAGCCGCGCTCAAAGGTGCGAACGATGACCGTGTGGTCGTCCACTACGTGCGCAAAGTTCACGTTCGTGCGCCGGGGAAACACGCTCGCGTGCTCAATATCCCAGCCCAGCGCCATCCATTGCTTGTCCGTCGGGTCGTCTACGTAGATCGTCGTGTGCGGAACGCCGACGAGCACGGTGGTGTATTGCAGCGTTTTGCCCTGCACCGTCAGCTCGCGCCCGACACAGCGGCCCTCGCCGACGACCGGAATCTCCGCGCACTCCAGATACGGCTCGCCCATGTCGACCGTAACGCCGCCGACCTTGCCGTCATTGAGCACGATCTTCGGGCGCATGACGCCCGCGAGGGTTTCCACGCCGAATTCGGTCTTTGGCACAATGCCGCGTTCGTAGACGTATTTGGCGAAGCAACGGATGCCGTTTCCGCACATCTCGGCCTCGCTGCCGTCCGAATTGACGATGCGCATGCGGATGTCCGCCTTGTCGCTCGGCAGGATGATCAGTAGACCGTCCGCGCCGATGCCGGTCTGCCGGTGGCAGAGTTTCTTTGCCAACGTGATATAGTCGCGGTCTTCGCCGCGCCCGTCCAATACGATAAAGTCGTTTCCGAGTCCGTGTACCTTTGTAAACTGCATGGTTTCGAAATACTCCTAACGTAAGGTTTTATAGAGCAGGTTCTCTTAACCTCCCATGATCTCAATAAACGCCTCGTCCGCAAACTGGCGGACGGAGCGTTCCAGCCGCCGGTAGGCGGTTAAAAACTTCTTTGCGTCCTCGGTGAGCTCCGCGCCGCCGCCGCCCTTGCCGCCGGTGACGGACTTGAGCAGCGGAAAACCGAGGTTCGTCTCCGCGGTTTTGACGATACGCCAGGCCTTGCTGTAGGCCATATCCATCTCAATCGTCGCCTTGCGCAGGGATCGAAGCTGGTCCACGCGTTCCAGTAACTCCGCAACGCCGGGGCCAAAGCACTTTTCTTCGCCATAGATGCGGACGCTGGTTTGGCAGCGCAACTCTTTGTTTGGCATGGCAGTCTCCCCCGATTTTGATTGGGTTCCGGTTGGGTTCGCGGTGCGCGATCTTCGGTCTGGATGGCGTTTACCGTCCGATATGACGGCCTCAATGGATCGATTATAGCACACCGCCCGCCGCCTATATCAAAGCTGCACAGGAAGTTTACAATTCATTTCGTTTCCCCTCACCCTGAACCAGCCGCGTAGACGCCCGTTTTTGCCCCGTTTGGACGGCGCAATCCTCGAAACAGAAGAACGGTCATTGACAGTCCGCCCCCAGATGGATAGACTAGCGGTATGATGCCATCGTTCGACCGTGACATTCGCACTCGGCTTGCCGAAGCACTCGGCGGCGCGCTTGGAACCGCCGTTGGCGAGCGAGCCGTTCGCCTGCCCACGCGGTCTGCCGACGCGAGCGTGCATCTGCCGCCGGGATTCGACCCCGCCACCGCGCTGTCCGCCGACTATGGCTCGCTGTGGGGCGCGCCGCTTGTTTCCGGCGTTCGGCTCGAAAACGGTTGGCTGCTCTTTGCGCTCTCGGACGCGCTGTTCGACGCGCTGGTCGAACAGATCAACGCCTCGCTCCCGCTGCCGAAGGACGACGGCGGCGAGCACGCGCTCAACCGTCTGCTGGTGCTCGGTCGCCATGGCGGCGAAGGCTGCCCGGCGCTTCCCGCGTTTCGGCGCGCGCTGCTGGACGCCGTCTGCGCCAACCAGTCGCCTGCCGCATACCGTCGTGCCGTACGCGCGGCGGAAACGCTGCTTCACCCGATTCCCCCGCGGGAACGCCCCGCGCTGCTGGATCGCTCCGGCGCATACGCCCGCGCGCTCGCGCGGCTGCTCGGCGACGAGCGCTCGTCTCCCCGTCGCTGCTTGTTTCCTTCCTGAACGCACCAAAACCGACCCCCGACCGCCCAAACCGCATGTTGGGCTACTTCGTATAAAGGAGAATCGTCAAATGCAAATTACCTGGTATGGACACTCCTGCTTTCTGCTCACCGCGGAGAGCGGTTACTCAATTTTGACCGATCCTTGCGGTCGGGACACCGGCTATGAGCTGCACGACATTGTCTGCGACGCAGTCACCATCAGCCACGACCATCCCGATCACAACTGTTTTACCGGCGTGTCCGGCGATCCGCTCGTGATTCGCACCGCGGGCGAGCACAAGGCGGGCGACCTGACCGTGACCGGCTTCGAAAGCTACCACGACAACGCCAAAGGCGCGACGCGCGGCAGCAACCTCGTCTTCCGCTTCGGCATCGACTCTCTGAACGTGCTGCACCTCGGCGACCTCGGGCACATGCTATCGGACGAGCTGATTGAGCAGATTGGCCCGGTGGACGTGTTGCTCGCGCCGATTGGCGGCGTGTATACGATCAACGCGGAGACGGCAACCCGGCTGGCGGACGCGCTCCACACGAAGGTGCTGATTCCCATGCACTACAAAACGCCCGCGCTGCACTTTAATATCGAAGGGCTGGAGCCGCTGCTTGCGGCAAACGCGAGTCGCCGCGTGCACTCGCTCAACGCAAACACAGCCGCGCTCACGCGCGAGTCCCTCGGCGAAAGCCGCCTGCTGATTCTGGACTACAAGCACTAACGCCCGCCGATAGCGGATAAACTCGAAATATTTCTTTTTGGTTACATACAAAAACGCATCTGCCCGCGGGGAGTTTCCTCGCGGGTTTTTCGCTCTTTGTCGCGTCATTTGCGCCCTTTTGCAAGAGCAAAACCGCATTGGCAAAGTCATCTTGTAACAAGAGTTAACGATCTGTAAACTCGCTAGATATGGGTTTTACATAGCTTGTCTTATACAAGATATGGTGCTATTCTTAATTTGCGCCTGAGACAGGCGCGTTCTCGTCTTTCAAGATTCCAATTGCCGGATGTTTGCTGCATCGGCGGGCAATTTCGAACGGTTACCAAGAAAAAAAGATCCATCGGTTTTCACAGAATTCCGGTATGGCGGGGGGTTTGTTTTCATGACCAATATTTCCGAAAACGCAAGAAAAGTGCTCGAGAAGCGCTATCTGGCCAAGGACGAAACCGGGCGCGTCACCGAGGACGTGGACGGCATGCTCTCGCGTGTTGCGCGCGCGGTTGCACAGGCGGACGCGCTCTATGACGCTTCGGCAAACGTCGAAGCGACGGCGGACCAGTTTTTTGAGCTGATGTCCTCGCTGCGCTTTTTGCCAAACTCGCCGACGCTGATGAACGCCGGCCGCCCGCTCGGCCAGCTCTCGGCCTGCTTCGTGCTGCCCGTGGAGGACAGCATGGAGGCCATCTTCGAGGCGGTCAAGAACGCCGCGCTGATCCATAAGTCCGGCGGCGGCACCGGCTTTTCGTTTTCGCGCCTGCGCCAGAAGGGCGCGACCGTCCGTTCCACGGGAGGCGTTGCCAGCGGCCCCGTCAGTTTTATGCGCGTGTTCAACGTTGCAACCGAGGCCGTCAAGCAGGGCGGCACGCGGCGCGGCGCGAACATGGGCATCCTCCGCGTCGACCACCCGGATATTCTGGAGTTCATTCGCTGCAAGAGCGACACGAGCGACATCAACAACTTCAACATCTCCGTCGGCATGACGGAGGCGTTTATGCGCGCCGTTGAGGCGGGCGAGCGCTATGACCTGATCGACCCCAAGAGCAAGAAACCCGTGAGCTCGCTTTCCGCGCGGGACGTGTTTGACGAAATCGTCGACGCGGCCTGGGCAACGGGCGAGCCGGGCATCGTCTTCCTCGACCGGCTGAACCGGGACAACGTCGTTCCCTCCGTGGGCGAAATTGAGAGCACGAACCCCTGCGGCGAGCAGCCGCTGCTGCCCTACGAGAGCTGCAACCTCGGCTCCATCGACCTCGTGACCATGCTTAGAACCGAGGACGGCACGACGCGCTTCGACTTCGACCTGCTGCAGCAAACGGTGGAACAGGCGGTGCATTTTCTGGATAACGTAATCGACGTAAACACCTACCCGCTCGATCGCATTGGTGAAATGACCAAGAGCACCCGCAAGATCGGCCTCGGCGTCATGGGCTTTGCGGACGTGCTGCTCGCGCTCGGCCTGCCCTACGGGTCGGACGAGGGCGTTGCGTTTGCCGAGCGGCTGATGGCGTTTTTGCAGGCGACGGGGCACAACGCGAGCAAGCGCCTCGCGGCGCAGCGCGGCGCGTTTCCGCTGTTTTCCATCAGCACCTATCCGCAGGACGAGCCGATTCGCAACGCGACGGTCACCACCATTGCGCCGACCGGCACGCTCTCGATCATCGCGGGGTGTTCCTCCGGCGTGGAGCCCGTGTTTGCGTTTGTCTACATTCGAAACGTCATGGACGGCACGCAGATGGTCGAGGTCAATCCCCTGCTCATGGAGAAGCTCCACGCGCTGGGGCTCGACAGCGAAACCATGTTCCAGCGCATTGCGCAGGAGGGCACAATTCAGCACATTGCCGAGATTCCGGAGGAGATTCGCCGCGTCTTTGTCTGCGCGCACGATATCTCGCCCGAGGCGCATATCCGCATGCAGGCCGCGTTCCAGCGGCACACGGACAACGCGGTGTCCAAGACGGTCAACTTCCCCCACGACGCAACGCGCGACGACGTTCGCGGCGTTTACCTTCAGGCATTTCGCGACGGACTGAAGGGCGTTACGATCTATCGCGACGGCAGCCGCGCGGGGCAGGTGCTCAACATTGGCAAGGTCAACGACGGCAAGTCCGACTCCGCCAAGCCGGACACGGCAGCGCCCCTGCCGGAGAACTACGGAAAGATTGAGCCGCGTCCGCGTCCGCTCGTGACCCGCGGGTTTACGGAGAAGATGAACATTGGCTGCGGCACGCTGTATGTAACCGTCAACTACGACGAAAACGGCATCTGCGAGGTGTTCACGAGCACCGGCAAGGCGGGCGGCTGCCCCAGCCAGAGCGAGGCGACCGCGCGGCTCGCGTCCATCGCGCTGCGCAGCGGAATCAGCATTGGCGAGGTCTACGACCAGCTCAAGGGCATCCGCTGCCCGTCGACGATCCGGCAGAAGAACATGAGCTGCACCTCGTGTCCGGACGCGATTGCCCGCGTGCTGATGAAGGTCAGCAAATACATTGACGACGGCGCGGATTACAC
>DAIRTE010000068.1:0-14485 GCA_036804025.1 Clostridia bacterium | reverse complement strand
CGCCGCGGGCGTACATGTCCCAGTGCGGCGCGCCGAGGCCGGTGAACGCGGAGACAAAGTATGCCCCGCCCGCGTCCGGCACGGACTCCGCCAGCGTGTCGATCTCGCGCGCGCTGGAAATCAGCCCAAGATCGTCCCGCAGCCATTTTATTGAGCTGCCCGCGTTGAAAATGCTGCCCTCAAGGGCGTATTCCACGCGGCCCTCAATGCCCCAGGCAATCGTCGTAAGCAGGCGATTCTTGCTCATAATCGGCGTTTTGCCGGTGTTCATCATCAAAAAACCGCCCGTACCGTAGGTGCACTTTGCCGTGCCCGGTTCGAAGCAAGCCTGTCCGAACAGCGCCGCCTGCTGGTCGCCCGCCGCGCCCGCAACCGGAACGCCGCCCAGCACTTCGAGATCCATTAGATGCGGCAGCACCGTTCCGTATACATGGCTGGAAGGCAGCGCCTTAGGCAGCATGCAACGGGGAATGTTCAGGCGCTGCAGCAGCTTTTCGTCATAATCTAGCGAATGGATATCAAACAGCATCGTGCGCGAGGCGTTGGAATAGTCCGTCACGTGCTCGCCTGTGAGGTTCCAAATCAGCCAGGTGTCGACCGTTCCAAACAGCAGCTCGCCGTTTTCCGCGCGCTGTTGGCCGTTTTCAATGTGGTCGAGGATATAGCGAATCTTCGTGCCGGAAAAATATGCGTCGATGAGCAGGCCCGTCGTCTGCTGCACATAGTCGCTCCAACCCTCCGCAATCAACGTTTCGCAGAGCGGCGCGGTGCGGCGGCACTGCCAGACGATGGCGTTATACACCGGGTGCCCCGTCGCCTTGTCCCAGACAATCGTTGTTTCGCGCTGGTTGGTCACGCCGATGGCCGCGATCTCGCCGGATTGAATGTTGGCGCGCTTCAATACGTCCGCCGCCGCCTGCTTCTGGGTTTCCAGAATGTCGAATGGGTCGTGCTCCACATAGCCCGCGCCGGGATAGATCTGACGAAACTCATATTGCGCGCTGCTGATGATTTTCCCGGTAAGGTCAAACAGAATGGCTCGGGAGCTGGTCGTTCCCTGATCGAGGGCAAGCAGGTATTTCGGCATATATGGTTCTTCCTTTCGAAATGTGTTTCGAATGATCGATGCGATTTGCTTCGTTGGACATGCGGCGGAAGTGGTCCGCCTTTGCCTGCTATTATGGCACAATCGTTTTCGTTCGGCAACACTAAGTTGCATTCTATAGAATGTATTTGCGGTTTTCTTCGACTTCGTATTCGGATTTACGCAGGCCGTTCTCGTTTCCTGCGCATTTTGTAACTTTCTTACTATCTTTTTTCAAGCCTTGCGTCTATGATATTTGATATGGAAAAAGAACGCTCGAAGTCCACTCTGCTCCCCGAAGGCTTTGTGCCGAACAAGGCGCTTGGTCAGAATTTTCTGTCGAGCGGCGCCGTCATCGGCGCAATTCTCGACGCGGCGCAGATCGAAGGCAAGCGTGTTCTCGAAGTCGGGCCCGGAACCGGCGCGCTCACGGAAGGACTGCTACGCCGCTCGTCGTTTCTCGCCGCGGTCGAAAAGGACGGAAGGCTCTGCGAGCTGCTTCGCGGTCGCTTTGGCGAAGAGCTGCATCTGCTGCACGCGGACGTGCTGGACGCGGACATCCCCGCACTGATGGGCAGCGAACCCTGGCAAGCGGTGGGCAACCTACCGTATTATGCGACCACACCCATCGTGCTGCGGCTCCTCTCGCTCCTGCCGGAGAGTCTGACGCTGATGGTGCAGCAGGAAGCGGCGGATCGATTCTTCGCCAAGCCGAAGGGCCGCGTCTACGGACCGGTATCCGTACTCACAACGTGCTTCTACGACGCGGCAATTGCCGTGCGCGCGCCGCGCAGTTGCTTCAATCCCCCGCCGGAGGTGGATTCCGTCGTCGTTCGCCTCGCTCGAAACAACGTGCCGGTTGACGGCGCGGCAAGCTTTCTCGGCTGGGTCAAGCAGGCGTTCTCCATGCGGCGAAAGACGCTGTTCAACGCTCTGCAAAAGGATGACCGCCTGCCGAACGCGCTGCAAGCGCTTGGTCTTGCGCAGGACGTCCGCGCAGAAGCGCTCACGCCGCAAGAGCTGCTGCAACTGTATCAGCGTTTACAGAATAGAAAATAGAAACCCGGAACAGAATAAAAAAGCCCTTTAGAAGCAAGAATGTTTCATATAGAAACGCCGAACGTAACAAAAGAACAATTTAGAACGGAGGATGTTTTATGTCGAAATTAACGTATTTTTATCTGCCCAGCTGCCCGCATTGCCGCCTCGCCGCGCGCTGCATCGAAGAGCTCTGCGCGGAAGACAGCCGCTACAAGGATGTGGAAATCGAGCGAATCGACGAGTCCGCCGAGAAGGCACTCGCCGCGAAGTACGACTATTGGTATGTCCCCTGCTTCTACATGGGCGACCAGAAGATTCACGAAGGCCACGCCGAGAAGGCGGACGTCAAGGCCGTCCTTGACCGCGCGCTGAAGGACTAACCTTCCGAACCGTTCCATAGTGCCACAAGACGCCCCTGCGAAATCATCGCGGGGGCGTCTTCTTTTCGTTCAAAATCGGTCAAAGACAAAATGCACAACATTTGTCGCGTATTGTTCAAGCGCCGTACATAAATATGTGTATAATAGAGGCATATAGTTTTATTCTCCGGCGTATCCGCGTGATTTTGCGAGCCGGATGAACGGTTGGGAGGCGAAATTTTGCTCACGTTGCTCTATGTGCTTCTGGCGCTGCTGGCGGCGGCGCTCGTGCTTTCCGGTCTGATCGGCTGGAAGGTCTCCTCCATGATTCTCCGCCCAAAGAACTGGCCTTACGACACCATTGTCGACGAGGAGGAGAAACGCGGACACTTTACGCGCGAATGGTTCGAACAGAACGTTCGGCTGGAGGAGTTCACGATTCCCTCGCCCTTTGGCTACAACCTGCACGCCGCAATCTGGCCGCAAGAGGGCGCCAGCGTGTTTGCCGACGGCAAACGCCGCGTCGCGGTGCTCGTCCACGGCTACACCTACTGCCTGCTCGGCGGAATCAAATACGCCTCCATCTTTCATTCGCTCGGTTTTGACTGCGTGCTCTACGATCACCGGAATCACGGCTTGTCCGACCGCGCGCTGACCACAATGGGGCTCAACGAAGCGCGCGACCTCTCCGCGGTTTGCGACTGGGCGCGGGAGCGCTTTGGCGCGGATGCGATCCTCGGCACGCATGGCGAGTCCATGGGCGCGGCAACCGTTCTGCTGCACGCGCCGCAATACCCCGGCCTGTCGTTCGTCGTTGAGGACTGCGGCTACAGCGACCTCAACGCAGAACTCCGCTTTGCGCTGACGCACCGGTTCCATCTGCCGTGGTTTCCGGTGCAGGCGTTCGCGAGTCTGTTTTCGCGCTTGCGCGGCGGCGTGTTCTTTGGCAGCGTCGTGCCAAAGCGGGGACTGCAGAATTGCGAATCGCTGCCGGTGCTGTTCATCCACGGGGACGCGGACGAGCTGGTCCCGTTCTCCATGCTGGCGGAAAATTACGACGCCAAACCCGGCGCGAAGGCAAAGCGCGCGTTCCCTGGCGCGTCGCACGCGGGCTGCTACCACGCGGACCCCGCAGCCTATGCGGAGTGCCTGACCGCGTTTCTGTCGGAGAATGGCATTCTAGCGTCAAAAGCGCAATAAACCGGCGAAAAATTCGCCGAAAACGGCTGCTTCCCGGTACGCGCCGCACTTGCAAACCAGCAGGCGTACTGGTATGATGAAGGCAGCGATGGGGAGGAAATAACCATGACGAAACCGATTCAAAAAGCGCTGATTCTTTCGGCCGTTGTCTATCTCGTAATCGGGCTGCTGCTCGTCATTTGGCCCGACGTTGCGCGCCAGATCGTCATCTACGCAATCGGCGCGGCGGCGGTGCTCTACGGCGGCTACCGCATCATTGATTTCTTTTCGCGCAAGGAGCATCTTTCCGGCGTGCAGATCGGCGTGGCTCTCGGCATTGGCTGCGTCATGCTCGGCCTGTTTCTGCTGTTTCGGGCGAGCGTCGTGGTTGCACTGCTGGCAACCGTCATCGGCGTTGCGGTCATCGTCGACAGCGTGTTGCGCTTGCAGATTGCGTTGAACCTCCGGCTCATTGGCGACAAGGGTTGGATTGCGCTGCTCGTTACGTCGTTTGTCACGATGGTGTTCGGCATTCTGCTGCTGTTTAATCCCTTTACGGCGGTTCGCGTTGCAACCATCGTCGGCGGGGCAAGCCTGCTGGCGGACGGTGTGTTCACCCTCTGGGGCGCGCTGCAAAGCGGCAGCGACCGCTCCGGCAGCAACCGCACGGTGGTCCTCCACTAACAACAGATTCAATTAACGAGTACGCAAACGGCGGCGCTAAAGCGCCGCCGTTTTTTTGTGTTTCATGTGCATTGCGGCGTGTTCCTGTCGCAAGAGGCAACCCCGACGTTACGGTAGATGCTCCGCTTCAAACAGTTTGATGGGCGGGCTCATCTCCTCCTGATAGATGCGAACGCAGTTTCGGCCCGCGTTCTTTGACGCATACAGCGCGATGTCCGTCTTTCGATACAGCTCGTCAAAGGTCGTTCCGTCCCCCGGAAACACCGCGGCTCCCAGGCTGCAGGAAACGATCTTGTCCTCGCTGACGCGCTGAAAAAGCAACTCGCGAAGGTTGTTCAGCTTGGTTTCCAATATTTCTTTTTTCGCCACGTTTCGAAGCAGCACTAAGAATTCGTCCCCGCCAAGCCGACCGACGAGATCGTCCGCGCGCAGTGCCGCGCGCAGTGTCTCCGCCACCCGAATCAGCACGCGATCTCCGTACCCGTGCCCAAAGCAATCGTTCACCTGCTTGAAATGATCCACGTCCAGTATGATCAACGCGTGTTTTCCGCTGGTTCCTTCGGCAAAGATGGCGTCCGCCTGCGCAATGAACGCGCTCCGGTTCAGCGCACCCGTCAGCGGGTCCGACCGAAGTTGGTTTTGCAGGTGCAGTTCCTCGCGCTTTCGCGCGTCAATGTCCCGCAGCAGCAGCGACACGCGAATATTGGAAGAATACGGGTCCGGCAGCATCTGAACGCTGAAGCGCACCCACTCGTAGGTTCCGTTGCTCCGCAGATGCCGGTAATCGACCTTCTCCGGGGTCACCCCGCGAAAATACGCGGCCAGCAGCCGGTCACGCGCAATGCAGTCGCAGAGTTTCTCCCGATCCTCCGGATGCACCCATTGTTCCAAAAAGTACTGCATGGCGCTTTCCAGCGTCTGCTCCTCCTGGGACGGAAACCGCTCAATCAGTCCGCCTTTTTGCAGCTCCAGCCGGTTCTGCGTCAGATCAAACTCCATGTAAGCGGTTTTATCCAGCGACATTGCCGCGTAGGTTTGCTCCCAGCGCTTGTAGGCGACCTCCCGCTCGTGCTGCTCGGAGACGTTCTGCATGGAGAAGACGGCCTGCGCGGGCGTTTGATCCTCGCGATAGATCAGCGAGTACACCACGCGGTACCATTCGTACGACGTCGCGTCCATGCCCAATTTAAACTGAAGGATTGCGCTGCCGGTCTTGACGGCGCCGCTTTGAATCATTGCACAGAGGTCGCGATAAGCGTCCATGCTGGCGGGGCTGATGATGCCGCTGTGCTCAATCCGCGCAATCGCATCCGGAACGACCTCCTCGTGAAACAACTGAGCGAGCTCCGGGGACAGATAGACCGTTTTGCAGGCAATGTCGTAGCGAAAGACGAGTTTGTCGCTCTGCTGCACCGCGATTCGGTATTCCTCCTCGCGAAAGCGCAGCTCCTCCTCAACGGATTTGCGCTCGCTGATGTCCATGCAAGCGCAGATCAACAACGGTTCGTCCGCGCTCATCCGCCGCGTATGCAGCATCAGCCACATCGCTTCGCCGTTGCGTTTTCTAAACCGGAGTTCCAGCAGGGCAGATTGTTCCGCTCCTAAGAACAGCGATTGAAGCCGGCGCAGCGTTCTTCCGCGAGCGGATTCCTCCATGCGATCGAGCAGACCGCGAAAGCCTTCGGCTTGCGCCTGCTCGGCGCTTTCATAGCCGCACATCTGAAAGAAGCTGTCGTTTGCATACGCAAGCGAAACCCTCTCGTCCTGCCGAACGGTGCAAAGCCCGCAGGGAAGTTCGAGTAGGATTTGATCCCGCAGTTCCGCCGGAAGGGCGGTTGTGATTCGCTCGCTCTGCGTCATCAAACGATGCTCCAATTTGTACTGCATTTATTTGATCGGACAATATACTAATATGTACTGTAGGTAGTATATCACCAGACAAGTCTTTTGCAAGCAAAAACGCGAAAAATCAGCGGATTTCACCGCATTATGTGATGAAAATTGATCAACATTTGTCGATATTTCGCATTTTTTCTCCCTGTTCTTACTATTTTTGATTGTTACGCTGTAACTTGTTACGCGGTTGTTAGCTGATAGATCAGATTATCGTTATTACAGTTTCTTGTGTTTGTAACAAATTTCAACCGTAAATCGGCTTCTCCTTGTCGGGCGGCTCATTTGTTCCACACAAATATTTACAAAAAGTATCATACAAATTAGCTCCAACATCTTGAAACGGCGCTCCTGTATCGCTTATAATTTTCTTGGCACTTCAAATTTCGCATTTCGCATAAGGAGGCTGTTCCATGAAGAAGTTCAGAGCATGCGTCATTGGCGTCGGTTTTATCGGCGCGGCGCACATTGAGGCGCTCCGCCGTCTCGGCAACGTTGACGTCGTCGCTGTTTCGGACGTTCCGAACGCGCAGGCAAAGGCGGACGCGTATTTCGTTCCGAAAGGATACGACGACTACAAGGTGATGCTCGACACGGAGAAGCCGGACGTCGTGCACATCTGCACGCCCAACTCCTCGCACTACGAAATGGCGATGTACGCCATGGAACGCGGCATCTCCGTCGTCTGCGAAAAACCGCTGACAAAGACCTTGGACGAGGCGAAAAAGCTCGCCTCCTACGCAAAGAAGCACAACATCGTGACCGGCGTCAACTTTAACTGCCGCTGGTATCCGCAGATCATGCAGGTCAAGTCCATGATTCAGAGCGGCGAAGTCGGCGACATCCGCACCATCCACGGCGGCTATCTGCAGGACTGGCTGTTCTTTGACACGGACTACAGCTGGCGCCTCGAGCCCGAAGTCAGCGGGGACAGCCGCGCGTTTGCGGACATCGGCTCCCACTGGATCGACATGGTGGAGTCCGCAACCGGCCTTCGCGTAGTTGAACTGCTCGCGGATTTCGAAACCTTCCACAAGATTCGCAGAAAGCCGCTCAAGCCGATTGAAACCTTCTCCGGCATGGCGCTGCGCCCCGAGGACTACGAAGAAAAACCGATCAACACCGAGGACTACTGCACGGTGCTCTTCCGCTTCAACAACGGCGCGCATGGAACCTGCACGATCAGCCAGGTGTTTGCAGGCCGCAAGAACCAGATTCTGCTCTCCGTCTCCGGCAGCAAATGCTCGCTGCACTGGGACAGCGAGGACTCTAACGAGCTCTGGATTGGCCGCCGCGAAACCTACAACCAGAAAGCAGCCAAGGACCCTTCGATTCTCAGCCCGCTGGCGCGCGCGTCCATCAGCTATCCCGGCGGACACGTCGAGGGCTTCCCCGATACGTTCAAACAGAACTTCAAGGCGATCTATACCGCCATCGAGGCGGGCGACACCAGCAAGCACGACTTTGCGACCTTTGAGGACGGCCTTCGCGAAATGGAACTCTGCGATGCGGTCATCAAGAGCGCGAAGAAGGATCGCTGGGTCAAGGTCGGCGAGTAAGGAGACGATATGTTCAAGATCGCAACGCTGGCCGACTGGTTCGGCGTGGGCCTCATCGAAGGCATTCGGGAATCCGAACGCTGCGGGGCAACCGGCGTACAGATCTACGCCGCGGATCAACTCGACCCGCGCACGCTCGGCAAAGATGAACTCCAGCGCGTCAAGCGCACGCTGAGCGACTGCCACCAGACGGTGACGGCGCTCTGCGGCGAACTCGGCGGCTACGGTCTGGAAAAGACGGCGGACAATCCGGAGAAGATTGCCTATCTCAAACAGGTCATCGATCTTGGGTTGGAGCTCGGCTGCCGCGTGGTCACCACGCACATCGGCGTTGTACCCAGGGACAAGTCGAACCCGCGCTACGCCGTCATGCGCGACGCCTGCGCCGAACTCGGCGCCTATGCCGCGGCAAACGGCGGCTGGATCGCCGTGGAAACCGGGCCGGAGCCAATCGACGTGCTTTCCGCGTTCATCGACGAGTGCGGGGCGGGCGTTGGCGTGAACTACGACCCCGCGAACATCGTCATGGTCACGGGCGTGGATCACGTGGAAGGCGTCCGCATTGCGGGCAAGCGCATTGTGCACACCCACGCCAAGGACGGCAAGAACCTGATTCCCGTCAACGCGGAGCAGTTCTACCACGGGTTTGCCGAAGGCGGGCTCGAGTGGATGCAGTCCCAGGGCGTACTGATCGAAACCCCGCTTGGTGAGGGCGACGTCCGCTGGCCGGAATACCTCCGCGCGCTGCGGGACGTCGGCTACGACGGGTACCTGACCATTGAGCGCGAGGTCAAGAACGGCGCGGAGGACATCCGCACCGCCGTCCGCTTCCTCAGCGAGCAGATCGCGAAACTGTAACATCGAACCAATCGAACGATATTTAGGAGGATTACCGGCATGATGAAACTGGGTCTCGTCTCCGCCATTCTGCCCAACGACACCTTTGAGCAGTTGATCGATTACGCCGCTTCCGTCGGCTTTACCTGCGTGGAAGTCTGCTGCTGGCCAAAGGGCAAAGCCGTCCGCCGTTATGCGGGCATTACGCACATTGACCTCGACGAGAGCGATGAAAAAAAGCTGCTCTACTATCGCGACTATGCCGCGAAGAAGGGCGTCACCATCTCTTCGCTCGGCTACTACCCGAACGCCATGGACGGCGACGCGGAAGCGGCTTCCGTCGCCATTGCGCATCTTTACAAACTGATTGACGCGTCCGCGCTTATGGGCGTCAACATGATTACGACGTTCATCGGCAAGGACAAGACAAAAACGGTTGAGGAGAACCTCGATAAGTACGAGGTCGTCTGGAAGCCCATCGTCGCCTACGCCGAGCAGAAGAAGGTTCGCATCGGCATTGAAAACTGCCCGATGCTCTATACGGTCAACGAGTGGCCGGGCGGCAACAACCTTGCCTGCACGCCGTACATCTGGCGCGAGATGTTCAAGCGCATTCCCTCGGACTTCCTAGGGCTCAACTATGACCCTTCGCACCCCTACCTCATCGGCGCGGACTACGTCAAGCCGCTCTATGAGTTCAAGGACAAGATCTTCCACGTCCACTTCAAGGACATCCAGATCCACCAGGACAAGGTGGACGACTACGGCGTGTTCTCCTACCCCGCGCTTTGGCATTCGCCCAAGCTGCCGGGGCTTGGCGGCGTGGACTTTGGCGCGTTTGTCTCCGCGCTCAACAACATCCGCTATCAGGGGTTTGCCTGCATCGAAATTGAGGATCGCGCGTTTGAAGGCTCGCCGGAAGACGTCAAGCTCGGCATTGAGCAGTCCTACCGCTACATGAAGCAGTACATGTAATTTTCCCCGAATACCTTCCCCGCGAAGAAGCGCGCCTACTTGCGTGTTTGTTTGCTGTACCCAAGAATATTGAATCGTGAGAACAAGAGGTAGCATCATGGATCAGCTTTCCCATCGCGAGCGCGTTTTGCTCGCGCTCGACCATCAGGACACGGACCGTGTGCCCATGGATCTCTGCGGCAGCACCTGCAACATGGTAGACGCGCTCTACTTTAAAGTGCGGGACATGCTCGGCATCGTCGGCGACATTCCGCCCTACCGCTCGGGACGTACGTCGAGCTATTACGACGAGCGCATTCTGGATGCATTTGACACGGACTTTCGCCATATCTCGATCAAGAGCGCAAAGAGCCACCCGACCGTCATCGCGCCGGACGGTACGTACATTGACGAGTGGGGCGTAAAACTCCGCCTCTACGCAGGCGAGGTGCAGTGCCTCGAATCCCCGCTGGAAAACGCGGAGGATGCGGACGAGGTGTTTGCGCATACGCAGTGGCCGGACACGACCGACCGCAGCCGCGTCGAGGGGCTCAAGGAGCGTGTGCAGTACTTGCGCAAGCATACGGACTTCGCCGTCTCCGCCAAGTTCGTCACCTCACTGGGCTTTCTGGAGCACGGCGGATACCTCCGCGGGTTCCAGAATTTCCTCTGCGACCTGTTGACGGACGAGGACATGGCAAACGCAATCTGCGACAAAATCATGCAGGTCAAGATCGACCTGTACAACATGATGCTAGAGGAGATCGACGGGGACGTGGACATCGTCGAACTCAGCGAGGACTTCGGCACGCAGGGCGGCCTGCTCGTTTCGCCGGATCTTTACCGCAAGTATCAGAAGCCGCGCTTTCAGAAGATCATTGCCGCCATTCGCGAGCGCGCACCCAAGGCAAAGATCTTTTTCCACACCTGCGGAGCGGTGTTTCCGCTGATTCCAGATTTAATCGAGACGGGCGTCGATATCCTGAACCCCCTCCAGCCGCTCGCAACCGGCATGGACTCCGCACATATCAAGGAGACGTTTGGGGACAAACTCTGCTTCCACGGAGCAATCGACCTGCAAAAGGCGATGCCGGGCACGATTGAGGACGTTCGCCACGAGGTCGAAACCCGCATCGACGCGCTGTATCACAACGGCGGCTACATCCTTGCCCCCGCGAACCATCTGCAAATCGACACCCCGCCGGAGAACGTTCGCGAACTCTTCCGCTATGCGAAGGAATACAGCTCGAAGAAACATTGATTTATAAAAAGAGCCTAACGGCTCTTTTTATTATGAGTATCGCGAACTCTTCCGTTATGCGAAGGAATACAGCTCGAAGAAACACTAAGAACCGCAACAAAAAAGAGCCGCAAGGCTCTTTTTTGTTGGGCGCTTCTTGAAGGGGCTTGGGGGCGAAGCCCCCATATCTCTTACTCCCCAAAAACCTCATCCGTGACGCAGAATTCCGTCTGCGGCAAGTTGAGCACGAAGCTCGCGGGCAATTCCACCGTGGTTTCCCCATGCGCCAGCAGCTCAATGGCACGCTCGACCACCGGGCATTTCTGCGGCGAATTCGCCATGACATAGAGCTTTCGTGCTTCGCGCGCGTTGCCAATGCCGATGGTCACGCCCTTGGTCAGCTTGGGCGTTTCGCCCTCAAAGTACTTCTGTGCAACGTCCGCGGTAACGCTGGACACCTCGGCCACGTGCGTTCGCAGCGTTGGATCCACGCCCGGTTCGTTCAGCGCAACGTGCCCGTTGACGCCAACGCCAAACACGATTGCGTCGAAGTTGCCATGCTCGGCGATGAACCGCTCCGCGCGATCGCACTCCCCTTGCGGGTCGGCCATGCCGTCGAAGAGAAACACGTCCCGAAAGCCCGCTTCGTCGAGAAAGTTCTTGCGCAGAAAGTCCGCCATTGCGCCGTCCGCGTCCATTGGCAGGCCGAGCCATTCGTCCATGCCGATGAACGACGCCTGATCAAACGAAACGTCGCCCTCCGCCTTGCGGCGCAGCAGCGCGTCGAAGACGGGAAACGAGGTGGTGCCCGCCGCGATGCAGATCAGCGCATCCGGCTTGTGGTGCAATATCTTGGTGATGCCGCCGGCAATGAATTCCCCGACGGCCTTGTCGTCCGTAAATCGAATCATACGATTGTTTTCATCTCCAGTTGTCCACAGGTTTTTTCGCGGAGGAAGCATACGGCAGGGCAACCTTGCGGCCTTCCTTTGCGCTGGTGTACGCCGCGTGGATGATCTCCAGCACGCGCTTGCCATACTCGCCGTCCGAAACCGGAGTTAAACCGTTACGGACGCAGTCGATAAAGTGCGTCAGTTCCTGCGGATAGCCCTGGTTAAACGCCTCTTCAAACACCGGGAACGTCCAGCCCGTCGTTGCGCCCGCCTTCTCGCTGGCGTAATCATAGCCCTCGAGGCTGTACATCTGCGAGGAATTGCCCTGGAACAGGTCGGAGTAGGCAACGCCCTTATCGCCGTAGACCTCAATCATATCCTGCATGCCGCCGTGCTTGGCCCAGCTGTCCTCGCCCACGCAGAGAACGGTTTTGCCGTCGCGCTCGAACTCGATCTGCGTAATCGCGTGATCCTCCGCGTCCGTATCGTGCATAACCTTGAGGAAGTTGCCATAGACGTTTTTCACCGTCGCGCCCTTGAGCATCCATAAAAACCAGGCGATTGCGTGGCAGCCCATGTCCATCATAACGCCGCCGCCCGCCTTGTCGCTCTCGTAGAACCAGCGGCTGTGCGGGCCGCTGTGCTTCTCGGCCTGACGCAGCATGTAGATGCTGCCGACCGCGCCGCTCTCGACGATGTGGCGAACGCGCTCATACTTCGGCGCGAAGCAGAGCTCCTCGGCGTACATCAAGAGCTTTCCGCTCTTTTTGCAGGCGGCGATCATCTCGTCCGCCTCGGCAAGGGAGAGGCAAAGCGGCTTTTCAACGATCACATGCTTACCCGCGTTCGCGGCCTTGATGCAGACGCCGTGATGCAGATAGTTCGGCAGGCAGACGTCGATGACGTCGCAGTCCACCTCGGCGAGCAGCTTGTCCACGTCGTCGTAGGCGGCGGGAATGCCCAGTTCCTTGGCAAAATGCTGTGCTTTGGAGAGATGGTGCGAGTAAACGGCAACCACCTCCGCGTCGCGGACAAAGCGCTTGTAGGAGGATGCGTGGATTTCGGCGATAAAACCACAGCCCAGAATAGCAACCTTTGTTCGTTCCATGAATTTTGAACCCCTTTCTGAATAGAAATGTTTGTTTCAATGATAAAAAAGATGGGACGATGCAATCGCGCAGGAAATGCGCAATTGATCCATACAAATCAATCATAGCAGAGGTTCGAAAATCCTGCAATGGATTTGTTCAACAAATCAAATGAAGACTGTTTTTTACAAAATTTCAACTTTCCTTCCGTCAATCAGTTGCAATTTGCGGATCGGGTCGGTACAATATGTATGAGACATAACGACGGGTTCCAATCTACCTTTCACCGCCGATTCCACGATTTCGTTTGTACCCACTCTTGGTTTTCATCGGTCCATCGACCGCTTAACGGCGCGGTTTGCGCCCGCATCCAACCTTTTATCGCGTAAGGAGAACTGCATTTATGGAACAGCACGACATCCTCGAAGCGCTTGTCCGCGCGACAACGTATCCAAAGCCCGCCCGCAAGGACTGGCGCATCGGCTGCGTCGGCGCGGGGTTCATCATGGCGGACTGCCACCTCGTTTCTTATAAGAACGCGGGGTTCAATCCCGTTGCCATCGCCTCGCGCACCGAGGCGCACGCCGCGGCGGTTGCCGGGCAACGTGGCATCGAGAAGGTGTATCCCTCCTGGCGGGAACTGATCCGCGACGAGTCGATTGAAATTCTCGACGTTGCGTTTCCGCCGGATCAGCAGCTCGAAATCGTGCAGGAAGCCTGCAAGCAGCCGCACATCAAGGGTATTCTCTGTCAAAAGCCAATCGAAATGTCGCTGGAACGCGCGCGGGAGATCGTCCGCGTTGGCGAGGAGTCCGGCAAAAAGATTGCCGTCAACTCGAACATGCGCTGCGACCAGTCCATGCGCGCGCTGAAGTATCTGCTCGATACCAACGAGCTTGGCACGCCCGTGCTCGCAACCATCGAGATGCGCGCCATACCGCACTGGCAGCCGTTCTTACGCGAATACGACAAGCTCGAGATCTTCGGCATGGGCATTCACCACGTGGATTCCTTCCGCTTTCTCTTTGGCAATCCAGAATGGGTCACCTGCGTCTGCCGCACCGACCCGCGCAGCAAGTTTCCGCATGTGGACGGCATTACGCAGTACACCTTCCAGTATGAGGACGGCCTAATGGCGACCTCGCTGGACGACGTCTGGGCCTGGCCGGAAGATCCCTGCGAAAAGGACATCTACATCAAGTGGCGCGTCGAGGGCACCGAGGGCATGGCGGAGGGCACCATCGGCTGGCCGAAGTACCCGGAGCGCAGCCCAAGCACGCTGCGCTTCACGAGCAAGCGCCATCCGCAGTGGGTCGAGCCAAAGTGGGACACCGTCTGGTTCCCGGACGCGTTCGAGGGCACGATGGCGGGGCTGTTGACCGCGCTCGAAGAGGGGCGCGAACCGGCCATCTCCGCAAAGGACAATCTGTATACCATCGCCTGTGTCGAGGCCTGCTACCGCTCCATTGCGGAGCGCCGCTCGATCCGGCTCGACGAAATTATTCGCTAATACAACGGGGCGTTGCCCAATCCAGATCATTCAATTCTTACCATATAGCAGGAGGATTACACCATGATCAGCGTCGGTATCTTCACCGGATACTACCCCTTTGCTCTGGACGAAGTCGTCCGCCGCATCAAGGCGAGCGATTTCAACTGCGTTCAGCTCGACGT
>DAIRTE010000067.1:0-14871 GCA_036804025.1 Clostridia bacterium | reverse complement strand
CGCGCCAGTATCTCGCTCCGGCGCGCGTGGCGATTAAGAACATGGTTTCCCACAAAATCACCACGGTTCTTGGCTGCGACGGCAAAGCGTAAAAATGGTTCAAACAAAAATGCCCTTCGGGGCATTTTTTCGTTAGATGAATTCATGTTTTATCAGGAGGGGATGGAGATGTGTATAAATAGTGCTTTTTCTAAGATTGATCCAAACCTTGATGATCACTTGTTTAAAACGTTGAAGACAAGCGAGATTGACATAAATGATCATAATCAAGTGAATTTGAGAATGGAACAAGTATCACTATTAATCCAAGAATATATCTCATCAAGAAGAGGTGAAATACATAGAACTAGTAGTTCAAAATTTGACGAGAATGATGAAAAAAGCTTTTTTAGAACCTATAATGAGTTTTGGGGTGATGGCATTAATTTTTCATTTCTATTTTTGCAATTATTAGAAGAGTTCTGTCAGGGTGTTAAAATTACTGCGGATAAGGAGCATATTAGAGAATATGTTTTAGCCAGAATTATGGGAAGAGCAATGAGGATTTATTTGGAAGTCATAACACTTCTTAAAAACGGATTCCCTTATGGAGCGGCATCTCTTACCCGAAGCTTATATGAGCTAATGATAATTATTCACTTTATAAAGAAACATGAAGATGACGTTGCTTTAGCATATTATGAAGCATCGGATAAACCACTTGATGAACAAGATTATGATGATTATGGATGGGCTCGTCTGTCTGGGCATTTTTCAAACGGAGAGCGAATATCACTCAAGAAATTACGAGTGAATTGCGATATGGTCGATCCTAAATACGATTCTATGTACAGTTTTCATTGTAAGTTCGCACACGCGGCACCGCAAACTGTAAACTATGACATTGGGTCGACTAGTAATGATATATATACTGGACCGACACTATATGCAGTTGATATTGCCGGGGGAAATGCTGCTCTATTCTTAAGGGCAATTTTTATTGATTTTATAGATTACACAACGACTGATGGCATATATAGTTTAAAAGCATTATTCTGTGTTGAATTCACAAATTTCCTTTGCGCTGAGTTTAGCAATGCCGCAAGTAAACTTATTTCATTTACTAATAGGGAGATATCTAATTAAGCAGTTGTGGTAGTAATAATTGATTGATGAATGAATACAACTGCTCAGATACTAACGAAAACCCTAAACTAATGAAAAGAAGCAATACTTGAGAGCGCACCCTCACGGGTGCGCTCTTGCGTTACAACCAGAATGCCTTATTTCTTTTTTGCTACCGCCCTCTGAATCGCCTTGACGACCTCGACCAGCGGAATGATCATGAACGCCAGCGCAAGGCCGACCGCGTACTCAAAGACGCTGATGTGTTCAAAGCTGAACGCCTTTTGCAAAAACGGAACATACAGCACCACAAGCGTCAGAATCAGTGAAAGAATCGCCGCACCCCAGAGGAACTTATTGTGCCCCTTCATCGTGAACAGGCTCTGCCGCTGGGAACGCATGTTGAAGCTATGGAAGATCTCCGCCATGCTCAGCGTTAAAAACGCCATGGTCGTACCGTCCGTACTGTTCGCAATTGCCCAGGCGCCGTTCTGAATCCGCTCGCCAATGAAATACGCTGCGAGCGTCAGCACCGTCACGAGGAACCCCTGATACGCAACGTCGAACCCGACGCCGCCGGAGAAGATGCCGTCCTTCGGATCGCGCGGGGGACGCTGCATGAGGTTGCGCTCCGCCACTTCCGTGCCCAGCGCGAGGGCGGGCAGGGAGTCCGTAATCAGGTTGATCCAGAGGAGGTGCACCGGCTTGAGGATGATGAACCCCAGCATGGTCGCAAAGAAGATGCTCAGCACCTCGCTCATGTTGGACGAGAGCAAAAACTGAATCGACTTGCGGATGTTGTCGTAGATGCGGCGGCCTTCCTGAACGGCGTTGACGATGGTTGCGAAGTTGTCGTCCGCCAGTACCATGTCGGCAACGTTCTTGGTCACATCCGTACCGGTGATGCCCATGCCGATGCCGATGTCCGCGCTCTTGATGCTCGGCGCGTCGTTGACGCCGTCGCCGGTCATCGCGGTGATAAAGCCGTTCTTGCGCCAGGCGTTGACAATTCGCACCTTGTGCTCCGGCTGCACGCGCGCATAGACGCTGTAGTTGCCAACCGTTTTCTCGAATTCCGCGTCGCTGATGTCGTCCAACTGCGCGCCGGTGATTGCCTCGGACGCGTCCGAAATGATGCCGAGCGTGATCGCGATGGCAACCGCGGTGTCGCGGTGGTCGCCGGTGATCATCACCGGGCGGATGCCCGCGGTGCGGCAGTGCTCAATCGCCTCAATCACCTCCGGGCGAACTGGGTCGATCATGCCAACGAGGCCGATGAACACAAGCTCGCGTTCCAGCGCGGAGGGGGAGTTGTCCGTCGGTTTTGACTCGTGGAGCCGGAACGCGCCGCAGAGCACGCGGAGCGCTTTCTCCGCCATCGCATGGTTTGCCGAAACGATCTCCGCGCGGACTTCGTCCGTCAGCGGCAGCGCCTTACCGTTTTTCCAATAATAGGCGCACTTTTTGAGCATCTCGTCCGGCGCGCCCTTCGTATACTGAACATAACCGCGCTGCGTTTGGTGCACGGTGGACATCATCTTGCGCATGCTGTCGAATGGCGCTTCGTCCACGCGTGGCTCGGCCTTCGCCAGTTCGGCTTTGTGCAAGCCCTTCGTCACGGCAAAATTGACCAGCGCGCACTCGGTTGGCTCGCCCACGGCGCAGACGGACTCGTCCAGCTCCGCGTCGCTGCAGAGCGCCATGGCCGTTGCAAGCAGCGGAACATCGTCGCCATAGTCCTCGACGACGGTCATCTTATTCTGCGTCAGCGTGCCGGTTTTATCCGAGCAGATGATCTGCGCGCAGCCGAGTGTTTCCACCGCAGTCAGGCGGCGGATGATCGCGTTGCGGCGGCTCATGTTGGTTACGCCAATCGAGAGCACGATCGTGACCACCGCGACCAGCCCTTCCGGAATGGCGGCGACGGCGAGGCTGACCGCAATCAGGAACGAGTCGAGGATATATCGCTCGCCCGTGCCGCGGAAGCGCAGCATGTTCACGCCAAAGATGACCACGCAGATGCCCAGCACGAGCCAGGTAAGAATTCTGGAAAGCTGCGAGAGCTTGATTTGCAGCGGCGTCTGCCCGTCCTCGGCCTGCGCAAGCGCGCCCGCGATCTTGCCCATTTCGGTCTGCATGCCCGTTGCGGTGACGACGGCCTTGCCGCGCCCGTAGACGACGGTGCTGCCCATATAGATCATATTCTTGCGATCGCCCAGCGGAACGTCCTTTGCTCCGCCAAGATTGAGTGCGTCAATCAGCTTGCTGACGGGAACGCTCTCGCCGGTGAGCGCCGCTTCCTCAATTTGTAAGCTCGCGCTTTCGAGAATGCGTCCGTCCGCGGGAACCGCGTCGCCCGCTTCTAAAAGAACCACGTCGCCAACGACGAGGTCTTCCGTCTTCACGCGGAGCATCGCGCCATCGCGCAGCACGCGGCAGGTGGCGGCGGACATCTTTTGCAGCGCTTCAATCGCTTTTTCGGCCTTGCTTTCCTGAACGACGCCGAGCACCGCGTTGATGATCACGACGGTGAGAATGATGATGACGTCCGCAAAGCTTTCGCCCTCAATGACGGCGGTCACGCCGGAGATGATGGCCGCCGCAAGCAGAATCAGGATCATAGGGTCCTTCATCTGCTGAAAGAAGCGAACGATCAGCGGCGTTTTCTTGCCTTCTTCGAGTTTGTTTGGGCCGTTGTCGCAAAGGCGTTTTTCCGCTTCGTCGGCGCTCAGCCCGTGCTCGGTGGAGGCGACGGACTGCAAGACGGCTGCGGAATCGAGCAGATACGGTTGCATGACAGTAGTTTCCTTTCGTGTGTTCAAACGGAGTGTTTGGGTGCATCTGCTTGCCGGAAATAAAAAAGCCCATGTACGGCAAACAGACTGTCGTACATGAGTCTCGTCATTTCATCCAAGCCAGACGCAACCTTGCGTCGTGCTACCATGTTGACTTGGAACGCGGGCAACCCGCGTCAACTACTCCCTCACGCAACTGCATTATAACAAATACAATCGCGTTTGAAAACCCCTTATGGATCGACTCAAATTTCAATAATTGAGAAGCGATCAAAAGAACGCATACAAAACGGCTGCATTTTCATGCAGAATGCTTTGTCAGAACCCCGGCGCTATGGTATACTGAGCGAATAGAATTTTTCGTTTTTCAATATTTGCGAAAATGAAAACGAACTAATTATAGTACTGCGATAGACTTGGCAGCATGGAAGGGGACGGGCATGGAACAGCAAGACAAGCGAGTTTTCAACATTGGCACGCGGTCGTTTGTAACCGCGCTGAGCATTCTGTTTATCCTGATGGTTCTGACCTACGCGCTGACGTTTTTACTCCCCGCGGGCGAATACCAGCGGGTGGTGACGGACGGAACGGAATCCATCGTCGCCGAAACGTATCACACGGTCGACGGCGGGCTGCCGTTCTGGAAATGGCTGTTGTCTCCGTTCCTTGCGCTTGGCGCTTCCGGCTCGGCCACGGTGATTGCGATTATCGTCTTTCTGCTCGTGATCGGCGGCGCGTTCAACGCGATGGACGAATGCGGGCTGCTTTCCTATTTGTTTAACCGCGTTTACCGCATGGCGGCCAATCAAAAATACAAGCTGCTGCCACTCGTTTCGCTCTTCTTCATGTGTCTCGGCGCGTTTGTTGGTTCGTTTGAGGAATGCGTTCCGCTCGTGCCAATTGCCGTTGCGCTGGCGTACTCGCTGGGCTGGGATGCGCTGGTGGGGTTGGGCATGAGCCTGCTCGCGGTCGGGTTCGGCTTTAGCACCGGCGTTTGCAACCCGTTTACGGTCGGCGTTGCGCAGGAGCTCGTCGGGCTGCCGATGTTTTCCGGCATCTGGATGCGGCTGCTCACGTTCGTACTGATCTACGGACTGCTGCTCGCGTTCCTGATTCCCTACGCGAAAAAGATTGAGCGGGACCCGCAGCGTTCGCTGATTTACGATTCGGCGATGATCGACCGCTGGGCGTCGCTTCGTACGGAGTTCTCTCTTGTGAAATGCAAGGACGCCGCACTGGTCTGGTTTGCGAGCATCCTTGGCGTCGGAATTGCGCTGATTCTGTGCTCCAGCTTCGTGCCGCTGCTGCAGGATCTCATTATGCCGATCATCGCGCTGATCTTTCTGCTCGCGGGCACGATCTCTTCGCTGGTGTTCGGCATGGGTGGTAAAAGCTACCTGCGTTCGTTCGGAAAAGGCATGGTCAACATTCTGCCCGCGGTGCTGCTGATTCTGATGGCGAACTCGATTCGTTATACCATGTTGGAATCCAGAATTCTGGATACGATTCTCTATCAGACCGTGCAGCTGACGCAGCACGCATCGAGCGGCGCTGTCGTGCTGCTGATCTACCTGCTCGCGCTCGTGATGGAGCTGTTCATCTCGAGCGGTTCGGCAAAGGCGTTTTTGCTGATGCCGCTGATCGCGCCGATTGCGGATCTAAACGGGATTTCGCGGCAGATTTCCGTGCTCGCCTATGCGTTTGGCGACGGATTCTCCAACGTGTTTTATCCGACGAACCCGGTGCTGCTCATTTCGCTCGGCATCGTCGGCATTGGCTACGGCAAGTGGTTCCGCTGGAGCGCAAAAATTCAACTCGCGGTGCTCGCGCTCACGAGCGCGCTGCTGCTGTTTGCCAACGCGGTTGGATATTGATTGATCTTAAGTATTTGGATATTGGGATATTTTGGCAAAGGGGTCTGACAGACTAGCATGATCCAACAGATTTCTGGGGAGCTCGAACCGGCGGAACTGCTGCCGGTTGGTACGCTCCTGCACCGGCGGTATGCCATAGACGGCGTGCTTGCGCGCGGAACCTATGGAATCGCGTATTTGGGACACGACGAGAAAACGTCCACACGCATCGTCATCAAAGAATACTTTCCCTATGCGCTGGCCGACCGCGCGGGGGAGAACAACGCGCTGATGCCCAAGAACAAGGCCTGCGGTGGGCTGTTCTATCTTGGCTCGGAGATGTTCTATCGCCAGCATCTCGCGCTGACGGACGCGAGGGGCAGCAGCAACCTCGTTACGGTCTACACAGCGTTCTTCGAAAACGGAACGTCCTATGCCATCATGGAGCAGCTCGAGGGCGTGACCCTGGATCGATACCTGCGCCTGCGCGGCAGAAGGCTGACGACGGGGGAGTGCATGTTCATACTCGCATCCATGGCGGACGCGCTGCTCGTCGTGCATAGCCTCAACTCGCTGCATTACGACATCACGGCGCACTCAATCTTTCTCTGCACGGACGGAACGGTTAAACTCATTGCGTTTGGTGCGGCAAAGGCAGGTCTTCGCGCACGCCGCGAGGTGGACGACACGGAACCCTGGGTCGATCTTTCCGCGCTGGCAAAAACGCTTTATGAAGCGTTGACGGGGCAGGCGGTGTTTCAGGATGCGATTCAGCCGAACCCAAACGTTCCGCAGCCGTTGTTCTATCTCTTCTGGCGCATGATCGACCAATCCGGCGCACAGGGAATCGCCTCCGTATTCGACTATCGCCACGCGCTGGCTTGCATCGACCTGCAGGCGGAGTACCCGCTCGTCAGCGAGGCGGAGTCGCATCTGCCGATTCCGGATGCACGGCTGAGCGCACCGCAGGCAAAACGCCCCGTCGCAGAACCACAGCCGCAGCCGGAACCGAAGCGGAACCTGTTTGCGCGCGCGCTGGACGCAATGGAGGACGCGGTGACCGCTGAGAAGCCGGAGCAACCGACATCCGAACCGGCGAATGTGCCCGCGGGTACGAACCATGCGAAAAAGATCGGGTTGATCTACGCCGGTGTGATCATTGGCGCGCTGATATTAACGCTACTGCTGCGCGGGTTGATCCATTAACGAAACAAACAAAAGAAACGCCCTGCAAGTTATCTTGCGGGGCGTTTGTTGTTTCGTTCGAGTCAGGCGGCGGCAGGCTCCGTCTTTTTGCCGAGCTTGCCCCAGAAGCGGAAGGTTAGCGGCCAGACCGCGCCGCCAAACGAGACCATCAGGAAATAGCGAATGGCGTGCGCCGCGTTGTGCCCGCCGCAGAGCGCGAGAAGCGGTTCCTTGAGCAGCAAACGCAGGGCAATGACGATGCCGAGGCCGAGCGCAACCTTCAGAATTTGCGCCCACCAGACGGCCTTCTCCGAAAAGTTGATGTACTTGCGCTCAATCCAGAGCACAAACGCCAAACCGACGGAAGCGCCAAACATCGTGTAGGCGGTCTTAGCGCCGTCCGCGGAGAACTCCAGAATTGCGTTCGCGGGCATCGGAACGAGTTCGACGAACAGCAGCAGAGCAATGCCGATGGCGAAAAGCAGTCCAAGCAGAGCGATGAACCACTTCGGGTTGCTCCACGCGCGGTAGAACAGCGGATAGGCCAGCAATACCAGCAACAGCGCGACGCCGAGCGAGGTCAGCACGTCCGCCGGGGTATGCACGCCGAGATACATCCGCGAAAAAGCGACGAGCAGCGTCATCACCACGCAGACAATCCGAATCCAAAGCGCGTGCTCCGCGCGGGCGATACCGAGGAACAGTCCGGCGGAATTCTGCGTATGCCCGCTGGGGAAGGAATAGCCGGTCGCCTGCGCGCGGGCGCTCTCCACAATTTTAAAGTCCGGGTCGAGCACCCAGGGGCGGGGAACGACGAACAGAAGCTTGAGAAACTGATTGATCGTGTTGCCAAGGAAGCACACATAAAGCAGGAAATAGCCGGTCTTCTTATTAATGCACCAGAACATCACCATGGCGATGACCATAAACAGGGTTTCTTCCCCGAAGAACGTAAAAAACTGGAACACCGAATCGAACAGCGGAGTGCGCAAATCCGCGAGCAAACGCAAGAAATCCATCGTGTTACCCTCCCAGAATGCTTACTATTCTAGTTCGTATCATACCATGCCGAATTCGAAATATGAAGAAAAAATAGATTCGGAGCAAGAGAAAAGCGCCTCTAGCGAAGTGCCTGAAAAAAGTTCGTTAAAAGCTTCTTGCATTCCGGTTCCAATATGCCGCCCCAAGTTTCGACGATGTGCAGAAAGCAATGGTCGGTGAGATCCATCTTCGAGCCGCAGCAGCCCGCCACTTCGTCGAACGCGCCGTAGACGAGCCGCGAAAGCTTGGCGTTGACGCAGGCGCCCGCGCACATGGCGCAGGGCTCGAGGGTGACAAAGAGCGTACAATCGGTCAGCCGCGGGCCGAGGCGTTCCATCGCTTCACGCAGGCAGAGCAGCTCCGCGTGCGCCGTGGCGTCACCCGTTTGCTCCACGCGGTTGTGCGTACGGGCAACCACCTCGCCGTTACGTACCAGCACCGCGCCGACGGGCACCTCGCCTTCATTGAAGGCAAGCTGTGCTTCCTCCAGCGCGAGACGCATATAACGCTCAAAATCCTGTCGTTCTGTCATAAGCGATTCAACGCCTCGTCCGTGTCGAAGTCCTCGTATTGCACGCGCATCAACGCGAGCCCCTGCGGCGGGGCGGTTGCGCCCGCGTCGTCGCGGCGTTTGCTGGCAATTGCCCGTGAAATCGCGTCCTCCGGCAGCTTGCCGGAGCCGACCTCCAGCATGGTTCCAACGAGAATGCGAACCATGTTGTAGAGAAATCCGTTTGCGCTCACGTCGTAATAGAGATACCGTCCGTCGCGCGTCCATTCGGAGCGAAACACAGTTCGGACGGTGCGTTCCAGCGTCGATCCCGCGCTCATGAACGCGGCAAAGTCGTGCTCGCCCAATACGTTCTTGGCGGCGTGCTGCATGCGCTCCAGATCGAGCGGCGTATGCACGTGCAGCGCGGTGTCGCGCGTAAACACGTCCGCATGCGGCCCGGTTTGAACCGTGTAGCGATAAGTCTTGTTCTTGGCGGAGAATCGCGCGTGGAAATCCTCGGTCGTCTCCTCGCTGTAGAGCACGCGGATGTCCCGCGGAAGGCGCGTGTTCATCGCAATCGCGAACTTATCCGCGGGCATGCGCGCACTTGTGTCGAAGTGCGCCACCTGCGCGCGGGCGTGTACGCCGCTGTCCGTGCGACCGGAGCCGTGCACCTGAATCGATTCGCCCGTGAGATACGCCAGCGCTTCGTTGAGCCGCTGCTGAACGGACACGCCGTTCTCCTGCAGCTGCCAGCCGACGTAGTTCGTTCCGTCGTAGGAGACGATCAGGCGAATGCGGCGGCTCATAGCGGCAGCTTCTCCAGCACGATGATTCCCGCGAGCACGAATAGAAGCAACAGGGTCGCAATGAGGTCGCCCGCGTGAAAGTGCAGCTCGCGCATGCGCGTTCTGCCTTCTCCGCCGTGGTAGCAGCGGCTCTCCATCGCCATCGCGAGCTCGTCTGCACGACGAAACGCCGAGACAAACAGCGGAACGAGAATCGGAATCATGCTCTTTGCGCGCTGAAACAGGTTTCCGCTTTCAAAGTCCGCGCCGCGCGCCATCTGCGCCTTCTGAATCCGGTCGGTTTCCTCCAACAGCGTCGGGATAAACCGCAGCGCGATGGTCATCATCATCGCCAGCTCGTGCGCGGGAAAATGGAGTTTGCGCAGTGGCGACATCAGCTTTTCGAGCCCGTCCGTCAGGGCGATGGGGGAGGTGGTCAGCGTCAGGATCGACGTGCCCGCAACGAGCAGCACCAGCCGAAGCGTAATGTAGACCGCCTGCTCCAGCGCCTCCTGCGTGAGGCGGATAAACTTCCATTGAAATAGAACCGTATTGCCAGGAGTTGCAAACAGGTTGAGCACAAACATGAACACCAGCAGCCACTTCATCGGCTTTAAGGAGGAGCCGAAGTAGGAGGCGGGCACGCGTGCAAACGCGAACATGGCCAATAGCAACGCGGTTGGCAGCGCGAAGACCCAGAGGGTTTTCACGTAAAACACGATGACGATGTAGACCACCATGAGCAAAATCTTCGTGCGCGGGTCGAGGCGGTGCACGGAGCTGTTGCCCGGCAGAAACTGCCCAAGCGAAATGTTAGCGGTCATGGTGCCACCTCGCAATCAGCTCGTTTGCGAGCTCGTCCATTCGAAAATAATCCCGTTCAATCGCGACGCCGCGCAGGCGCAGCGCGCGAACCAGCCGCGTCGCCTGCGGCAGATTCAGTCCCATGTTCAGCAGTTCCTCGCCGCGCGAAAACACCTCTTCCGGCGTGCCCAGCATGCCGAGCGAGCCCTTGTCGAGCACGGCGATCCGGTCGGCATACATCGCGACGTCGTCCATGGAGTGCGAAACCATCACGATGCCCGTGCCGTGGTCGCGGCGAAGCGACTCGATGAGCGCGAGTATCTCGCGCCGCCCGCGCGGGTCGAGCCCGGCCATCGGCTCGTCGAGCACGAGGTATTTCGGGCGCATGGCGAGAATGCCCGCGAGCGCCGCGCGGCGCTTTTCCCCGCCGGAGAGTTCAAACGGCGATTTCTCGGCGAAATCCTCCGGCGGCAGGCCGACGAGGCGGAGCGCTTCCCAGGCGCGCTCGTGCATTTCGTCTTCCTTGAGCCCCATATTCTTCGGGCCAAAGGAAACATCCCGCTCGACCGTTTCTTCAAACAACTGGTATTCGGGGTACTGAAACACCATGCCGACGAGCGAGCGAATCTGTTTTCGCAGTTTCTTTTCGCGTGTGTTGAGTCCGTCGACCAGCACGTCCCCTGCGGTAGGCAGCAGTAGCCCGTTCAGGTGTTGAATCAGCGTGCTTTTTCCGGAGCCGGTGTGCCCGATGACGCCGAGAAACTCCCCGTCGGCAATCGACAGGGTAATATCGGCCAGCGCCGGGTACGCAAGCGCGCTGCCCGGCAGGTAGGTATGGCTGAGTTGTGTGATCTCAATCGGCATATTCGTTATCCCTTTTGCGTCAGCAGGCGGCCTAGTTCGTCCGCCAGTGCGTCGCAGGTCATGGCGGTGGACAAAACGGGCAGACCGGCGGCAATCAACTCGTCTCGCAACTGCACATAGGCGGGCGCTTCGAGGCGGCTTTCTTCGAGCAGCGTTTGCTCGTTGAACACCTCTTCCGGCGTGCCTTCCATTACGAGCCTTCCTTCGGAGAGGACGAACACGCGATCAACGCCGAGTGCCTCCTCCATGAACTGCGTAATCATCACGACGGTCATGCCCTGCTCGCGATTCAGGCGAAGCACGGTGGAGAGCACCTCTTCGCGTCCCTTGGGGTCGAGCATGGCGGTTGCCTCGTCGAGCACGAGTACCTCCGGCTGCATGGCGAGCAGTCCCGCAATGGCGACGCGTTGCTTCTGCCCGCCGGAGAGCGCATGACTCGCCTTTTCTGCATAGGAGGTCATCTCGACCGATTCCAGCGCCGCGTTGACGCGCGTTCGAATTTCCACGGGCGGGATGCCTAGGTTTTCCGGCCCGAATCCAACGTCCTCTTCGACAATCGTCGTCACAAGCTGGTTGTCCGGATTCTGAAACACCATGCCCACACGGCGGCGAATCTCCAGCGTATTTTGCTCATCGCAGGTGTTCATGCCGCGAACGGTCACCTTGCCTTCGGAGGGGAGGAGCAGTGCGTTAAAGAGCTTGCAGAGCGTGCTCTTGCCGGAGCCGTTGTGCCCGACAATCGCGACGACCTCGCCTTTCTTAATGGAAAGGCTGATGTTTTTCAGCGCGGTTTTCTCCGAACCGACATATTGGAACCCGACGTTCACGAGCTCAATGATTGTTTCCTGCGGCATGATTTGCTCCCTAATCGTCTCACGCGGCATGCGTTCTTGTTTCCGGGCCGCGCAATATGGTAAAATAATGCACCGGAACGAAGTGAACGGACGTAATATTCCGGCAATAAAGCAATTCAGTATAGCAAAATCGCAGCAAACTGGCAAGTTTATCCGGCGAGCTCGATCCGGATGGCGAAACGAGAAGGAGCGAAACAATCGGATGAAAACCCTGCTCAAAAACGCGCGCACCATCGTTACCTGCGACGACGCGGATTCCATTCTGCACGGCGCGGACGTGCTGCTCGAAGACGGCATAATTCGTTCCATCGGTTCGCTGGGCAACGTTCCGGCGGACGAGGTCGTCGACGCGAGCCGCTGGATTCTGTATCCCGGCCTGATCAACACACATCATCACCTGTATCAATACTTCACCCGCAATCTGCGCCAGGTGCAGAATCTGGAGCTGTTTGACTGGCTCACCGCGCTCTACGGCATCTGGGCGCATCTCAACGAGGGCACCGTTCGCCTCAGCTCGCTCTGCGGCATGGGCGAACTTATGAAATACGGCTGCACGACCTGCTTTGATCATCATTATGTGTTTCCGGCAGGCGCGGGGGACCTACTTTCGGCGCAGTTCGAGGCGGCGCAGCAGCTCGGCATTCGCATGGTCAGCTCGCGCGGGAGCATGAGCCTTTCCAAAAAGGACGGGGGACTGCCGCCCGACTCCGTCGTGCAGACCACTGACGAGATTTTGCGTGACAGCCGCGAGGCGATTGAGCGCTATCACGATGCGTCGCCCTATTCCATGCGGCAGGTTGTGCTCGCGCCTTGTTCGCCGTTTTCGATTACGGCGGATTTAATGAAGGAGAGCGCGGCGCTCGCGCGAAGCTACGGCGTTCGCCTGCACACGCATCTTTGCGAAACCAAGGACGAGGAGCGCTTTACGCTGGAAACGCGCGGCATGCGTCCGCTTCAGTACATGAAGAGCGTGGATTTCGTCGGTTCGGATGTGTTCTACGCGCATGGAATACACTTTAACGATGAAGAGTTACAGTTCTTAGCCGATACCGGAACCGGCGTTGCGCACTGCCCATGCTCGAATATGAAGCTCAGTTCCGGCGTTGCGCGCATACCGGATATGCTCCGGCTCGGTGTACCGGTCGGTCTCGCGGTTGATGGCAGCGCCAGCAACGATGCTTCCAACCTCATGGAGGAGATGCGCTCGGCGTATCTGATGCACCGGTTGCGCTATGGAGCGGCGGCACCAAGCGGGTATGATCTACTCAAGATGGCAACCCGCGGCAGCGCGCGGCTGCTGGGGCGCGACCGGCTCGGCGCCGTTGCGGAAGGCTTCGCGGCGGATCTGTTCGCCATTCGTTACGACCGGCTGGAGCTGGTCTGCGCGGAGATGGACGAGGCAAACCTGTTTGGTACGGTCGGATACCATCTGCCCGCGGACGCGGTTTGGGTTGCCGGACGGCAAACGGTAAAGGACGGCGCACTGCTCACGCTGGACGAAGAACGAGTCGCGGCCGAGGGCCGCGCGGAAACGAATCGCCTGCTCAACGCGGCGGCGGGAAAGTAGGATTGATATTATGGAAACAACAAAACAATTCAACGTCCGCGGACTCGTTCGCGCGGCAATCATCGCGGCGATCTATGCGCTCTTAACCATAGCGCTCGCGCCGATCTCGTCGGGGCTGATTCAATGCCGCGTGGCGGAGGCAATGAGCATTCTGCCGTATTTCACGTTCTCCGCCGTGCCGGGGCTGTTCGTCGGCTGTCTGCTGGCAAATCTGCTCACGGGCGCGCCGTTTTACGACGTGTTGTTTGGCAGCCTCGCAACGCTGATTGCTGCCTACATTACCTACCTTTTGCGCAAGCGCGCGCCTAAATACCTTGCGCCGCTGCCGTCCGTGGTGGTCAACGCGCTCGTCGTTGGCGCGCTACTGGTCTATGTTTATCAGGTTGGCGTGAGCTACTGGGTTGCGGCAGCGTACGTCGCCGTTGGTCAGGCGATTGCCTGCTTCGTCATCGGCTTGCCGCTGTTGTCGCTGCTGGAGCGCTTTGGGGACAAGCTGTTCAACGACCATGCCAATCCGAATAAGTGCCTGTAGTTCTGTTTTCACCTCGTTTGGACTACTAGAATGAAATCATGCAACACGGCGGAGGGAGCGATTCCTTCGCCTTTTGTATATTATTTTGGAATGGCGTTCCATTATTTTACGATAGAAACAGGCTTATGCAGGGAATCCTGCAATTAAATCGCGTAAAATCGACAATTATTTTGCGAAATGAAGGTTTTTCCTGCATTTAATTCGTTCTTCGCGGATCGGTTTGATTGACAGTACAACAAGGAAAAGATATAATATTGGGTGGTAATCATAGGGTTGACCCGATTCCATACATATCACTTAGGAGGCATCCACCAAATGGCAAAAACCATGACAATCGACGGTAATACCGCCGCGTCGCACGTTGCGTATGCATTTTCAGACGTAGCGGCGATTTACCCGATCACGCCGTCTTCCCCCATGGCGGAAGTAGCGGATGATTGGTCTGCAAACGGAAGAACCAATCTGTTCGGACAGCAGGTCCGCGTCGCAGAAATGCAGAGCGAAGGCGGCGCCGCAGGCGCTGTGCACGGCTCGCTCAAAGCTGGCGCGCTGACCACGACATTCACCGCTTCTCAGGGCTTACTGCTCATGATCCCCAACATGTACAAGATCTCCGGCGAACTGCTGCCTGGTGTTTTCCACGTCAGCGCCCGCGCATTGGCCGCGCATTCGCTGTCCATCTTTGGCGATCATTCGGACGTCATGGGTTGCCGCCAGACCGGTTTTGCCATGCTTGCCGCAGCATCCGTGCAGGAAGTCATGGACCTCGCGCTCGTCGCGCATCTTTCTGCCATCAAGGGCAGCGTGCCGTTCCTCCATTTCTTTGATGGATTCCGCACGTCTCACGAAGTCTCCAAGATTGAAGCCATCGACTATGAAGATATGGGCAAACTCCTTGACATGGACGCGGTCAAGGCGTTCCGCGCCCGCGCGCTCAACCCCGAGCATCCGCATCAGGGCGGCACCGCGCAGAACCCGGATATCTACTTCC
>DAIRTE010000066.1:2471-14953 GCA_036804025.1 Clostridia bacterium | reverse complement strand
CGGCAAACTACCTCCGCGACGTGAAGAAGCGCACCGGCGAGTTCTGGGCAAACCACTTCAACACGATCGGCCTCGTTGGCATGAACGAATGCTGCCTAAACTTCATTGGCAAGGACATTGGCAGTCCCGAAGGCTTGGCGCTCTCGCTGGAGATCATGCACTTTTTGCGTGCGCTCATGGTCGAGTTTCAGGAAGAGACCGGGCATAGCTACAATCTGGAAGCAACTCCGGCCGAAGGAACGAGCTACCGGCTCGCCAAGATCGATCATGATAAGTTCCCGAGCATCATGCAGTCCGGCGTAGAGGAACCAATGTACTCGAACTCCTCGCAGCTGCCGGTCGGGTTTACGAGCGATATTTTCGAATGCTGCGATTTGCAGGACGAGCTCCAGTCGCTGTATACCGGCGGAACGGTACAGCACCTCTATATCGGCGAACGGATTGAGGACATCGAAACCGCGAAGAAGCTGATTCAGATGGTCTTCACAAAATACCGCATGCCGTACATCTCGATTACGCCGACGTTCTCCATCTGTAAGGAACACGGCTATATCGCCGGGGAACACTTCACCTGTCCGACCTGCGGGCAGAACGCGGAGGTTTGGTCGCGCGTGGTCGGTTATCTGCGCCCCGTGCAGAACTACAACCCCGGCAAGAAAGAGGAATACATGATTCGTAAGAAGTTCGTGGTCTGAGCACGAACGAACGATTTGGATACACCGGCAAAATTGGAGATGTGCCGCTCGGCGCGTCTCCAATCCGCTTGTAAGGGCAGTCTCAACACGAATGGAACACCAGAATCGGAGAATAGCGCATATGCTGATCGCAGGGTTTCAAAAAACATCGTTCGTCGATTATCCCGGGCAGCTCTGCGCGGTTGTGTTTACACCATACTGTAATTTCGACTGCGCCTATTGTCACAACGCGCATATTCTCCGCCGTGATGTTCCGCTGATCGACGAGGCGCCGGTGCTGGAGTATCTCGAAAAGCGCGCGGATTTGCTCGGTGCGGTCGTGATTTCGGGCGGAGAACCGACGCTGCAACAGAATTTGGAAGCGTTCATTCTTCGTGTGCGAGAGCTTGGATACCTGGTTAAGCTCGATACAAACGGCTCGAAACCTGCCGTTCTGACGCAACTGCTCGGCAAAGGGCTGCTGGACTACGTCGCAATGGACATCAAAGCGCCGCTGGAACAATACGACGAAATTGCTCGCGCAAGCGTGGATACGGACGCAATACGAAAGAGCATCGCAATTCTGCGCAACAGTGCAGTGAAGCATGAGTTTCGATTGACCTTTGCGCCGCAGCTGTCACCCGAAGGCGCCGTCGAAGCGTCCCGGTTGGTCAAAGGCTGCGAAAAGTTCTTTCTACAGCAGTACCGTCCGCGAAACGCGGAGGACCCAAACGCGCATTCGCCGCAAACCGTATTGGAAACCGCCTGGCATATTACAGAGGAAATTGGCGTTTGTACGGTGCGCGGACTCGGCCCTGAGCAGGAAGGGGTTCTTTCACAGCCATATTAAGTATCGTATGCAACTGGAGAAACGCCGTGTTTATGCAGGCGTTTCTCTTTTTATACATAATTCAGGATAATATACAGTAATTATACTTGACATATGCATAGTAAGAATCTATACTTCTTATTCTAAAGCCACGGAGGGCAAGATGGATTACACGTTTAGTTTTCAGTTTTTAGGCAAGTACGGCCAGTTCTTTGTGGACGGGCTTGTGATGACGTTGGAGCTCTCCGTATTCGCGGTTTTGCTTGGCACGCTCTTTGGCACGCTTATGGGTCTTGCACGCGTTTCGAGCAGCCGGATTCTGCGGTTTTTATCCGCAGTCTATGTGGAGTTTACCCGCGGAACGCCAATGCTCGTTCAGCTGTATCTGTTTCGTTATGGCCTGATTATCGCGTTTCCGTCGCTCAGCAAAATGAGCGTTTTCGTTCCGTGTATCATCGCGCTTGCGTTCAACTCGACCGCATACGTCGCGGAGATCATGCGCGCGGGTATCAACGCGGTTGACCCGGGCCAGATGGAAGCGGGGCGCAGCCTCGGTATGACGCGCTCGCAAGTGATGCGCAAGGTCATATTGCCGCAGGCGTATCGAAACATTCTGCCCGCGCTTGGCAACGAGTTTGTGTCTATTATAAAGGAAAGCTCGATTTGCTCCGTGGTCGGCGTGTTCGACCTGATGTACATGGCGGATCTCGTTCGCGCCGGAACTGCGCGCCCGTTTGAACCGCTCATGGTCGCGGCTATGCTGTATCTCTGCCTGACTTTCCCGCTGAGCAAGCTCATGGGGCTGCTCGAAAAGCGCATGAAGAAGGGGGAGACAGCATGAACGAGCCAATGATTCAAACCGTATCGCTTGGTAAAAAGTTCGGCCATCTGGTCGCGCTCAACGGCATTGACTTGACGATTGACAGCGGCGAGGTGGTCGGCATCATCGGCCCGTCCGGCAGCGGGAAAAGCACGCTGCTGCGCTGCCTGAATCTGCTGGAAACGCCGACGAGCGGCAAGGTGGTCTTCGAAGGCTGCGACATCACGGATAAAAACGTGGACATCAACCGTCATCGTCAGCGCATGGGCATGGTGTTTCAACAGTTTAATCTGTTCAATCATCTGAGCGTGCTGGACAATATGATTCTCGCGCCCATGATGGCCAAGCACGAATCGAAGCAGGAGGCGAGCGAGAGGGCGATGGGGCTGCTGGAGCGGGTTGGCCTGGCCGACCGCGCGAAAGCGCTGCCCAGACAGCTCTCCGGCGGTCAGAAGCAGCGTATCGCGATTGTCCGCGCGCTGAACATGCAGCCGGACGTGATGCTCTTTGACGAACCGACCAGCGCGCTGGACCCGGAGATGGTCGGCGAGGTGCTGGACGTGATGCGCTCCCTTGCGCAGGGCGGAATGACCATGGTCGTGGTGACACACGAGATGAATTTTGCCAAGGAGGCGTGCTCCCGCGTCATCTTTATGGACGAAGGAACGATTCTGGAGGATGCCACACCGCTCGACCTGTTCGGCAGCCCGAAGAACGAGCGAACGAAAACGTTCCTCTCGAAGGTTCTGTAAAAAACGAGATCGGATTCCTACTGTCGAATGGCAGTTTTAAAGGATTAATAAAAACGGAGGAAAGAATCATGAAAAAAGTAGTAGCTCTTGTGCTCTGCGTAATTCTTGCGTTTGGCATGTTTGCCTGCGCAAAGAAGGCGCCCGCGAACAAGCTCGAAGCGATCAAACAGGCTGGCGTGCTGGTGGTTGGCACCTCGCCGGACTACCCGCCCTATGAGTTCGTCGTTGCCGGCAAAGACGGCGCGATGGAGTACAAGGGCATCGACGTTTCGATTGCGAACGACATTGCCAAGGATCTCGGCGTTGAGCTGAAGATCGAAGCGATGGACTTCAATGGACTCGACAGCGCACTCCAGATGGGCACCATCGACCTCATTCTTGCCGCGTACAACGCGACGGATGAGCGCGCGGCGGTCATGGATTTCAGCGACGTGTATTACATTGACGAGATCGTCGCTCTGGTCAAGGCGGACGGTGCGGATGCGTACACGGATCTTGCGACCAGCTTCTCCGGCAAGAAGGTTGGCGTCCAGCTGGGCACCACGTTGGAGACGGACTATTTCCCGCAGGCAACCGGCGCCGAGAAAGTCGCCCTTAAGAAGGTTACCGAGCTCGTGTCCGAACTCAAAGCGGGCGCGCTGGATGCAATCTTTGTTGAAAAACCCATTGCCGAAGCGTACATCAAGAACAATCCGGAACTCGCAATTGCGAGCGGCGTCGTCTTTAACGCGGAAGCCACCGGTTACGTCGTTGGCCTGCCCAAGGACAGCGCGGAACTGAAGGACTCGATCAACGCGACAATCAAGCGCCTTGCCGACAGCAACACCATTGCTGCCTACGCCGAAGAAGCGCAGGACATTCAGGATCAGGCGGTTATGAACTAACTCCTGCGTCGAATAAACCAAGATGCAAACAGCGCCCGGATGCTCTCCGGGCGCTGTCATTTTTATACGCTGCCGATTTATTTGGAGCGGGATGCCCGCTGCTGTTGTTTCTCCTCCCACGCGGTCTGAACGGCTTCGCTGAGCGCAAAGAGCTTTTTCCGGAAGATGTAGAGTAGAAGTACACCAACGACCAATAGAGCGCCGAGCAGAATTCCTTTTCGATAGTTACCCATCAACAGCGTGTTGCCGATTGCGCAAAGCAAGAATAGCGTCGGTATGCAGCCGAGGATGATCGCGATTAGAAAACGACCGGTCGTAATCTTGGTACGTGCGGCAATGTACGGCACCAAGCCGTTCGGAAGAAACGGAAGCAGGCACGAGAGGGCAACGACAAATCCCGGATGCTGCGCTTCCGTAATGAAACGAAGACGGCTTTTGCGATTGTTGGAGAATACCTGATCGAGCCGGTTTCCAAGCTTTCGCGCGCTCCAAAACACAAGCAGGTTTGCAAGCACGTATCCGGAAAAACAGATGAGAAAGCCTTCGAACGTGCCAAACACGATGCCAATCGCAATCTGGATTGGGCCGCCGGGGAACAGTACACTGAGAATCTGAATGAATTGCAATAAAAACCCAAGCAGCGCGCCGCCAAAGCTGCCAAAGCTGCGAATGTATTGTTCAATCTGCGTTTGGTCGCCGTGCTCCAGAACGTTTAAAAATCCGGGTAGAATCGCATCCAACGCAAACAACAGAATCGCGGCGATCAACGCAAAGGCGAGTACAAAAACGAGTACACGCAATGCATTGGAGCCGCGCTTTTTCGCGGGTTGTTCCAAATCCGACATGCGAAGAAACAACTTCCTCTCTATATTGTATTTTGAATGGAAACAAGAAACCGACTATCTCGAACGGCGTTTTCGAGCCTTTAAGTGCTTTCGAATGACGGTGAAGTAAACGACGGCTCCGGCAGCAGCAAGCACCAATCCACCCAGAACATAGGGCAACCAACGCGGAAGCGACGAGAACCAGCTTTCCTGCTCCGGAGCAGTCACCTCGGGCGCGGGTGTTGCGACCGTAGACACGGAGAGCTCGCTCGACTGCGTATCGACCGATTCCGCGGCGACCAACTCGGCGGTAAACAGAGCGCTGCCGTTGATGCTGTAGTCGACGGTTCCGCAGAGATCACCCTCCGAAACAGGCGCCGCAACAAAGGAAATGCTTGGCACAGCCTGAACGACGGATGGATCACTCTGAATCCGATTTGCACTGATACGGGAAAGAGTAATGGGGTCGCTGGGCAAATTGACGCGAAGCGAAATCTCATTTGTATCCGCACCGGTTAACGGCATAGTAATGGCTTGACTCAATCCGAGGTCGGCGGGGGAGATTGAAACGAATTGCTGTTCAAACGCCAGCTCCATGATGGTTTTCGCGTTTTCATACACCGTCGACATGCGATCCAGCTTGCTTCCGCCTTCCGTCACGCCCAGCAGCACGGCGACGACGCTGGCGCCGTTCTTTGTTGCGGCGGCGACCAGACATTTTCCGCCCTGCGCGGTGGAGCCGGTCTTCACGCCGATGGCGCAGTCGTAGAACAGGCGGCTGCTCTCCGGATCGGAAATCAGCTTGTTCGAGTTGATCATGGTCATCGTGCGCGTACGCAATCCGCCTGCGTCAATCTGATAGCGAACGGTCGAAACGATTTCTCGAAATAGATCGTTCTTCATGGCGTAGCAGGTTAAAATCGCCATATCGCGCGCGGTGGAAAATTGATCCCGCTTGTACGCACCGCTGGGATTGATGAAGTTCGTATGCGTCATGCCGAGCTCGGCCGCCTTCGCGTTCATGAGCTCGACGAAGTGTTCCGTGCTGCCGCCCAGCGTCTGCGCCAGCAGCAGCGCGGCGTCGTTGCCGGATTTCAGCATCAGTCCGTAGAGCAGTTGGCGAATGGTGAGCTTTTCATTTTTGATTACGCCCATCAGGGAGTTGGAATCCTTGAGCGCGGCTGCCTGCCCGGTGACGGTTACTTCCTGTTCCAAATCGCTGCAGAGTTCGATCGAGAGGATGCAGGTCATAATTTTCATGGTGCTGCCGGGAATGCAGCGCTGATCCGCGTTCTTTTCATACAACACGGCGGAAGGATCGTTTGTGTCCACCACGATCAGGCAGGGCACGTCCAACTTCGCGGTCGGATCGTCGGCATTCGCCTCTTCCGCACGCGAACTGGAGGGAATAGCAAATACGACGGCGAGAAGAAGCAACGCGCCGAGCAAAAACGACAGAATCCGCCGAATCGATTGTGCTCTGGAAGTACTCATAATTTGTATTATTTTACCACGATCGATATTCTCTGTAAACCGGAATGAAATCAAACAAAGATAGGGAAAACCGATAAATTTGCTTTGATTGTCACATTCGAATCATTGAAATCAGGACAGATTATCGTTTATAATAGGGAATATGAATGGGAAAATTTCGAACAAAACAAAGTCGATCCATCGTATCGTGGTCAAACGAACGATGTTGCTGTTGCTTTCCGCGCTTCTGCTGCTGGGGCTGAGCGCATGCGGAAACTTGCTGCAATCACTGGATACCGCGGCGGAAACCATGCCTACGCCGGTTCCGCTGGTCATTACGCCGGAGCCGGTCATTACCTATACGGACGCTATGACAATGCCGTTGCCGGACGGAACGGAAGTTCCCGCGGGATATACGCGAGTCGAAACACAGGACGCTGCAATTGCGCTGTTTTCGTTTACCGACAACTCCGGCGCGATTCAGTACCGCGTGTTCGGCGGTTACAATAAGCTGGTCAACGGCGTGCAAAGTGAGCAGCTGACGGGATTCTACCCGTCGGACTCCACCGGAGCCTTGCTCGCTCAATCCAAGGAATTCGTTGACCCCGCATCAGAACCGTTTGGAACGGGGCTTGCGCAGCCGCTTCCCGAGACGGTGCGTCTACGCGCGGCATATCAGATATCCGCCGACAACGTGATTACCGACGGGGCGGGTGCATATTTCATCTACACGAAGATCGGGGAGGCAGAGGGAGCGTTCTACGCTTCGGACAGCACCGGCATCATGACACCGGGAGCTATGCCCAGCACGGCAAACATCGGCGTGCCGGCCTATCAGCCGACCACGGTTCCCACGGCGGATGGCGAGCGAATGATCGTTGTCTACATTGGCACGGAGAGCGTCGTTGTCTATATCGCGAAGGATGGAGAATGGACAGAGGAGCGCGTCATGATCTGCTCAACCGGACGCACCAAGCTGCTGACGCCGCGCGGAACCTTTGCGATCGTCCGTCAGTACCCGTACAAGAAGATGGGGCAGGTGGATGGAGAGAACGTCTATTCGCAATATGCCAGCCGGATTACGGGCAGCTATCTGTTCCACTCCGTACCCATTGGCGGCGACAAGCGCTACAATCAGGGCTATGGCAAAAAGCAGATGTTCGTCAAGTACTACGAGAAACTGGGCTCAATTGCTTCCGGCGGCTGTGTCCGCCTGCGCTGCATTGACGCCTATTGGATCTATATGAACTGCCCGGTTGGTACGACGATCATCATTACGGACGACAGCGGTCCGACGCCGCCAACACCGCCCGCGCTAATTTACGAAGAACCGTATATGGACGCAAAGCACGAATACGGCTGGGACCCGAGTGACCCGGACCCGGAGAATCCTTACCACGCGATCTACCCGCCGGAGGTCGTGCTGGACGGCCCGGTTGTCGATAAGTCCAAGGATTAAGCCATTTCACGGGAAATACATCAAAGACCGCCTGCACGGGCGGTCTTTTTTACGCAGAGGGATGCTGTTGTTCGCGAAAAAAGAGTGATATATTTCTTCCGCATTTCACTTGACAGGAGACCGATATTTCGGTATCATATTGCCTGCAACCGCGCTCAGTTCGTCTAGTGGCCTAGGACACCGCCCTCTCACGGCGGTAACAGGGGTTCGACTCCCCTACTGGGTACCAAGCAAAAAAACGCAGAATCGCCAATTGGCAATTCTGCGTTTTTTGTTTGTCTCAAGCTTTTCGGTGGAAGTGCGAAAAGAGCTCTTCGGTCGCCAATGCCATCTTCACAACCGCAAATTCGCAGTCATGTGGGTAGCAATACCAGGTGTTCTCCAACGTGTTGAGGTCGACGCAATCGCCGTACTTTCCCAGATAATCCAGCTCAATATGGCAGGAGTAGAGGGAGGGAACCGGTTTTATCATCTCAAACTCGCCGTATGGGCCGCTGCCGCGAACCATAAAACCATCCATGTTGTGCGTCAGAGTGCCCTCGCCGATGGGAATGTATCCACATGCGTTTGGCAGCGAGTCGACACGGACGGGGCATGTGATGGAATACGTTCCGCTCTCGACCGCGCGGCGAACATTGGCGCGTTCCCATTCGTACCAATCCGGAATGTGCGAAAACTCGGTGGTTCCGCTGTTTGCCTGCAATACGCCGAGCTCGTCCATGGTCCAGCGTTTGCCGCAGGCGGTGCAGTGGAGCTCTGCGCCGCTGGACTCCATTTTATATTCGGCGTTGCAGTGCGGGCACTGATAGAGCACCTTGTGCAGTCCTTCCGCGCGATTTTTGCAGGAAATGCGGATGCCGCGCTCTTTTTGCCAGGCAAAATCGTCGTAGACAAACGCTTTGTTGATCGCCGCGTTCACGTCCTCCACACTTGCCGCGGCGAGATCCTCCGCGGAGAAGAGTAGCGTCATCTCGGCTTCGGTGGGTTTTACGCCGCGCTCCGGCAGGTTCCAAACCGGCGCGTTGACATGATGCCCGTGCATGATCAACGTAACCACCGGTACGCGAAGGAGCTTGCAGAGCTTTCCGAGGGAGTCCGGCAACACAGCGTTGGTTCCGCAGAGCGAATACCGCGCCTCCGGATACAACACGGAGATATCGCCGTTTTTAGCCACGCGGGCGAGCTGGCGAACCAGAATCGCGTCATTTGTAAACTTGCGCTTACAGATGCAGCCGACCACGCGCAGCAGCCATTCGCGGCTGGCGAATCCGGTTTTTGTCGGCGACGTAAAACCGTCGATCGCGACGACGTAGTTCGCCCGATGCGGGAACACGGCGGCGGTCGTCACCTTAAAATCCAGAAACGCATTGTGATTGCAGAGCAGGATATACGGCGGTTTTACCGAGTCCATGTTAACTTTGGTAATCTTAGTCTTGTGCTTCCATACGGCGGGGAAGCTGATTGCCCATGCGAGCGGAAGAAGTCTCTGGCGTTTTGGGTGCGCTAACATGTCAAAACGGGGAAACGATTCGTTCACTGGAGCTCCTTCTTGCGGCTCATGAACCGCTGTTATTGGCTGAGAATCAATGTGCGTATTATATTGTTTTCCAGCATGTTATGTCAAATAAGAATCGAAACGAAACTCAAAGTCAGCTTTTCAGAATCTCAAGGGCGTTTTGCATCGAAACAACTTCGGCAATCGGAAGTTGCCAAATCATTGTTTCATAATAGGAAATCATCTGTTCGCCGGAAAGAAACGGATTGGAATAGGTCGTGGTTGCGCCGGAGGGAATGACCACGGAGAACCCGTGCTCAAACGCCGCTTTAACGCTGGAATCAATGCAGTACTCGGTCTGCATGCCACAGATCACCAGCCTCTGTATTCCACGTTCCAGCAGGTAATCTTTTAACCCGGTATCCTTAAATGAACTCGGGTAACGTTTCTCAAAGATGCGCTCTTGGACAGAAGGGGAGAGCGAGCGATTCAACCGCCAGCCCGGCGAACCTTGCTCAAGCAGATCGCCTGCTCCACCGTCGTGTCGCACGTAGATCACTTCTTTACCGGATGCATGCGCGGCTTGAATGAGCTCGTCCACTCGTTTCAGAAAAAGCTCCTCATTTGCCGGATGTTCATCGATGAGCGCCTGTTGAATATCAATGACAAGCAATGCTGTCTTCATCAACATGAATTTCCTTTCCAAAACAAAGCGTTACTTCCAATTCTGCGTGCCGTCGGCATATTCCTCGGTGACGTGTGTCGCGTCGCAAAACGGTTTGTTCTGGGATAGCCCGCAGCGGCAGAGCACAACGCGGTTGCGAACTTCGTAGATCGTTCCGTCCGCAGACTCAATCGGGATTCCGCCCTTCACAAAGATTCCGGCGCTGACCTGCTCCTCCGGGTCCTGCAATATCTCGATGGCGGGCGTATATTCGGGCTCATGCGGCGTGCCGTCCTTGTCGAACGCCGTTAAGCGCCCGGCAGGGCACTCGTTTGCTGCCAGAATTGCTTCCGAACGCAAGAATTCCGTATCGCCATCCTCCGCGAGCTCCCAGGCATCCCCGCTGTCCCGATGGCAAAAACGCGCAAACGCGCAGCGCCCGTCGTCCAGCAGGTCGATCAAGTCGCCTTTGATCTTTGTCGCACGCTCGGCATATTTCTTTCGGCAGGCGGTTTCTTCGCCATCAAATCCACTGGCAACATGCGATCCGTCGCAGAAGGGCGGCGTCTTCGTTTGCCCGCAGCGACAGAGCGTATAGGTTTCCCGCTGTGGAAGCGCGCGACCTTCCTGATAGACGTATCCTTCGCCAATGGGAACGATGACTTTTTCGCTGAGCGGAACACCGCCGGTCACGAGGTACGGACCGTTTTTTAAGATTCGGATATGCGGTTCTTTGTTTTGCATGAAAGCTGTTCCAATCTATGTGTCAATAAAACGATCTAGAGCGACAGAAACCGAAGAAATGCGTCGGCTTGCTTCTCGAGATAGGGCTGGCTGGTCGTGAGCTTCAGCTTTCCGCTTTCGTCCGTTTGCTGCGCCGCGTTTGGAATCACAAGACGGGGAAAGTTCATGACCTTCGTGTTCAGCATGCTCAGCAGCATCACAAGCAGATCCTGCGCAATTCCCGTTCCGCCCATGCCGGTGGAAATCCCGCTGATCGCAATCGGCTTGCGGGACAGCACCTGCTTCTCCTCTTTGCTGACGGGTCGCGAAAGCCAGTCGATCAGATTCTTCAACAAACCGGGGTACGAATGGTTGTATTCCGGGGTGAAGATCCAAACGCCGTCCGCCGCTTTTACGGCGGCGCGAACGCGCTGTACTGCGGCGGGGGCGGGATACTCGATGTCCTGATTCATCATTGGAACATCCGAATAATCGAGCAGCTCGAACACGGCGCGCTCACCCAAACCGGCCTGCGCGGCGAGCGCGAGTTGAAGATTGTAGGATTCATTTCGTTGCGAACCGACAATTGCCAAAATGCGTGGTTGATCCATAGTTGTATAGTCCTTCTGTTCTTTCTAGTTTGTTTACTGATTATGGTTATTTCGCCTTGATAAACGTGCCGCGGCGAAGCTCGTCAAACGCCAAATCAAGTTCCTCACGCGTGTTCATCACGATTGGCCCGCCCCAGGCGATTGGTTCGTGCAGCGCTTTTCCGGAGAAAAAGATGATGCGCAAGTCCCGTTCGGGAGCCGCGGAGAATGCAACCGAGTCGCCGCCGCCAAACAGCACGGCGGTTTTCTCGGAAATCAGGGTTGCGTTAACAATGGCATCGCCCTCGATGAGAAACACAAATACGTTCTCTTCCGGCTTGGTCGGCAGCGTCAGCGATTCGCCGCGCGGCAACGATATGTCAAAAATGCTCGCCGGAATGTGCCGCGGCAGAACGCCGGTTGCATCACCATAGCTACCGGAGAGCACGCGAACGGTTGTATTTCCGCTGGTTACGACGGGGATATCCTTTGGCGTAATGCTCAGGTAGGCCGGCTCCGCCATCTTTTCTTTCCGCGGCAGATTCAACCAAAGCTGGAACCCCAGCATACGATCCGAAGCCTGCGGCATCTCCTGATGCAGAATTCCGCTTCCGGCAGTCATCCACTGGCTCTCGCCGGAGGCGATGACGCCCTTGTTGCCGAGGCTGTCCATGTGCTCGATGCGGCCGGAGATTAAATAGGTAATCGTTTCAATGCCGCGATGCGGATGCCAGGGAAAACCTGCGGTGTAATCCGAAGGGTTCGTCGAATCGAAGGAATCCAGCATTAAGAACGGATCGAAATCATATACGTCCGCATTGCCCAGTACGCGAACAAGCCGAACGCCCGCGCCGTCCACCGCGCGTTGTCCACGGACCATCTTTTGAATTTCACGAAGTTTCATCAGAAAATCTCCTTTCGGTTAAATCAGATGCATGTATTTATTGAAATAGGTATCCCGTCATCGAAAGCGAACCAAGCACGCAGGCTTCGGTTAACACACGAACGGAATCGCCGGAATCGCTTGCGCCAAGCACCGTGAGCAAGGGGAAAAAGTGATCCGGCGTCGGCACGCTCTGCTGCGCGGAGGAACCCGCGCGCTGGTATTGCAGCACGTTGTCAAATGCGCGCTGAATAACGTTCTCCTTGATATAAGAGTCAAATGTCTGCGCCCAGTCATAGCCGCCGGAACGTTCCCAGTCCACCATACGAAGATTGTGCACCACGTTGCCGCTGCCAAGAATCAGCACGCCTTCTTTTCGCAACGGGCGCAGCGCCTCGCCCAACGCAAAGTG
>DAIRTE010000066.1:0-2371 GCA_036804025.1 Clostridia bacterium | reverse complement strand
TGTTCGCCTCGATTCCTTTCAAGAATAAGTAATTCTATACTAGTCCGATCCGTGCGTTTTGTAAAGCGAGTGAATCACCAAAGGGCACGCTTGACAAGCAACAACGGATCGAATATTATATTGAACGAAGATTCAATGAAAATGTGTTCAACGAAAAGGACGTTCGATCAATGGCAGCTCGCGACGATCAAAAAGAAAGACGGCGGCAGGAGATTCTGTTTGCCGGATTAAACCTGTTCATACAGAAAGGGTATTCCGGAACGACCATCAAGGATATCGCAAGCGCAGTCGGCATGAGCGTTGGCCTCCTGTTTCACTACTTTGCGTCGAAGGAAGAGCTCTATGTTGAACTGATTCAGCTTGGCATTGAGGGGCCGATGAGCACCATGCAGCCGACGCAGCTGGAACCACTTGCGTTTTTCGAGGAAACTGCAAAGCAGATTCTTTTCTATATTCAAACAGAACCGTTCTTCGCCAAGATGTTTGTGCTGATGAACCAGGCCTATTACAGCGAGGATGTGCCGGAGCGCGTCAAGGAAATGATGCAAGGGTTCGATGTTTATACGCCGACCGCCATGCTGATGCAGCAAGGACAGGCGAACGGGACCATTCGCGAAGGCGACCCCATGGCGCTGACGATTGCCTACTGGGGAGCCATTCAGGGCATTGCGGAGACAGTCGCCATGAATTCCGTTTTACCGTGTCCGGAAGCAGGCTGGATTGTAGATATCATTAAAAAGTAGAGAATAGCAGGGGAGATTATATGAAGAAGGTACTGATTGTTGGCGCGGGCATCGCGGGATTGACGGCGGGCATCTATGCGCTCCAGAGCGGATTTGACGTGACGATTCTCGAAAGCCACACGATTCCGGGCGGCGCGTCGACCAGCTGGCGCAGAAAAGGCTACTACTTTGAGGGAGGGCTGCATTGGCTGACCGGTTCCTCGCCTAAGACACAGCTCTACCGGCTATGGCGCGAGGTTGGCGCGCTGGACGATACCGTATCGGTCTATAACCGCGATCCGTTTTTCCGCTACGAAGAAGACGGCGTAAGCGCAATGCTCTACCGGGACCCGGAGCAGCTGCGTAAGCACTTTCTTTCAATCGCGCCGGAGGATAAAAAGGCGATTAACCGCCTTTGCAACGATATTAAGAAGTTTACGCGGATGCAGATGCCAATTACAGACCTGCCGAAGCTAGCGGTGAAGAACCCTTCGAAATTCCCTCTTTCCATGCTGTTTGGTATGCTGCCCGCACTGCCACGCATGAAATTCTATCAGAACCTCTCGGCTGCCGAACTGGGCGAGCAGTTTAAAAACCCGCAGATTAGAAACCTGCTGAAGAACATGATTGGCGAAGATTTCAGCGCAAGCGGCGTTCTGTTTACCATTGCTACGCTCGCCGCCGGAGACGGCGGGTATCCGACCGGCGGTTCGCTCGCGATGGCGGGGCGGATGGCAAAGAAATTTGAATCTCTTGGCGGAACGATTCAGTACAAAACGATGGTCGAAAAGATTGCAGTAAAGAATGGCGTCGCAACCGGGGTTGTTGTCGACAGGCAAACGATCGAGGCGGACGCGGTTATTGTAACGCAGGATACATTAAATGCGATCGATACGCTCTTTGACGAGCCGATTCACGAACCCTGGGCGGAACAGATGCGCAGTGAAACGGAAGTGCTGACGGACGTGTTTATTGGAATCGGCGTGGAAGCGGATCTTTCGGAACTGCCGCTCAACTGCACCTTCCCGGCATCGAAACCGATTCAAGTTGGAGATATCACGTATAAGTACGTCGGGTTTAACAACTATGCAGGATTCAGCGGATATGCGCCGGAAGGATGCACCACGCTGACCTCCGTATTGATGGGAGGCTACGATTTCTGGAAGAGCGCGAAGGAAAACGGCACGTACGCGGCGGAAAAAGAAAAGCTCGCGAACACAATTCTTCACGAGATTGGCCTGAAGTATCCGCAAATCGTTGGTAAGGTTGCGGTTGTTGATGTGGCAACGCCGTTGACCTACGAGCGGTATTTGCACTCCTATAAAGGCAGCTGGATGACGCTGACCAAGAAGGGTCAACCCAATCGGCAATACCCCTGCAAACCGGCGAGCATTCAACACCTGTATTTTGCCGGACAGCGGCTGATCACGCCGGGTGGTTGTCCCGTTGCGCTGACCACGGGGCGCACCGCGGCACAACATCTCTGCTTGGACACGAACACCGTGTTTCAGGGAAATCTGTAATAGAATCAATTTAAGTAGAGAGGGGCGACCCTCTCTATTTTATAATTCTATGAAACGTTCGAACGGAATCATGCTAGAATGAGAAAAACGATTTCAATTCCGTGAGGAGAGACGCTTGAACAGGCA
>DAIRTE010000065.1:8694-15033 GCA_036804025.1 Clostridia bacterium | reverse complement strand
ACGAAGTCGTCCGCCGCATCAAGGCGAGCGATTTCAACTGCGTTCAGCTCGACGTCTCCTTTAAGGACTTCGACGCAACGAAGGAACCGCTCACCAAGGAGAAGGCGCATTGGATTCGGGACGCGTTTCGAAACGCGAATCTGCCCGTCGTCGCCGTGTCCGGCTACACGAACATCATCCATCCCGACCCCGTCAAACGCAAGGCAAACATCGACTTTCTCAAGATGATGCTGCGCTACGCGCGCGACCTCGGCAGCCCGTATGTCGCGAGCGAGACCGGCACCTTCAACACCGAGAGCGACTGGGTCTGGCACGACAAGAACGCAAACCCCGCCGTCTTCGAGGAGACCATCGATATCATCAAGGATCTCGCGAAGTATGCCGAGGACTGGGGCAGCACGTTCATCGTTGAAAACTACGTGAACAACATCATCGGTTCCGTGGAGCAACTCGAGACCATGTTCCGCGAGGTGCACAGCCCCGCGCTGGGACTGCTCTGCGATCCCACGAACTATTTTGACGACAAAACCATAAAGGACGTAGACGGAACGCTGAATCATGTCTTCGACCGTCTCTCGCCCTACATGAAGATTGCGCACGCAAAGGACATCGCCGTCGCCGCCGACACCTCGGAAAAACACGCGGACATCGACGCGGACGAGTCGCATACCTTCCGCGGTTCCGGCGCGGTCGAACTGCCCGCGGCAGGGCTCGGCATCTTGAATTACGACCTGTATGTGCGCCGTCTCGCGGTGGATCACCCGAACATTCCGCTCATCATTGAGCATCTCGATCTAGAGGATATTCCGCGCGCGAAGGGCTTTGTGGATGCAACGCTCCGCCGCGTCGGCGTTTAATCGGTTAAGGAGAACGATTCATGTCCAAATTCAGACTGGCGATCGACATGGGCGGCACGGACATCAAGACCGGCGTCGTGGACGATCAATTCAACATCATCAAGCGGCACGTGATTCCAACCGGGCCGGAGCGCCCGTTTGAGGTCGTCGTGGCCGATATGGCGCAGGCGGCAAAGGACGTCGCCGCCATGTGCGGGCTCACGTTTGCGGACTTTCCCTGCGTGGGCGTCGGCGTGCCGAGCTGCATCAACCCGCATTCGGGCCTGCTCGTGTTTGCCAACAACACCAACTGGCGAAACGCGCCGCTGCGCGAAGAGCTCAGAAAGCACATTCCCGTTCCGGTGTATATTGGTAACGACGCGAACTGCGCGGTCGTCGGCGAAGCGATGGCGGGCGCGGCGCGGGGCAAGAAGGACGTGCTCATGATTACGCTCGGTACCGGTCTTGGCGGCGGGCTGATCATGGACGGCAAGCTCTACCTTGGCGCGGACGGCATGGGCATGGAACCCGGGCACACGATTCTCGTGCACAACGGCCTGCCCTGCACCTGCGGACTGCTTGGCTGCCTCGAGGCCTACGGTTCCGTCGTCGCGCTGATTCAGCAGGCGAAGGACGCGATGGCGCTGCACCCGGAAAGCTGCTTGCACGAACTCTCCCGCGCAAACAGCGGAAAGCTCAACGGCAAAATCATCTTCGACTGCGCAATTTCCGGGGACGAAACGGCAAAGGCCGTCGTCAACCAGTTCCTCGAATACGTTGCAAACGGCATCGGCTCGCTCGTGAACCTCTTCCGCCCGGAGGTCGTTCTCATTGGCGGCGGCATCTGCGACGCGGGCGATTATCTAATGATTCCGCTCAACGAAAAGCTGCCGAAATACGTGTTCGCTTCGGACATCATCGGCTGCCCGCCCGCGATTCGGGCGACGCTGGGCAATGCCGCGGGCACCATTGGCGCGGCCTGCCTCGACTGCATGTAGTGTCCTCCTCCATTCCGGCGCGGTTTGCGTGTTCGTCACCTGCCGCGCCGGAGGTGTCTTATTTTGGTATGTGTTCTGGATCAACTGCGGTATAATAGATTTGTTCAGTTCGTTCAGTTCCGATTGAAACTCCGTTTTAAACATAGATCGTTTGCGTCAAAGGAGCGAAGGCATAGTTGATACAGGTGAAGAACCTCGTCAAGCGCTACGGGGAAAAAGAAGCGCTTAAGGGCATCTCGTTTTCGGTTGCGCCCGGGGAGGTCGTCGGCCTGCTCGGCCTAAACGGCGCGGGCAAAAGCACAACCATGAACATTCTGACCGGCTACATCAGCGCGAGCTCCGGCTCCGTTTTGATTGACGGACACGACATTGTCAGCGAGCCCGCTGCCTGCAAAAAACAGATCGGCTATTTGCCGGAACAGTTTTCGTTCTATCCGGACATGCGCGTGAGCGAATACCTCGACTTCGTCTGCGACCTCAAGGGCTTTCCGGCGGACAAGGCGAAGCGCAAGGCGCATCTGGATCAAATCTGCGCGCGCGTCGGCATCTCCAAGATGACGGGACGCATGATTCGAAACCTCAGCAAGGGCTATCGCCAGCGCGTCGGCTTTGCGCAGGCGCTCGTCGGCAGCCCGAAGGTGCTGATTCTCGACGAACCGACCGTCGGCCTCGACCCGTCGCAGATCATTGAGATTCGCCAGCTCATCAAGGACAGCGGCAAGGAGAGCACGGTCATCGTCTCTTCGCACATCCTTTCGGAGATTCAGGCCATCTGTTCGCGCGTGATCGTCATCCACGAAGGCCGCGTGATTGCGGACGACGCGCCGGATCGCCTCATGCAGAATATCCAGGCGAATCATCGCCTCGTCATTCGTGTGCAGGGCACGCTCCCCGCGATTGAAGCGGCGTTACACGCCGTACCCAAGGTGCGCTCCATCAAGCCCATGCCGCAGCGCGAGCTCGGCACGCAGGACGTGCTCGTCGAGGGCAAACCCGGCGCGGATCTGCGCGCGGACGTGTTCTACGCGCTGGCAAAGGCGAACCTGCCGCTGCTGCACACCTACGGCGGAGAACTCTCGCTGGAGGACGTGTTTTTGCATCTCACCGGTCGCGACAGCGCGCGCGAGGAGGCCCTATGAACGCCATTTTCAAGCGCGAACTTCGCGCCTATTTCAACGCCCCGCTCGGCTTTGTGCTCATCGCTGTGGCGTATTTCTTTACCAACTACTACTTCTTTACCTACAACCTCTACGGAAACACGACGGACTTTACCACGCTCTACAGCATGCTCTTCTCCGTGGTGCTGTTTCTCGTTCCCGTGTTGACCATGCGGCTACTCAGCGAGGAGAAGCGCGCCAAGACGGATCAGCTCCTGCTGACCGCGCCGGTGTCCCGCGCGGGCATCGTGCTCGGCAAGTATTTTGCCGCGGTCGTCGTGTATCTGCTCGCCATCTCCGGCACGTTAGTGGACGCGGTCATCACCGCGTTTGTCGCGCCCGTGGACTGGCCGAGCGTGATTGGAAACTTCCTCGGCATTGCGCTGCTCGGCCTTGCGCTCATCGCGGTCTGTCTCTTCCTCTCCTCTTTGACGGAAAGTCAAGTGATCGCCGCGGTCATGGGCTTTGCGGTCAGCCTGTTTCTCGTGCTCGTGGACGCGATTTCCTACGTCGTCACCGGACAGTTCTGGCAGACACTGTTTTCGTATCTTTCGTTCAACGCGCGCTACCAGCCGTTTACGCTCGGCGTGGTCGATCTGCCGAGCGCGATGTTCTTCCTCAGCGTGTCCGCGCTGTTTCTGGTGTTCTCCATCTTGACGCTGGAACGCCGCCGCTGGATGTGAAAGGGTTGGTGAGCAGCATGAAACAAACAAAACAGCAAAAGACGACCCTCTTCAACGAATCCGTCAAGATCAACGCGCTCTTTGCCGCGATTGTCGTGTTTGCGCTTGCCGCGGCATTCTTGCTCAACGTTGTCCTCGTGACGCTTGGCAACCGCTACTCGCTGAGTTACGACCTCACCGCGAACGCCGCCTATCAGATTGGCGACGATACCAAGCAGGTGCTCGACGGGCTCGATCAGGACATTTCGCTCTTCGTTCTCGCCAACGACCAGAGCTTTGCGGGCAACGCCTATTTCATTCAGGCGCAGCGCATTCTGGAGCAGTACCCGAAGTACAGCCCGAAGATCAATCTCCAGTACGTCGACTACACCGCCGACCCGACGTTTGCGGCGCAGTATCCTGACTTGACGCTCAAGGACGGGGATATCCTCGTCAAGAGTGAAAAGGGCCTCAAGCAGCTCCCGCTCGCGAGTCTGTTTAACTACACCTATACCGAGGACAAAACGCTGACCATCGAGTCCTCCCGCGCAGAGGAAGCACTGACCAGCGCCATCGTCAACGTAACCACCGAGAACCCTGTGCGCGTTGCGCTGTTAACCGGCAACGACGTGTTTACGGATACGGACGCGTTCAAGAGCATCCTCTCGGACAACAACTTCGAGGTCTCCAGCGTTAACATGGTCACCGACCCGCTGAACGACTATGACATTCTCCTGCTGCTCGCGCCCGCGGTCGATCTCTCGACGGACGTGCTCGACAAGTTCGATGGATTCCTCTACAACAACGGCAACTACGGCAAAACACTGCTCTATGCGGCGAGCGTCACGCAGCCCGCAACGCCGAACCTCGACGCATATCTGCGCGAATGGGGCGTTGCCGTCGGCGACGGCGCGGTGTTCGAGACGAACAAGGATCGCGCCTACAGCTACCAGCCCTATTATCCGCTCGCGGCGTATACCAACGCGGACTACGCGGAAAAGCTCAAGGACAGCAAAAACCCGGTGCTCCTGCCGCTGAGCCGTCCGCTCTCCGTTGTTTACACCTACAAGGACAACCGCACGGTGGATACGCTCTTAAACTTCTACGAAACGGCGGGCGTCCGCCCCAGCACGGCGGACGACTCGTTTACCGCCAACATGGCGACCGAGTGGGGCCCAATGCCCGCGCTCACGCTGACGAGCTGGGTCATCCAGAAGGGTGACAGCTCCGTGCAATCCAATGTAGTCGTCAGCGCGTCGAGTAACCTCTTTGCCCCCAGCGGAATGGCAAATACCTCGCTGAGCAATGCGCCGTATATGGTTTCGCTGTTTAACACGCTGACCAACCGCGAGAGCACAGTTTCCATTGCGGCAAAGTCGCTCGCGGGCAACACGCTCGGCATCACGACGGGCGCGGCTAGCGCGCTCGGCATCGTCCTTTGCGCCGTGCTGCCGCTCGCCATCCTTGGCGCGGGCATCGCAATCTGGCTCGTACGGAGGTATCGCTAAGTGAACAAACGGCTCGTTCGTTGGGCGCTCATCTCCCTCGCCATTGTGCTCGCGCTGGGCGCAACCTATCTGCTGCTGGTGCTCAACCCCGCGGACAAGGGCGGCTCCGTCGTGGTCTTTCTCGAAAAACAACCGACGGACATCCAGTCGCTGGAGATCACAAACGCCTTTGGCACCTACGAAGTAAAGGCGGAGGACGAAGGCTACGTGGTGGCCGATATCCCCGCGGGCATCATCAACGTCGAAGGCTTTTACGAACTGATGTACCACGGCTGCGCCTTTGGCGCGCTGAACCGTGTGGACGCAAATCCCCGCGATCTTTCGGAATACGGGCTTGATCAGCCGCAGGCGACGATTCATGTTTCCTTTACCGACGGTACGGGCTTTGCGATGTCGATCGGCGCCGAGGAGGTCGTCAGCGGCAACTACTACGGTCAGGTGGACGGCGACAAGGCGGTTTACCTCTTCTCCAGCGAGGACATGACGTACTTCCTCTGCAAGAAGGAAGCGTACATCTCGCTGCAGGTCACGCCGCCGCTCGCAGTCTCCAGCCCGCTTTCCGCGATTACGGACATCACCTTCTCCGGCAAGAGTCTGGACAAGCCAATCACCGTGGAGGCCGTTCGAGACTCGAACCCCAAGGCCACGCTGGACGCCAAAAGCTTTGGCCCGGCGACGCACATCGTCCGCCTGAAGGGCACATACGAACTCGACCAGACCTACGGAATCGAGATCCTCGGTTCGGTGCTCAACATCCAGGCGCTGGACGTAATCGGCTACAATCTTTCCGCCGCCGATCTGTCGAAGATCGGGTTCGACAGCCCCGATCTGGTCGTTTCGTTTGGCTTAAAGAACGGCACGGACGAGATCGTGAACTACCGCCTGTTGCTGGTCAAACTCAACGAAACGAAGTACCTGATCACGGTGGACGGCTCCAATCTTGTTTACGTGATTGAAAAACCCGCGTTTGTGGACGTGGACTATACAAAGCTCATGCTGCGCTGGTTCCTCTCCCCGCTACGTCTCGATTTGAGCAGCCTCACCGTCGCGTTCGACGGGCAGACGTATATCTACGAGAGCGGCAAAAACGCCGATGAGACGCAGTATGCGCGCGTCAACGGCAAGGAGATGGACGTCGAGCAGTTCTATGCGTTCTACCGCCTGATCACCAGCGCCGC
>DAIRTE010000065.1:0-8594 GCA_036804025.1 Clostridia bacterium | reverse complement strand
AGCAAGCTGAAAGTCGCCGTCATCAGCGCGGGCATGATTTCCAACGCCGCGCATATTCCCGCGTACAAGAGCATTCCGGATCTCGTTGATCTCGTCGCCGTTTGCGACGTAAATCCCGTCTCCGCGGAAGGCACGGCCAAACGGCACGGCATTCCAAACTGGTATACAGACGCGGAGGAGATGCTCACGAAGGAAAAGCCCGACCTCGTCTCCGTCTGCACGCCGAACATGGGGCACAAGCCCATGACGCTGCTCGCGCTCAAGCACGGCTGCAACGTCGCCTGCGAAAAGCCGCTCGCGATGACCTACAAGGACACCAAGGAGATGTTCGACTTTGCCAAATCCGTTGGAAAGACGCTGTTTGCCTGCCAGACGGTGCGCTACAACGACGAATATCAGTTCGCCCGCGAAATGTTCGACAACGGAACATTGGGCGATGTATATTACAGCGAGTTTTCGCTGATTCGCCGCCGCGGCGTGCCGAAATGGGGCACCTTCCACAAGAAGGATACCAACGGCGGCGGCGCGTTCTGCGACCTTGGCGTTCATCTGGTCGATGCGGCGCTCTGGGTGATGGGCGGAAAGCGGTTCACCTCCATTCTGGGCACCAGCGCGGACTATTTGAGCAAGCACGAAACCAACATCCTGACCAGCCTGCCGGAAAGCGGCGCCCCGAGCGGCGTGCACAACGCGCGCCCCTACTCCCCCTCCGAATTCGAGGTGGAGGAGTTCGCGGCGGGCACGATTCAGCTCCAAGGCGGCGGCATCCTGAACTTTAAAACGAGCTGGGCGGTCAACCTGCCAAACGAATACGGCATGCGCTTTGCGGGCACGAAAGCCGGGCTTGCGCTGCCGAGCATGGAACTCTACAGCACGATGGGCCGCTATCAGGCGGACATCAAGCCGCGCTACTTTGCGGACGGCAAGCACGCGGGCAAGGATTTTATGGGGCACTACTACCTCATGGAGAACGCCGCGAACCATCTCCTTCATGGCACGGAGCTCTATGTTTTGCCGGAGGAAACGCTCAACGTTGCCGCCGTGATCGACGCGTTCTATCGTTCCTGCGCCGAAAAACGCGAAGTTCGGGCGGAAGAAATCACCGGCTGATCGTGTATTTGTATGAAAAAAACCATACATATACACCATATGTAGTGTGAAAAACGGTGGAAATGGCAAACTTGATTTGTATCATAATCTTTCATACAAAAAGGTGTTGAAATCGGTTCGGGAATCCATTATAATCGACTTATCCGATCGATGTTCCTGCTGTCTGTAGGAGAATTTTCACCACTTTGGTACACAATGTTCATCCCTTTTCAACGCGTGTTGCAAGGGGTTAACGGGTTTCTGTTTGTCAAGTTCAAGCGTTAGAAATCAAAGGAGAAAGGCGATTTCGAATCTAAGTTTCTTGTTTCGATGAAGACTGCGCTTGTTCTTTTTCTTACTCCGGCGATTCTCACCTCGTACTACTCGATCATGAAAGCGAAAGCTTTTAATGATCCCAACTGAAAAGCCCGGCGAATCCCACCCAAGCGCAATACGATCATGAAAGCGAAAGCTTTTATGATCCCAACTCAAAAGCCCGGCGAATCCCACCCACGCGCAATACGATCCTAAAAGCGAAAGCTTTTATGATACATAAACAAAAGGAGGAAGACACATGAAGAAATTTTTGGCGATTCTTCTGACTCTCTGCATGGTGCTCTCTCTGGCCGCTTGCGCAGCCCCGGCACCCGCCGCAACAGAGCCCGCAGTAGAAGAAGCGACCGAAGCCCCCGCCGCGGAAGCAACCGAGGCTCCCGCTGCGGAAGCAGCCCCGATGGCCCTGAAGCTGGCTTCCCACAACGCCGTTGTGGAAGGCAACCCGTACCGCGTCCGTTACGAGCTGGATATCCAGGAAGCAGCCGCAGCGGCCAAGGATTCGGGCTATGACATCAGCTACTCCTCGTTCGTCTCCAACTGGGACGCGGCGACGGAAGCTCAGCAGCTCCAGAACTCCATTAACGAAGGTTACAACATCATCCTCGTGAACCCCGTTGCAACCACCGGTCTGGATCCGATCATCGAAGCCGCGCAGGATGCAGGCATCACCTACATCAACTGCGATTGCGCCTACATGTCCACGGATGTCAACGTTCTGAACGTTCTGACCGACCAGGAATACCTCGGCTACACCACGGCGAAGTACGCCGGTGAAGTCCTCGGCAAAGGCGCCAAGGTCGTTATGATCGCGGCCATGGATGGTATTCAGGCGAACACCGACCGTCAGCGCGGCTTTGAAAAGGGCATCGCGGAGACCGGCCTCGAAGTCGTCGCAACTGCCAACCACAACTGGAACCCGACCGAATCGCAGCAGAGAATGGCTGAAATCCTCAGCAGCGGCGTGCAGTTCGACGGCGTTCTCGTCTCCCAGTGCGCTGAGAATGCTCTTGCGGCGTTCGACGCAGCGGGCGTTGCGTACCCGAAGTTCATCGGCTTCGGCGACACCGGTGCCTACATGCAGAAGATGCTTGAGATCAACAAAGACGGCATCAAGACCAGCTACATGGTTCTGTCGAATCCTCCGGGCGTCGGCGCAACCGGTCTGAACTTCGCTCTGAACCTGATCGCCGGCAAGACCCTGAAGGATGGCGTTTATGCAGCTGGTATGGAAGACACCCACCAGATCTGGATTCCGTCCAAGGTTATGTACACCGATCAGAACCAGGCCGATTACGTGGATTATGCCAACAGCTTTGCCGCTGGCGACTCCATCACCTTCTGGCTCACCGTTGACGAAGTTGCAGCGCAGTACTTCAACTAAGCCTCGGGCAACAGCCTAACAGCTATTGCAAATGACACTTGGCCGGCGGAACCAAGTTCCGCCGGCCAATTCTAGATTAAAAGCTCCCTTTTTTCGGCCCTTTTGAACGCAATCCGCGTTCCCATAAACTAGACCATACCGCATATTCTGCGTTATGATATATGTAACACCCGATCTTCAACATCCTATGCTTTCGGAGGTGGTTTCTCTTGTTTGAAATGCGCGGAATCGATAAACGCTTCGGTGCCGTCGTTGCGCTCAACGGCGCTTCCCTGACGGTGCACCCCGGCGAAATCGCGGCGCTGGTCGGCTCCAACGGCTCCGGTAAGTCCACCATGGTCAAGGTTCTGGCCGGACTTGTCGCGCCCAACTGCGGCGAAATTCTGTTCAACGGCAAGCCGGTCGAGATTCGTTCCGGCGTGGACTCCCGCAAAGAGTGCGTCGCAACGGCGTTTCAGGATCTGAGCCTGATTCCTACGATGTCCGTCATGGACAACATCCTGCTAGGATGCGAACCCGTCACCAAGGGCGGCCTTGTGGACGAAAAGACCTCGCGCGCAATCGTCTCCGATCTGCTCAAGCGGTTCAAGATTGAGTGCGACCCGGACGATTATGTGCAGACCTTGATGCCGTCCACGCAGAGCATGCTGGAGGTTGCCAAAGCCGTTTTCCTCAAGCCGAAACTGCTACTACTCGACGAAGTCACCGCGGCGCTGCATCACGACGAGATTGAAACGCTCTTCTCCATCATTCAGGAGCTCAAAAACGAGGGCGTCGCAATGGTCTACGTGACCCACCGCATGCAGGAAATCTTCCGCATCTGCGACACGGCAACGATCATGCGCAGCGGCGAGACCATCATCTCCGGCAAGGTTTCCGATTTCACGCTGGACGATATCGTCTACTACATGACCGGCAAACGCCCGGAGAAGACGGAGCATACCCACGAAACGCTGGAGCACACCGACGAGCGCGAGCTGATTCTCGACGTCAGGAAGCTCTCCATCGAGCCGAAAGTGAACGACATTTCGCTCAAGGCCTATCGCGGCGAAATCGTCGGCATCGGTGGCCTCGAAGGACAGGGTCAGCCGGAGGTCATCCGTGCCATCCTCGGCGCGGTCAAGGCGGAGGGCGGCACGATTCAGTATCTCGGCAAGGAAGTCCACTTCCGCGAACCCTCGGACGGCGTGAAGGCCGGCATCGGCTTTATCTCCGGCGAACGCAACGTCGAAGCGCTGTTCCCCGTCCGCTCCATCAGCGAAAACATCTTTGCCGGAAATGCGGCCAAGAACAAGCTCTTTACCTACCTGAAAGCATCCACGGTTCGCAAGTTCTCCCAGAATGCGGTGGATACCTATAACATCAAGATCGGCAAGCTCAAGGACCCCGCGAGCTCGCTTTCCGGCGGCAACCAGCAAAAGCTCGTTGTCGCGCGCTGGATTGCGATGAATCCAAACCTCTTGCTGCTGGACGACCCGACCAAGGGCGTGGACATCCACTCGCGGCATGAGATTCACGAGATTCTCCGCAAATGCGCGGAAAACGGCATGACCGTCATCATCTCCGCGAGCGATTCGGAGGAGTTGCTGGAGATTTCGGACCGCGTCTATGTGTTCTACGAAGGCCGCGTGTCGGATATGCTCGTCGGCCCCACCAAGACGCCGGAGCGCCTCGTCGCCGCCATGATGGGCATGCATACGCAGAAGGAGGAGAAAGCCGTATGAAACAGTTCAACGATTCCTTCCGCCGTTTCCGCAGGCAGCCCGCGTTTACGGGGTTTGTGCTGTTTATCTGCGTTGTTTTGCTCAACATCGTCATGCAGGGCATTTCGACCTGCAAGACAAGCGGATTCACCTTTGCGAATTTCTTCGCGTTCTTCTCGCCGGTGAGCCTGAACACGATCATCATGACGAATATGCCGTTCATTCTTGTCACGATCGGGCAGTCGATTCTGCTCATCGTAGGTCAGATGGACATCTCCATCGGCGTGCAGATCGCAATGGTCAACGTCATTTGCATCATGGTTCCGCAGGAATTCGGCGCCCCTGTCTGGGTTGGCTGGGTGGTTGCCATTGCGGCTGCCCTCGTGATCTCCGCCATCGCGGGATTCGCGTGCTCCGTGCTGCGCCTGCCCGCGCTGCTGGCCAGCTACGCGCTGACCTACGCAATCAAGGGCATCAACCTCCTCATCATGCCCACCGCGCAGGGATCGGTGCCCAAGGCGTTTTGGAAGCCGTATCAGTCCACCATCTTCAAGTTGTTTGATAAGGACTGGGTCAAAGGGCTCAGCGACTTCGGGCAAAAACTACTCGGCATTCTCAACTACATTCCCGTTTCGGTGTTTGTGCTAATCGCGATGCTGCTGCTCTGGCGCGTGATCTCGCGCAGCCGCTTCGGCAAGCACATCTACGCCGTCGGCTCCAACCCGCGCAACGCGTTTGCCGCGGGCATCAGCCCGGTCGGCACGCAGATGAAGGCGTTTTTGATCAAGGGTCTGTTCACCGGCGTCGCGGGCATCTGCCTGACGCTGATGACCGCCTCCGGCAACCCGCTGCAATGCGAGGACTACGGCATTCGTTCCCTCTCCGCCGCCATTATCGGCGGCATGGGCTGGGGCGGTTGGGGTTCGGTCGCCTGCGGCGTGTACGGCGGCGGCTTCCTCGTGCTGATTCAAAACACCGTATATTACTTCTTCACGCTGCTCGGCAAGATTTTTACCGGATTTTCCGTGTCCTCCTACTGGCAGAATATGGTATCCGACCTGATCATCTTTGGCGGACTTCTGATGACCATCGTCACCGCCAAGGCGCAGCGCGAAACGCTCAAGCAAGGCTTGAAGCAGCAGTTCAAGAGAGGTGAATCCTATGGCAAATAAAGAACTGACGGTACATCCGGAGAGCCGTGACTTCACCGGGCGATTGAACCTGTTTGTCCAGACCAATCCGGCGCTGATGTCGGTTGTGATCGCGGCCATTCTGCTGATCGCGACGTTCATCATCAATCCAGCCGGGTTCAACCTCGTAGCGGTTGGCAACATCCTGCTGCTCACGATCCTTTTGAGCATCACCTCCGCGGGTCAGACCATTGTGCTCATCGGCGGCGGCATGGACTTTGGCGTCGGCGCGGTGATGTCCGCAACGGCGATTCTGACCACCTACACGATGAACGGCGAGAACGGGCACTTCCTGCAAGTACTCGCCATCGCGCTCGCCATCGGCGCGGCAGTCGGCTTTTTAAACGGATTCTGCTCGGTCAAGATCGGGCTTCCGGCACTGATCGTCACCATGGCCATCGCAAACATCGTAACGCGCATGCAGTACGTGCTCACGCAGGGCGTTCTCTCCGGCAGCGCATCGAAGGCGTTTGCGGACTCCGTGCTCTACAAAATTGGCGGCGTAATTCCCAGCATCGCTCTTTACGCCGCAATCATCTGGCCGTTGACGTTCTTCATTCTGAACCGGTCCCGCTTTGGTAAGCAGCTCTATCTCGTTGGAAACAACCCGGTTGCGGCGCGCCTCAGCGGCATCAAGGTCAACCAGATCAAGATCATCTCCTACGTAATGAGCGGCATGCTGGCCGCGTTCGCGGGCATGCTGGGCGCCGCGTATATGTCCACCGCGCGCTGCCAGATCTTTGACGACTACGCCTACGATTCGCTGATTGCCGTCATCATCGGCGGCACGGCGTTTAGTGGCGGCATCGGTTCCTACGAGGGCAGCATAGCCGGTTCGCTCGTCATGATTCTATTGAGTAACCTCCTGACCACGCTCCAGCTCACGCAGCCCATCCGCAACGTGACACAAGGCGTAATCATGATCCTCTTACTGATGCTCTACAACCGTTCGAAGTCGGTTCGTCAGTAATTTCCACTCGTATTTCGGGAGAAACGCTTATACGAAGGCTCGGCGCGTAGCCGGGCCTTCGTGCTTGTCCGGTAAACAGCGGCGTGTGCGTTCTTAGGCATGTTGCCTGCGCCGCGAAATTTGAAAGGAACCCTCCAACTGTATGAACAACTCGGAACCTGCCCCCGCGCAGACGCGCGCGACAAAAACCATGAGCTTCGGGATTCTGATGCTCATTGGCGTCTTCGGACTAACGAACACCTTCCAGAGCGTGGTGATGAACCGCGTGGTGGACGCCTATCAGCTCTCCGGTGCCGCGCAGGGCATCATGAGCAGCATGATCAACGTCGGCAGCATTCTCGCGTTCTTTGCCGCGCCCATGCTGCAAGGCAGAATCAAGAAGACCTCCATGCTCATCGCCGCCTGCCTGCTGCTCGCAACCTCCTTTTTCCTGCTCGGCGGAACGCAGGTGTTCGCTGCCATGATTGCAGCGAGCATCCTCGCCGGAATTGGCTTTGGCTGGCTGGACACGAACTGCAACGCGGTTATGGTCGATCTCCATCCGGAGAACAGCGCTTCCTATCTCGGTCTGCTGCACGGCGGATTTGGCGTTGGCAGCCTGATTTCGCCGCTGTTGATCACCGCGCTTTTTGCGGTCATCACCTGGCGCGGCGTGAGCTTTGTGATGGGCGTTGTGGTTGCCGTCACGGCGGTTGCATTCCTCGCCATCCTCGCCCGTTCGAAGCGGAATACGCCCGCCTCTGCGCCGGAGCAGCCGCTCACGTTTGCGGCAGCGCGCGAGTTTTTGACCAAGCGGAAGAACGTGCTGATGCTCGTCTCCGGCATGCTTTACGCCATTACGCAGTCCGGTCTTTTGATTTGGCTCGTTCGGTATATGACGCTGCAATACGGCGCGGAAACGCTTGGTTCCACGGCACTTTCCATCTACTGGATCTGCGCAACGCTGAGCCGCTTCTTTGCCCCGCGAATCCCCATGCGCCCGCTCAAGCTGTTTGTGCTTGGCGCGCTGCTCTCCTGCGTGTTCCAGACCGTTGGCGTGCTCTCCGGCAGCCCGATCGTCATGTGTGTGATGGTCGGCATCATCGGACTCGTCACCGGGCACTGCGTGCCCATGCTGCTGAGCGAAATTGCGCGCGGCCAACAGGGCAACTCCGCGCTCGCCGCCTCGGCTACGCTCGTTTCCATGTGCTTCATGCGGATTCTCGTACCCGTCGGCATGGGTGCCATCGCGGGCGCAGTCAATATCTCGGTTGCGATGCTGACCCCCGCCGTCAGCGGTGCGCTCGCGGGCGCTCTCGCGCTTGTCGTGCTGCGGCTCGAAAAGCGGGATGCGGGTCTTGCCTGATCCTGGATTTGTGGTATTCTGTTGTTGAATTTTCGGTTGGGAGGAAACAACATGCCAAACTGTGAGAATCAGGGCGCCTGCCCCTGCACCTATCCCTGCTCGCGGCACGGAAAATGCTGCGAATGCGTCGCCTATCACCGTGCGGACGGGGAGTTCCCCGGCTGCTTCTTTACGAAGGCGGGCGAAAAGGCCTACGACCGCAGTCTGGATATGCTGCTTCGGGATCGAAAAGAGAAATGAAGGGCTCTTCTCTTACTTTTCTTGAAAGAAAAGTAAGCAAAAGAACTCTCTCATAAGTATCTTATACGCGCAAAAAAGAGAGGTTCGCAGTTGCGAACCTCTCTTTGATGTCTCTCTCGTTTACGCGATGACTTCGGTGACAACGCCCGAGGCAACCGTGCGGCCGCCTTCGCGAATGGCGAAGCGCAGACCCGGTTCGATTGCGATCGACGTGATCAGCTGAATCGTCATGTCGATGTGGTCGCCAGGCATAACCATCTCAACGCCCGCGGGCAGTTCGATCGTGCCCGTCACGTCCGTCGTGCGGAAGTAGAACTGCGGACGGTAGCCCGAGAAAAAC
>DAIRTE010000064.1:0-15610 GCA_036804025.1 Clostridia bacterium | reverse complement strand
GCGTTTGGTTCGGGACCAAAAGGTCGCTGGTTCAAATCCAGTCACCCCGACCACACGAGAAGACCATCCGTTTGGGTGGTCTTTTTGTGTATTGTTTGATCTGCTAAATTGAAAGATTATAAGAACGTTTATGTTTCTTCCTGTCCCCCTCCCATTTCCGCTCTCGAATTCTCGAACCTTCTATTCGTTTCTTGCATTTCGGAATCTGTCCCATATTCTGCCCGTTCCCTTGACGAGCACCGATGCACATGCATATAATTGCAAAAGGTTTATACAATTCAACGGCTCAACATTGTGATAGACGGAAGTCGGAAACGCTGCTGATTCGGAATATCCAAATTGGAAGATCAGCCATTCTATAAGGATTTGCTTTTCAACAAAGCATATACGGTGCGCATCAATGACGGTAAAAATCAAAGTCTGGCGGATTCAGGCGATCGCGTATTTCTTGCTGCTGCTTCCAGCGTCTTTTTTTATCATGGGCTGGATTCGGCCTTGGATTGCCATTCCGGCGACGGCGCTGCTGTTGGCAGCATGGGTACTCATACTCCTCCATGCGCGAAAAACCCAGACTGCCGTCTACGAGATCAAGGTGAGAACCATTGTATTGATCTCGGTGGTACTTTTGCTTTGGTGTTACATGGCGGGGCTGGGCGGCTTCTTTTATCAGTCAAACGATCATCACTACCGTAACGCGATCTTCCGGGATCTGGTTTCCTTCCGCTGGCCGGTCGTATATGAACAGACCGGGAATTCGCTGGTTTATTACATTGGGTTTTGGCTGGTTCCTGCGTCGATTGGAAAGCTGGCCAATCTGTTTTTCAGCTTTGATACGTCATGGTTTGTCGCAAACATCGCGTTGCTGCTCTGGTCGTTTCTCAACCTCTTTTTCGTATTCCTGTTGATCCTAATCTATACAAAAGCGGATTCGCACAAAAAGGTCGTTCTGGCTCTAATGGTGTTCCTGTTCTTCAGCGGAATGGACATCATCGGCGTTTTAAGCAGCCTTCGCTTCGACGTGACGGCGCTGCCGGATCATCTGGAGTGGTGGGCGGGGATCTATCAGTATAGTTCAAACACAACGCAACTATTCTGGGTGTACAATCAATCCATACCCGTATGGCTCGCCACGGCGCTTTTTGTCAACGAGAAAAGCGTACGCAATTTTGTATTCTTGTGTCTGGTGCTTTTGATCAGCTCGTCTTTCCCGGCCGTCGGATTGATGATCCTTCTGTTCGGTATGGGCGTGTACAAGCTGATCCTCTCGATTCGCTCAAAACAGCTATCCGACTTTCTGAAGGAAGCCTTCTCCATACAAAACATCATTGCCGCCGTCGTGTTATTGCCGATTTTCTATCTGTATTACAAGACAAACCGGGCGGTGGATGGCAATTCGTTTCAGTTTAATCTCTATGTCGATGCATTCGGCTGGGGAGTTGCCCTGATCCGGTATATCTTCTTCTGCCTGCTCGAATTTGGCTTGCTTAGCACTGTTCTGCACAAGGAAAACCGAACCAACGTATTGTATTGGATTTCCGTCGTTTCGCTGTGTTGCGTGGGCGCGTTTAGCTTAGGCGCTACCACCGACTTTGCCATGCGTGCGTCCATTCCGGCGCTTCTGGTACTCATGATGCTGACGATTCGAACGCTCAGCAACAGCATTCAATGGAAGGAGTTCGACGGCAAGCGCTACTTTTGCATTCGAAAGATCGGGCTTGAAATTGCGATTATTCTAATGATTGGCGCCGCAACGCCAATTGTGGAGTGCTCCCGCGCAATCAACGCGGTATCCGTACACCAGCAGTTGAACCTGGTTGCGGATGATGTGAAAACGCTATCGGATCGAACGGCCGAGACGGATCCGAACTTTCTTGCAGCACATTACCAGGATTTGGACTTTTATAAATATCTACAGAAACACTCCTGATTCATCATTTGCTTGCATGCAGTTGAATGATGTGTCGATCAGCCGTGCCCAGATTTGCATTCGGAGGTTCCCCCTCATGCTCACACGTGACAGTTTTCCCGGTCTGCTCAAACAAAGGACCGTCCTTCTCACCGGCGCCGGCGGCGGCATCGGCATCGAAGCCGCGCTCGCGTTCGCCGCGATGGGCGCGCGCGTGATCCTCGCGGAGATCGATCCCATCAGCGGCAAGCGCGCGGAGGAGACCGTCAACGCGGCCTACCCCGCCTCCGCCGTGTTCTACGAGGTCGATCTATCCAGCGACGAGCAGCTCCGCCGCATGGCGCAGTGGATAACTGCGAACTACGGCACGCCGGACGTGCTATTTCACAACGCAACCATTACCAAGATGGGTGCGGTCGACCAGGTGGACGTTTCCTGCTGGGACAAGAGTTACGCGGTCAACCTCCGCGCGCCGCTCCTGCTCACGCAGCTCTTTTTGCCGCAGATGAAGGCGCGTAACAGCGGATCTGTCGCCTTCGTCTCCTCTTCCGGCGCGTCGCCCTATATGGGTGCGTACGAGGTGTTCAAGACCGCGCAGGTGGAGCTTGGCAACACGCTCGCCAAGGAGCTGGAGGACACTAACGTCGCAGCGTACACAATCGGCCCCGGCCTCGTGAAAACGCAGACCGCGATGGGTGCCATCGAGGTTGTCGCCACGAGCATGGGCATGACGACGGACGCATTCTACGAGATGAACGGCAGCCACATCCTCGGCGCGGACGCAGCCGGGCTCGGCTTTGCGCTCTCAGCCGCGTTTGCGGAGCAGTACCGCGGGCAGGAGATCGGCTGTATTCAGGTGCTCATGGACTGTGGCGTGTACGGGCAGGAACCCGACGAATCGGCTGCAACCGGCGTGTCCGACGAACAGCTCGCCTGCTTTGCCCGCATTCGCGATACCTTCGTGAGCCAATACGACGGTTGGCAGCGCATGAACCTCTTCGAGCGGCAGTGGGTGTTTCGCGATTTCAAGAAATGCATGGCGCTTTCCGCGGAGCAGACAGGCGACGAGCTGCGCCGCCTTTCCGATGCGCTCGCGCGTAATCAGGCTCCTTCTCAGCAAGATCGGGCGTTTTTGACCAAATTGCGGTCGTATTGGGAGCATCAGCTTCAACTGCTCAAGGGCTACGAAAAGAACGCCGCCAAACTGGAGGAGAACACGCGCATCATCACCGGCTGGATGGACGATATCGATTCGTTTCTTGCCGCCGAGTGAGTGATGTTTTTCGGCTGTTCCCTCAACTACACTTCATTGTGCCTTGAATTTCAGTCTACCAATCAGAATGGTTTCACTTTTGTGATTTTTCTTTGCATTCCAATTGAAATTGATTATAATTGACATGTAACCATATTTCGTTCAGAATCCATTCTCGCGTTCACGCAACCTCCCCCCGTCTGGCCTCATCTGGAGATGGACTTACTGCTCAGCTGGAGGTGTCAAGCATGCCGGATTACAAGAAAAAGAAGAAACGTGTGTTGCTGTTGAGTTTTCTCATCAGCTTCTTTACAATTTCCATCGTGACCACCGGTTTTCTCTTGATGTTTCTATCGCAGTCCAACCGATCGCGGCAGAGCGAACTGGAAAGTGCATCCGGGCACACCTTGGATTCGTTATCTTATTTTCTGACCTATAAGATCAATCGCCTTACGTCCGATCTGGAATTCATATCGGATATCATGCGCGAACATTATCCGGCAGACAACGACTTTTCGGATATCGAGTCCATTCTCCTCGCTTACTCCGACCGGAGAAATGTATTTGACCAGATTCGTTATCTGGATCTCAACGGAAACGAGGTCATTCGCGTCAACTATGATCCAAACGGCCCGTACCTTGTGCCCGAAAGCGAGCTCCAGAATAAAAGTGACCGTTATTACTTTCAAAAGACCGTCACTTTGGGTAAGAACCAAGTATACCTCTCTCCGCTCGACCTAAACGTGGAGAACAACCGCATTGAAAAGCCACTCAAGCCCGTCATTCGTCTGGGCATGCCGTTCTTCAACGCATCTGGAACAAAAAAGGGCATCATCGTACTGAATTACGCCGCCAACGATATTCTCAAGCAGATTCAAACCATTGCCGCTTCCGACGCTGGCGAGGTCTTTCTGCTGAATCAGCAGGGATACTGGCTGTATAACCAGGTGGATTCCTCAAAAGAATGGGCGTTCATGTACGATCCAGCCTCAGATGTATCCTTTGCATCGGAGTATCCGGAAGAATGGAACGCCATGCAGGCCAATCCATCCGGTACCATGGTGACCGGAAACGGTTACTTCCAGTATTCTCAGTTGCTTTCCGGTGAAGTGTTTTCCGATGAGATCAATCGATGCACCATTCTCAGCCAGGCCGGAACCTGGTATGTCGTTTCCGTTATTCCGGCGGATTCACCGGATTTCCATTTCTTCGCCAATCAGATTGACGACCTGCTGGTTTATATCGTCCGGAAATACTATGTGTTCTACTTTGTGTTCCTCGGTATCTCCGCCGTTTTGGCCGTTCTCTACACGGAAACGCGGATGCGGAAAGCACAGGTGCAGTACTATTCGGAATATGACGCGATGACCAATAGTTTCAATCGCAACACCGGTATTCAGCGCCTCAATGAGGTCTACAAAAACCTCCCGAAGAACAACTGCACGACCAGCCTGTGTTTTCTGGATGTCAATGGCCTCAAGGAGGTAAACGACGTACTCGGCCACGAGGCCGGGGATGAGCTCCTGATTACGGTGGCGGACGTCGTCCGCAGCAACATCCGTGCCGATGATTTCATGATTCGCTTCGGCGGGGACGAGTTTGTCGTTGTGCTTTCGGGCGTCGCGCCCGAGCGGGCCGAGCAGGTTTGGGAGCGCATCGTGGAGTCGTTTGAGCGGATCAACCAGACGGAGAACCGTAAATATGTAATCAGCGTCAGCCACGGCATCGAGGAGATCAGCTGCAGCATCGACCGCATGCTGGACTCGGTATTGCATCAGGCGGACGAGAAGATGTATGAAGAGAAGCGCAGAATCAAGAGCAATCTACAGGTTATTCGCAAATAGCGTGTGCTGGCAAAGCCGATCTGTTCGTTTCCTTTCGGTCGCCATTGCCTTGTGCTGCGGGATGGTTCTTTGTGCTTGCGGCGCTTCTCGTGCAGCTCTTCCGTCGCATGCCCCAGCCGCTGCTCCGCTCTCGCAGTCGCAAACCGCGCGTTATACGCTCGAAAGCAAGGCGTTTGACGCAACCGTCGCCTACATGGTCTACCTGCCCGCGGGCTATGACGGTCAAACGCAATATCCCGTTTGGTATGCCATGCACGGCTATAGCTCAACCGAAACCATGTGGCTCAGCGAAGCGGGCGTCGGCAAGGTTGCGGATGATCTGATCCAGAGCGGTAAACTCGCGCCTATGATCATGGTATTCCCCTTTTCGCGCTACGACTCCGCCAAGGTGATTGAGCAGGACATGGCGGATGGCAAGCGAGACGCTTCCGGTATGGAGCGCCTGCTCTGCGACGAACTGATTCCCTCTATCGACTCGCATTATTCCACCATCCCGTCCCCGGAGGGTCGCTCGATCGGCGGCTTTTCGATGGGCGGGTTGTTTGCGTTACAGATTGGCTTGCATCGGCCGGATCTTTTCGGCAAGATCGGGGCGTACAGCCCCGCGCTGGACACCGCCGATTTCTCCGGCGACAAGTTTGAACGCTGGCTCGCGACCGATCCTGCCGCGGCAAACGCGCTGGACGGCTACGCAGAGGCACGCGGGCTGGGCAAGCTGAGTATTTATCTCGACTGCGGTGACGCGCGCGATCCGTTTTCCGCCGGAGCGGCCTCGCTCAATCAGGCGCTCGCCGCGCGCGACATTGCGGTGGAGTTCCATCCGCATGACGGCGGACACAGCCTGCGCCTCGACCTGCTGGAGCAGTACCTGCTGTTTTATGCGGGGAAGTAAGACGAAAATGAAACTGACGGAAAATTATCGGAATTTCTCGTTTGACGAATTATCGTAATTTTTTACGGATCTTTGGCGGTATCCTCTTGCTATATCATAAGAGGATTCGCTTATCCTTGACAGCGGTAACCTCTTGTGAGAAAACAGGAGGAACCAAATATGCAGATTCTAAAACCACCTACGCCGGGAAAGAAATCTCCTTCCATTTTGGAACGACTCGGGCAAGCTATACTTCCAGCGCCAACACAGCCCACGAAAACCGTTCCTACGGGCAGTAAATCTTCTTCCAGTGTCGTCGGCAAGGCGGGCGCAAGCGTTGGCGGCGCTGCCCCGCGTACGACCGGTACAGTCCCAGGCGCAAAAGGAACGACATTTCCCAGTACGACCACAACAGCCGGAGCCGGAAGCAGCGCTGCTCCCGTAAAGACAGTTCCCGCCGCCGCCGTGACGCCAAGTGGTTCAGCGAACACAGTTGACCCTCTGTACCCCCCGAACGAAGCGCAGAAGAAGGAAGCGGATTTGGTTGCCAAGCTGCCAGGCGAGTTTCCAATTATGGCCTGGTCGAACTTGAGTGCAACAACGCAGCAGAAAATTTTGGAGAAGAGCGGATTGAGTCCGCAGGATCAATGGAAGCTACTCAACGCGTCCACCCCGCTGGATGTTCTCTCGCTGCTCAACGAGATACAGAATAAAGCAAAGTCCGGGCTGCTTACCTCCAGCGAAGCAAGTAAAATCACCGACCAGGCATTGCGGTATTCCGATGATCGGTTACGGATCGCCAACGGAGATGCGTCATATTTACCCCCTTTACAAAAAGCGCTTTGGAATAGAGAATTAGATAAGGTCTTTGGAGACTTGCAGGACAAGACGAAAGGGAAAAGTAGTAAGGGTAATGATACTCGTTATAATTGGAGTAACGAGGAAGATAATAATCAAGTCCAACCTTTCCCTTTCCCTGCCCCGGTTCCTGTTCTTAAAGATGTTCCTTACCCCGCAAATGGTGAGAAAGCTTATGTGTTCTTCACGAACAGTAAGGGAGCGATGTTCAAGAAACAAGCCGAATACCAAAGGAAAGTACTGGAAAGCCAAGGCTACAAGGTGGAATTGGTACAAACGGATAATGTTGATGTTTTTGTGCGAGAGTGGGATAATATGGATCCAAAAACCACAACAGCGGTGGTACTTAGTCACAGCAATGGAATGTCTTTGATTTTCGAAAAAGATTCATCGACAAACGCAATAAGTGCAACCGGCCGAAATCGACAAAATAAACTGATTCATTCGATTAAAGACTTAAATGGCCCTGAAATCGCCGAATTATATATTTACGCTTGTAATGCTGGGCATGAAGAACTATTAGCATCTGAAGGAACCAATGTTGCAGACGCTTTTCGTGATCTGGTAAATGTGGATACCGTTTATGCTTTTGACGGTTCAGTTGGCTTCGGCCCTTCTTGTTTATTCAGGACTACATATGAACCGCGTCTGTCAAACGCACAGTCCTATGATGATGTATTTTCCTGGTTTGATATTCCTGATACTTATGGGGAATCTGGCGCATCTGGACTACTAGAGTATCAGAGTGATGATTAAGAGGTGTCCATGAAAAATAAGTTGAGAAATGTTACATCAGCCCCAAAAATCATCCTGTTGTTTGTGTCCATTGCCGTAATTCTCTGCATGGTTTTCTTCGGCTTTGAAGGGTTCTTGCTGGATTATATAAACCGCGAAGAACATCATGCTGTTTACTTGAATGAAAGCGGATACACGAAAGAGCTAGGTCTAGCGACTTTTGAATACGAGAATATTCAAAGCGTTTTTGGTTCTCCCGATCATAGAGATTGTATCAAGAGGCTTGATGATCCGAATGTGGAAATCGTGACAGACGATTATCCGGGATTTGTTGCGCACTATTCGTCTGCGGAGAATTCTAAAAAAATCACTCGTTATTACACGTATCAAATTACGATAAAAAGCGACCGCTATCATTGGGGCTGGCTCAAAATCGGCATTGGCAGTCCGCGTCTACTTGTTCGAATCGCGTATTTGTTTGACAGCAGAATCAGCGCCAAAGAACTCGCCTCCAGTGCCGAAGATTATCCGGATGTCGACGAAGGTTTTTATGGTGATGGTTGGAGCCGAATTCTCTTCTGCTACGACGAGAATGGTATTGTTGAATCCATGGCGTATCAACCACCGGCTTTCTATTAATTAAGCAAGACGGAGCCTCATCGCTCTGTTTTCTCCTACTCAACGGCAAATGACGCTGTGCGCTATCCGTTCGGGTTCCGAGATGCATCAATCTTACCCCTTTACAAAATGGATTGCTCCGCAGAGAATAGGATTAATTCGAACGTTCTGAAATGGAAGAGCGAAAATGCGTATCGCAATTTCTTACCTCAAATGGCTGATCGTTGGTATTGTTTCGACAATACTAATGGTCATTCTGGCCGCATGGATCATTTTTATTTCAACCGGAAGCCTGCCGCCTTCTCGGTATTCGATCCTTGCGGCTTACAAAAACAACGCGGATGCATTCGACCAGATTTGCGGTTACTTGGACAACTGTGACATATCCGCCTATCAAAGGGAAGATGCCGAACTCCCCAAAATCATGATTCGGCGAGAGTACGCTGACAATAAAGCAGGCTATTCCGTGTATGTGAACGCCGATCAGAATTACGAACTGAAGATAGAAGACGAAACGGTTCGACGTGCATTGTCCACACTGTTTCAAGAAACAGACATCCAGTATGTTTATCAAAAAAATACAGATGGCCGAACTGTTTATTTCGAGTTCAAAGGTAATCGAGGTATCGCTTTTTCTCGAAGCGGAATGGAGCCAGACGATTCGTCGGGCAGCTCGATTTACGGCTATAAACGCATCAACGACAACTGGTTCTATTGGACGGGAAAGTGGCCTGATTAGATCCCTGTTCAATGACCGCAGATTTTCCGCTCCAAGTTCCTACAATCCCCCACTGCCGAAGCCGGAGAAGAAGGTGCCTGTTCGAAGACGATTTGTGGAAGTGCAACGATTACTTTTCCGTATACCGCAGCTTTAGACCCCAGACCTGTGTGGATCATCATCCGAATTATAGCAAATCAACAAAAATGAGTAGAGGAACATGAAACATACAAAAAACCAAAGAAGGCTCAAACTCGTTCTCCTTGGATTGATCGTGATTGTAGTAGCGTTACTCGTTATGATGTGTCATTATGACCGCCAATTCACGGATTATGGCCGCAAAGCAGAGTACCTGTCCAACTTTGGATATGCGCGCGTATTCAAAGTGAACCGTTTGAAATATGAAAGTATATATCAGAAATATGGACGCCCGGTCAAGGAGGAAACGTTAGCTATTCCGGATTCAACGGATGGTCACCTTGTTTTGATGCAGTATCCATCCTTTACAATGTGCTACGTGGAATACACGTATCCGAATGGAACCATTGAAAGGAGCCTCTATCTTCTCATCGTGCAGGATGATGCCATCCAGTTTGGACGAAAGAAGATTCATATCGGCAGCACGCGGGAAGAAGTGCACCGCGCATATGCGAAGGAGCCGGCCATCAGCGCCAAAGAACTCGCATACAGCGCCGAAGGCTATCCGGATGTTGACGAAGGCTTCTACGGCGAGGATTGGAGCAGAATTCTCTTCTGCTACGACGAGAATGGTATTGTAGAATCCATGGCATACCAGCCGCCAGCATTCTAAAGGTTTGGTAGAAAACGGAGCCTCACCGCTCCGTTTTTCTTGCTCTGCATGTTTCACGAGAGAACCATAGCTTACGCGAAAAGACCGCCGGGAAACCGGCGGCCTTGTGTATTCTTGCGTTTATGATCGTTACAGAACGAGGCTCGGCGGTGCGTACATCCGCGTGCCCAGCTCCTGATCGAGCATGTAGAGTCCCTTGCTGTCCGTGCCGAAGAGCTCCATCTTCTTGATGTTGTCCGAGGAGTTCATCTCCTCCTCCGCCTGCTCCTTGACGAACCAGTCGAGGAACTGCATCGTGCGGAAGTCCCTGGCTTCGTATGCCGCCTCGTAGATCGTATGGATCGACGCGGTAATAAACTGCTCGTGCGTGAGAGACGCTTTTAGCGCGTCCATGTGCTCCTTGAGCACATCGTCCGGCTTGCCGATGGCCTCGAAGGTCACTTTGATTTCGTTGTTCTGCATGTACTTGATGAACAGCAGTGCGTGGTCGCGCTCTTCCTGTGCCTGTACGGTGAACCAGTTGGCAAACCCCTTGAGGCCCTGCTCTTCATAGTAGTTGGCAAAGTGCAAATATAGATACGCGGAGAAGAACTCTTTCGTGATCTGTTCGTCTAACAGTTTTTTAACTTTGTCGGTAAACATTGTTCAAATCCCCTTTTCTCTGAATTTTCCGTTTGCTTTTTCGTTCTTTTTGTTTATCATGAGTATAGAGCTTCTAACCACAGTTTACCGTGCTTTCATCACAAAAACAACAGATATTGTAATAAATTCTGTTTTACGTGATGAAAGCACAGATAACCGATTTTATTGTGTTATACTAAATTCAAAAGTAAGGAGTTGATTGTATGCAGTACGTGAAACTCGCTGGTGTAGGCGATGTAAAACCCGGCGAAAAGAAGAAGATTGTGCTCAACAACAAGACTATCCTGCTGATCAACGTGGACGGAGCGTTCTATGCGCTCGACAACCGATGCCCGCACATGGGCGGATCACTTGGAGACGGCGATCTCGAAGGCGTCACGCTCACCTGTCCGCGACACGGCGCAAAGTTTGACGTCCGAACCGGCAGATCCGTTGGAAATGCAAAGCTTGCGTTTCTCAGCGTAAAGGTCGGCGACGCAACGCAATTTCCGCTCAAGGTCGAGGGAACGGACATTCTCGTGGAACTGCCGGACTAACGCACCCGACTTGACCCATCAACAAAGACAAACATCGATCAATTGAAAGAAGGATTTTTATTATGAAACAGAATGTTGGAAACGTGGATCGCTGGATCCGTATTGTACTCGGCGTAGCAATTCTGAGCCTGCTCGTGTTCCTGAACGGCCCCATCCGCTGGATCGGACTCGTCGGATTGATCCCTCTGGTAACCGGAATCATCAACTTCTGCCCGATTTACGCGCTGCTTGGCATCAGCACCAAGAAGGATAACAAGTAAGAACTCATCTGTTTTATATGCAGCCCCTCGCCGGTTTGAACGGCGGGGGGTTTTGCTTTGAAGGGTTCGTCAACGGTTTGCGCCGATCCCACCGTGCTTAATTTCAATGAATAATCCATGTTCAGCTTCCGCGTCGCTTGTGATAGAATAAAGTAACGAAGTTCAATATTCTCTTTTGTTCCCTTCAACGCACAACTACGGTTTCCATTCAGCACATCAAGGGAGCGTGATCGCCTCTATGGACGCAAAGAAAAACGCGGAACAGTTTCATCTATTCCCGGCTCATGCCGCAACCGCCTTGCCGGACGAAAGTATGACGCCTTTCGATTTGGAAGGCTCCCCCATCGGGCTGATCATTACCACGCCCGCCGGAACGATCATCAGCTTCAATCAAGCCATTCAGGACATGCTGGACGTTCAGTTAGAGGACTACGTCAATAAAAACGTCTGCGATCTCTATACAAATCCGGACGCAAGACAACACCTGCTGGATCAGCTCGCGCAGATGGGAAGCGTGCATAATTTCGAAGTCGAGGTGAAACATCACGACGGCTCCATGCGCACGGTGCTGGCAAACATCGACCGCATCGACTACAACGGTGAAGCACTGCTGCTTACCTCGCTTCAGGATATTACGCATCTCAAGCAATCGTTTGATTGCAGCGACCCGGATCACATCAATTATCAGTCGCTCTTTCGCAACGCCCCCGTCGGCATCACGGTGACCGATCAGGCGGGGCATCTTCTCGTTGCGAACAACGCCATTCGCGAACTAACAGGCTATATGGAGAACGAGTTGGAAACCATATCCATTCGGGATTTATACCTGATTCCGGAGGATCGCCAGCGCCTGCTGGAACTCACGCACCAGCATGGCAAGGTTCGCGACTTTGAAACGCTGTTTCAGCACAAAATCGGCACGCCCATCGCGGTGCTACTCAACACGGATTTAATCGACTTCTGCGGGCAGAGCAACATTTTGCTCACCTCGATTCGCGATATTTCGTATCTCAAGAAAGCGGAACACGACCTCGCGCGGGAGCGTGATTTCTCGAATACGCTGCTCAACATTGCTGCGATTCTGATCGTCGTGCTCGACCATACCGGCACGATTACGCAGTTTAACCGTTCCTGCGAGCAGCTTTCGGGGTATCTGTTAAGCGAGGTTCGCGGGAAGCACCTTTGGGAGACGGAATTCTTCGATCCCGAAATTACGCGCGAGCGCATGGACGCTTTTTTGCAGAACAACAATCGCGGGGTCTACGAAACCCGAATTCGTTCCAAGAGCGGCGGGCACTTCCTCGTTTCCTGGACGTTTGCGACCATGCCGGACTGGCAAGGGCACCTGGACTACATCATCGCCACCGGAATCGACATTACGCAGCAGCGCAAGGCATCGGAGCAGCTTCGTCTGGCAAACGAGGAGCTCGCGGAACGCGTGAACGAGCTGCAAACCCGCAGCAACGAAATGAACCTGGTCAACGAGATGGGGGAGCAGCTGCAAAGCTGCCAAACCGTTCCGGAAGCCTGCGACATCAGCGCGCAGTACATCCAGCGCATCTGCCCAAAGAGCGGCGGCGCGCTGTATCTCATCAAGGAGTCGCGCAACCTCGCGGAGGCGACCGGCTCCTGGGGCGATCCGCCGCAAACCAAGCCGGTGTTCGAGCCAATGGGATGCTGGGCAATTCGTCGCGGGCGGAGCCATCTGGTCGACCAGCAACACCCGGGACTGCTCTGCGAGCATGTAATCGGGCCGCACTCGGGCAACTACCTCTGCGTGCCGCTGATGGTCAACGGGGAGGCAATCGGCATTCTGCATCTCAACCATGTCGATCCGGAGGAGGACGCATCCACATCCGGCAATCCGCTGTACACCAATCCGCGCGTGCAGCTCATCACGATGGTTGCGGAGCATATCGCGCTCGCGCTCGCCAACCTCAAACTCAAGGAAACGCTCCGGCAGCAGTCCATTCGGGACGCGCTGACGGGTCTGTATAACCGCCGCTACATGGAGGAGACCATGGAGCGCGAGCTCAGCCGCGCGGCGCGCGAGCAAAAGCCGGTTGGCATCATGATGTTTGACATCGACCATTTCAAGCGCTTTAACGATCTGGAAGGGCACGACGCAGGCGACGCGCTGCTACGCGAGCTGGGGCTGTATCTCAACAAGTGCATTCGAGGGTCGGACATCGTCTGCCGCTATGGCGGGGAGGAATTCCTGGCCGTGCTGCCGGGCGCTTCCCGCGAGCAAACGCGCGAGCGCGCCGAAGAGGTGCGCCTTGGCGTGAAGGAAATGCTGGTGTACCACCTCGGCAAACCGCTGGCAAAGTGCACCATCTCCATTGGCGTCGCCGTTTATCCGGAGGATGAAATCTCCACCGAGCGGCTGCTCAAAGCCGCCGACAACGCACTCTATCGCGCAAAACACGAAGGCCGCGACCGCGTGGTGACTGCGGAGTAGGTTTTTCTCTTATCTCACGCTGAACAAAATCTAGCGCAAACGTATCCCCGCGGATGAAAATCTGCGGGGATTTATATATTCTCCTCTTTATTTAGACAACAATCTATAATATTATACTGTTAGAATACTAAATTGAGGTGTTTTGTATGCGTGAACGTAATGGCACGTACATAATTGAAGGTAGGAGAATCAGAGAATATTATGATCAAAAAGAAACGTTAATACAGGATCTTACTTATCTAGCGAAAATTGGATCATATGTGTTTCGAGGCTATACGAAACAAGATCAGCTCTTACCGAATATAATTAGAGATAAGAACTTAGTAACCAATGAGCGAATATACCTAAACGAATTCGAAAAGTATGGTAGCCACTATTTTGTTGCTAGCAACCCTTTGGATTTTTTATCTTATGCACAGCATTACGGACTTCCCACACGTCTTCTTGATTTTTCATATAATCCATTTATCGCATTGAGTTTTGCACTGTTTCAAAAAAAAGGCGTCAATTATACAGAAAAGGAAGATCGCAGTTATTACTATATTCTTTTTAGTAATTTTCGTCAGAACATATTGATCAAAGGGCTTCCTGTATTTAGTGGTTTAAATTTTGGCGGTTATGAATCTGATTCAATATCAGATCGGTGTTTCCTTCGTATTTCCGAGTTCATCAAATACTTAAATAACATGCAGCAGGACTTGTCGGATGATTACCTAGAAGGTCTGTATGCCTGTGATTATCTTTCAACATGTGATAAGAAAGTTTATATTGAACAAGTAAAAGAGAAAATCCAAAAGAAACGTATTTGTTTCGTTGATGCAAATCAATCAAATCAACGAATCATTATGCAACAGGGATTATTCTTATTACCCTATACACTTGAAACTAGCACTTACTTATCCCTTCTGAATGATAATTCGCATGTTATAAAAATAAACAAAAAACTGCGCGATGAACTCCTTGCGTATCTCGATACATTAGGATTTAATACATTTCGTCTTATGCCCGATTTACAAAGCGTTTGCTCAGCTATCACGCAACGAGTTTCAGATCGTTAATATGGATACGATTTTTTCAGTATACTTAGAAAATACAGTTTTGCTATTGCCTCACCACGCGAAGTATGTTATGATCCAAAAGATTTGAAACGCATTGATCGGAGGGGATATTTTGGAGCATATCATCGAAGTTTCCGGCTTGCAAAAGTCGTATGGCAGTGTCCATGCTGTCAAAGGGCTGGATTTTTACGTGGAGAGCGGCAAAATCTTCGCGTTTTTGGGGCCGAACGGCGCGGGTAAGTCGACCACCATCGACATCATCTGCACCTTTCTGCAGTCGGACGCGGGCAAGGTCGTCGTGGACGGCAACGTGCTCGGCAAGGACGACAACGCAATTCGTTCGAACATCGGCGCGGTCTTTCAGGACGGGCTGCTCGACAGTTTGCTCACCGTGCGCGAGAACCTGAGCATCCGCGCGGGGTTCTATGGCGTGCGCGGCAAGAAACTCGAGCAGGTGCTTGCGGACGTCGCCAAGCGCGTCGGCATCACCGAGATTCTCAACCGCCCCTATGGCAAACTCTCCGGCGGACAGCGCCGCCGCTGCGACATCGCCCGCGCGCTGGTCAACACGCCGAAGATTCTCTTCCTCGACGAGCCGACCACCGGCCTCGACCCGCAGACGCGCAAGAGCGTTTGGGAGACCATTACGAGCCTCCAGCGCGAAACGGGCATGACCATCTTCCTCACCACGCATTACATGGAGGAAGCGGCGGAAGCGGACTATGTGATCGTCATCGACAACGGCAGTATCGTCGCCAAGGGCACGCCTTCCGACCTCAAGGAGCGGTACACGAGCGATAAGGTGACCCTTGTCTCCAAGGAGCCGGAGGCGCTCGCGGCCAAACTCACCGCGGACGGGCTCGCGGCCTCGGTCGTCGCCAACCGTGTTGCGGTGCCGATTCCGAATACGCTCGCGGCGCTGCCGCTGCTGGAGCGCTATAAAGATCAGTTCACCGGCTTTACAGTCACGACGGGAACGATGGATGAGGCGTTTATCGCCATCACCGGAAAGGAGATTCGCGAATGATTAACTTTATGAA
>DAIRTE010000063.1:0-15770 GCA_036804025.1 Clostridia bacterium | reverse complement strand
CGCGCGCGGTGAACTGCCTCTCCCCCGAGGACGGCGAGCCCTGCGGCAAATGCGAGGCCTGCCTCGTCACCACGAGCGAGGGTTCCTCGGACATCACGGAAATCGACGCGGCAAGCAACAACAGCGTCAGCGACGTGCGCGACCTCATCGAGAGCGCGCAGTACGCACCGCTGCGACTGCGCCGCCGCGTGTTCATCATCGACGAAGTTCATATGCTCTCCGGCGCGGCGTTCAACGCGCTGCTCAAAACGCTGGAGGAGCCGCCGGAGCACATTCTGTTTATCCTCGCGACGACCGAGCCTCAGAAGCTCCCCGCAACGATCATCTCCCGCTGCCAGCGGTTCGACTTTCACCGAATCTCGATCCCGGATATCAAGCGCACGCTCACCAGCGTGCTTTCCCGCGCGGGCGCCAGCATTGAGGACGGCGGTCTGACGCTGATTGCGCGCGCGGCGCAGGGCGGCATGCGCGACGCGCTGTCGCTGGCGGATCAGTGTCTCGCGTTCTGCGGGGATCACGTGACCACGCAAAACGTATACGACGTGCTCGGCAGCATGGAGGATTCGTTCCTCTTCGACATTTCGGACGCGCTGCTTGGCTCCGACGCGCCAAAGACGCTTCGCCTGCTGGACGGAATCGTCCAGGGCGGGCGCGACCTCTCTGTGTTTGCCGCGGATCTGAGTGCGCATTTTCGCGCGCTGCTGCTGGCAAAGACCTGCGGCAAGTGCGAGGATTTGCTGGACTGCACGGAGGACATGATGCAGCGCTACCTAACGCAGGCAAGCGCCGCCTCCGAAGCGCGGCTCGCGCTCGCGGTGGATCGCCTGCTCGCGGCGCAGAACGACATGCGCTATCTGCCCGCCCCGCGCACCATGCTCGAAAGCGCGCTGATTCACATCTGCCGCCCCGAGGACGCTCTCTCACTGACGAATCTGGAGGCGCGCGTCGACCGGCTGGAAGCGCAGGTCAAGGACGGCGTTCCCGCCCGCGCGGCAAGCGCCGCACCCGCACCGGAACCCAAACCGGAGCCGAAACCCGCGCCGAAACCAAGCCCGAAACCGCAGGCGCAGGAGCTCCCCGACGACTCCGCGCCCTGGCCGGAGGAAGCGCCGCCGGTGCAGTTTTCCGAGATCGTCTCCTCCGAACCGGAGGTGCGCGAACCCCAGAGTGCGAAACCGGCCGCGCCGCAGAGAGCCGCCGTCGCGGCAGGTTCGGACGATGCAGCCGCCATCTGGCGCGAAGCGATCGCCGCGATTCCGAATATGTTCATTCAGGCGCTGGCAAGAGAAGCCGTCGCGATCAAGTTCGACCAGAACATCCTGACGGTCGGCTTCACCGCCACGCAGGAGATGAAGCTCAAGGGCCTCTCCGCACCGATCAACTTTGAGCCGACGCAGCGTGCGCTGCAGAGCGTTCGACCGGACGCAAAACTGATTCTCACCACGACCAAGGCCGCACCCGCGAGCGACACCGCCGAGGCGCTGGCAAAAGAATTGTTCGGCGATAAACTCACGATTGAATAGTCCCGTAATAACAGATATTGTATCAACTCAGGAGGATATTTTTATGGCAAAAGGCGGATTTCCCGGTGGAATGGGCGGCGGAATGGGCGGCGGCAACATGCAGCAGCTCATGATGCGCGCGCAGAAGATGCAGCAGGACGTACAGCGCACCCAGGCGGAGCTCAACGAGCGTGAGTTCTCGGCCAGCAGCGGCGGCGGAATGGTCACCGTGACCGTCAGCGGCGCAAAGGACGTAAAATCCATCGTCATCAACCCGGCGTGCGTCGATCCGGACGATGTGGAGATGCTGCAGGATCTCGTGCTCTCCGCCGTCAACGAAGCGCTGCGCACCGCAACCAAGACGATTGAGGACGAAATCAACAAGATCACCGGCGGGCTGGGGCTCGGGTTATAATGCTCACGATCGAACCCATCGTACGGCTGACCACGCAGCTTTCGCGCCTGCCCGGCATCGGGCAAAAGACGGCGCAGCGGCTCGCGTACCATATTCTCGATATGCCCGTGGCGCAGGCGCAGGAGCTTGCCGCGGCGATTGTTGCCGCGCGCGAAAAGGTGGTCGACTGCCCCATCTGCGGAACGTATACGGACGTTAGCCCCTGCGGCATCTGCGCGGACGACAACCGCGACGGCAGCGTGCTCTGCGTCGTCTGCGACGCAAAGGACGTCGTCGCGATGGAACGCACCCGCGAGTTCGCAGGTAAATACCACGTGCTGCACGGCGTGCTCTCCCCCGTGGACGGCATCGGCCCAAACGACATTCGCATCAACGAGCTGGTCGAGCGAATCAAGGCGGGCGGCGTCAAGGAGGTCATCCTCGCGACGAATCCGGACGTGGAAGGCGAGGCGACCGCGTCTTACATTGCGCGGCTGCTCAAGCCAATGGGCGTTTCCTGCACACGCATTGCGCACGGAATTCCGATTGGCGGCAATCTGGAGTATGCGGACGAGGTCACGCTGGCAAAGGCGATGGAAGGCAGACGGCCAATCTAGCGTTGATCGGCAATCGATAAGCCGAATAAAAGAAACGCAATATAGAAATTCGACAGGGAATTTGATATGAAGATTGTACTGGTACACGGACAGAACCACAAGGGCAGCACCTATCACATTGGGCGTATGCTCGCCGATAAAATCGACTCAGAAAAAGAGATACAAGAGTTTTTTCTGCCCCGGGATCTGAATCACTTCTGTGTGGGTTGCTATCGCTGCATCGAAGGCGACGCCAACTGCCCGTTCTATGAGGAGAAACGCCTAATCACGGACGCGTTGGAAGCGGCCGATCTGATGATCTTCACCACGCCGAATTATTGTTTCGCACCTTCCGCCCCGCTGAAGTCGTTTATCGATCTCACGTTTACCTATTGGATGTCGCACCGGCCGAGAGCCTGTATGTTCCAAAAGCGTGCGGTCGTGATATCCACTGCGGCTGGAGCGGGAACCGGCATCGTAATCAAGCCCGTTGCGCGTACGTTGTTCTTCTGGGGTGTGCCGAGCATCCGGCGCTATGGAATCGGCGTGCAGGCGATGAACTGGGCAGGCGTAAAACCGGAGAAGAAGGCGAAGATTGAGCGGGACATGACGAAGCTCGCGCGGAAGCTATCCCGTACGAAACCGCCAATGGTCGGCCTGAAAACGAGATTTGTGTTCCAGATGATGGCAAACATGCAGAAGTCCGGCTGGGGTTCTTCACCGTTTGAAAAGCAATATTGGAGCGAACGCGGTTGGTTGGACAAAAAACGACCGTGGCAGCAGGAAAGTTAGCCTACGATAAACCAAAACGCCCGAATGGGCGTTCTTTTTTTCTGCTGTTTTGTTTGCCGTCGCTACAGGCAGACCCGATACGCCGTCGGCAGTGCGTTGCTTTCGTCCAGCCGTGCCCAGCCCTCCGGCAGCGCCTCCGCCGCGACCTCTGCGGCGCAAACGCGCATATGCCACTCGACATGGGTAAAGATGTGCTTGCGCTCGTAAAAGCGCAGTTCGCCGACGGGGCGAATACCCCGTTCGCCGAGCCACGCGGCGGCCTCCGCGTCCGTCAACTCCCCCGCCGCTTCTGGCAGTTGCCAAAGCCCCGCGAGCAAGCCCGTCTTCGGGCCGCGTAACCCCAGTAACTGGCCGTCCTCCGTTAGCGCAAACACCGTCTTTCGCTCGACTCGCCGTGCTTTCTTCGCGCCGACGACCGGCAGCTCCGCCGTTTTACCCAGCCGATATGCCTCGCAGCAATCGTGCACGGGGCAGATTTCGCACTTCGGCGCACCGTTTGGCAGGCAAATAAGAGCGCCGAGTTCCATCAGCGCCGCGTTGAACACCTCCGGCGAATCCTTCGGAACGAGCGGCATCAGCGCCGCACGCACCTCTTTTTTAAACGCCGGATCGCGAATGTCCGTCTCCAGCGCAAACAGCCGCGCGTAGACGCGCAGCACGTTGCCATCCACGGCGGGCACCGCCTCACCAAACGAGATGGACGCGATTGCCCCCGCGGTGTATTCCCCAATGCCGGGCAGGGTCAGCAGCGCCTCGTATGTGTTTGGCAGTTCGCCGCCAAATCGAGCGACAATTTCGACTGCCGCACGTTTGAGGTTCCGCGCGCGGCTGTAGTACCCGAAACCCTCCCAGAGCTTATGCAGGCGGTCGTCGTCCACGTTTGCCAGCGCGGAAACGTCCGACAGTTCACTCAAAAAACGCTCATAGTACGGTATCGCGGCGGCAACCCGCGTCTGCTGGAGCATGATTTCGCTGATCCAGATGGCATACGCACTCCGCGTTCTGCGCCAGGGCAGATCGCGCGCGTTGGCTCGGTACCAGTCCATCAACGGTGTGATCCAATTCATAAAGCTAGTATAGCACAGCGCAAATCTTTCATTCCGCAAAAAACACACGCAGAAAAAGCATAATCTGTGCTATACTTTGTTGTTGAATGAGTACAGAACCAAAGAGGTGTTTTTGATCCATGAATGTTGCTGAAATTACCCGCCAGGCTGCTGAGGCGGTCGATCATCTGCTCGCGAGCGCACAGTACCGCGCGGGGGATATCTTCGTGATCGGCTGCTCCACGAGCGAAATCATCGGAAAGCGCATCGGCTCCGCCTCCAGCGAGGAAGCGGCAAAGGCCGTGATGGACGCGGTGCTGCCCAAGGTCACGGCGGCGGGGTTGTTTCTCGCCGTGCAGGGCTGCGAGCACATCAACCGCGCCATCTGCACCAGCCGCGCCTGCATGGAGCGCTACGGTCTGCAGGAGGTTTGGGTGCGTCCGTGGCTGCACGCGGGCGGCGCGTTTGCCACCGAAGCCTACAACCGCATCCCCGACCGCGTAATGGTGGAGGACGTTGCGGCGAAGGCCGCGCTCGGCATGGACATCGGCGGCACGATGATCGGCATGCATCTGCACCCCGTCGTCGTACCGGTGCATACCGAAGAGCGCAAGGTCGGCGAAGCGATGCTGATTCTCGCCAAGACGCGCCCGAAATACGTCGGCGGGCCGCGCGCACAGTATAATCTGGACGAACCAGCGCATAAATAAGCAGAAAACCGCCTAATTCGGGCGGTTTTTCAAGTTTTGATACGAAAAAATACATTGCAATTTTACAATTGAGTGTTTTATAATGTTTTTGGTATCCGCGTATCGGGTCTGTGGTTGAAAATCGATGCCAGTCGCAGGCAAAACGATCCACGTAAGCGGGCAAAGCCCCGTGAGCATGGTGCGGTCTAGAAGTAAGTCCAACCGAAGCATATCAAAACATGCATTTCGAGAGAGGCAGTAGTGAGAGGCACATCGCCGGGTAGCGACACTTCCAGTTGGCGGGTGTGGGGGCAAAAACCAGGTCAGCCGGCACTCGGATATCAGAAATTTCATGAACCGAAAAGGGGAAAAAATCCAAATGTTCGAAGACAAGACACTGGTATGCAAGGATTGCGGTAAGGATTTCGTCTTTACGGCCGGCGAGCAGGAGTTCTATGCTGAGAAGGGTTTCCAGAACGAACCCGTCCGTTGCAAAGAATGCCGCACGAGTCGCAAGTCCACTCGTAGCAGTGACCGCGAAATGTTTGATGCGGTTTGCGCCGAGTGCGGAGCGCCCACCAAGATCCCGTTCCAACCGAGAAACGATCGCCCCGTCTACTGCAGCGCTTGTTTCCAGAACCACAAAGGTCGCTAACGCATTCCCCTTATTCCGTTCTCGGATATAATCGGAATCAGAGTTGAAGAACCGACTTGAAAGGCGCTTCCCGAAAGGGATTCGCCTTTTCCGATTTTTGGAGCGCGCGCTTTGCACCGCTACCAAGCTTGCCACGGGAGAATCCGCGTGGTATGCTCTTTTCGAATCAAACAGAAATTAGGAGCGAAACCCGAATGGAATCCGTAAAAGACCGTTTCTTACGCTATGTGAAAATCGACACCCAGTCGCAGCACCACGTGGACGCCGTGCCGAGCACGCAAAAGCAGCTCGACCTGAGCCGACTTCTGCGCGACGAGCTGATTCAGCTGGGTGCGGCGGATGTGCAACTCGATGAACACGGCTACGTGACCGCAACCATTCCCGCCAACACAAAGAAGAGCGCGCCCGTCATTGGACTACTGTCGCATGTCGATACGTCGGACGCGGTCACCGGCACGAACGTGACCCCCGTGCTTACGCCAAACTACGACGGCGGCGACATCGTCATGGGCAACGGCTACACGCTTTCCCCCGCGCAATTTCCGGAACTGCTGGACCACGTTGGCGAGGAGATTGTCTGCACCAACGGGACAACCCTGCTTGGCGCGGACGATAAGGCGGGAGTTGCGGAGATCATGACGCTATCTCAGCGCCTGCTCGCGCCGGATGCGCCGGAACACGGGAAGATTCGAATCGCGTTCACGCCGGACGAGGAGGTTGGCCGCGGGGTCGACCTGTTTGACGTTGCGGCGTTTGGCGCGGAGTTTGGCTATACGGTGGACGGCGGCGCGCTCGGCGAGATCAACTTCGAGTGCTTCAACGCCGCAGGCGCGGAGATTCGCATTCAGGGTGTCAGCGTACACACCGGTTCCGCCAAGGGGCGTATGGTCAACGCGGCGCTTGTCGCCATGGAGCTGCACGCGCTGCTGCCCGCGCTGGAGAACCCGGCCTGCACGGCGGACTACGAGGGTTTCTTCCATCTCGACAAGCTTGACGCCTGCGTGGATCACGCGAACATGAGCTACATTCTGCGCGACCACGACAGCGCGAAATTCGAGCAAAAGAAAGAGCTGATGAAGAAAGCCTGCGCCTATCTCAACGACAAGTACGGCGCGGGCACGGTTACACTCGATCTGAGCGACACGTATTACAACATGAAATCAAAGATTCCGGCGTTCATCGTGGACGCGGCGAAACAGGCGATGGAGCGCGTTGGCGTAACCCCGTTCTGCGAGCCGATTCGCGGCGGAACGGACGGTTCGCGGTTAAGCTACATGGGTCTGCCCTGCCCGAACCTCTGCACCGGCGGGTATAACTTCCACGGGCGGTATGAATTCATCAGCGTACAGTCGATGGAGAAGGTCACGCAGATTCTGGAAGCGCTGGTCACGTCGTTCGTGAAATAACGATTGTTCCACATAAAAATACTCTCCCGCAAGGGAGAGTATTTGTTTGCAGCGTTTTGCGTTAGATATCCCATTTGCCCCGCTTCGCCACTTCGGCAACGGCCTTGCTCGTTTCGTCCGCGCGGCGGGACTGATCGGCCATGTGAATCCGAACGAGTTCGTCCTTCTCCGAATAGGACATCGGGTTATGGGAAATCATATCCCGCATGACGTCGATCTTCGCCTGCATGGAAGCCTGATCGGGATCGGACCAATCGATTGCGGTATGGGAACACGCGCCCCGGTAAAACACGCGCCGTCACTTCACTTTCCGATTTATTTCTCTGGGTGAGCTCATTCTAGTCCCGAAAGCGGGTTCTGTCAACGAAACGTTGTGCGCATATGCATTGTGTCCTCCGCAATCGATATGGTGTTCCGAAGGCCCCACGATCGCAAGCAGGTTCATCTCGGTTTAATTGTATAAGCACTGCAAAATCTCATCAATGCGTTCTTCTTGCTCACTCGTCACCTCGATCAATTCAAACATAGTTCCTCTTTTGATCGCAAAAATTGCGCCATACCGCTTCGAAACCCCGTCCGCATCGTCAAATCGGTACACCGGGCGTTCTTGATCTAAAATATCCGTAACCGTCAGTTGCAGATTTTTCACATCGACGATCTGATCATCGTCAAAATCGAGAAACCAATACTTGACTTGGTCAAGCATCGAAAACTCGGAGTATTGCCGTCCATCCGGTCTGGTTGTATCGGTTACAAAGACAAAACACATTTCGCTTGGGTCGTCCTTGAATGCAAAATACTCCATCAAGACCTTCCCCTGTCGCAATTCGCGGATATACGCATCTTTTATCGCGACCGGATCGTCCGTATCGAGTGATATAGAGTTATAATCGTTCAGCATTGATCGGTTATATACCGTCCAGTCACTTGGGAGCTCTATGCCAAAATCAAAGGTATAACTATAATACCCTCCGTCGTTTCCAATATATCCGGTTAGATAGGAATCCAAGTTCTCAATGAGCTCCGCAGTCGGTTCTGGCATTGGAGTCGGCGTAGGAAGCGGCGTTGGAGTTGGCGTAGGCGTTGGAGCAATGGCTTGTAGAATGGTCGCACATGCAAACATCGGAAGCACGGCAACCGTTATAGCCAATAGAACAAGCATCCGCATTGTTTTGTTCATCAGATTCTCCTTTTTTCGCTGCATCGTCCAGTATTCACTTAGGCGTGTGGGAAGAAGAGCGCAAGCAACTCCCGTACATGATCCTTCTCTATGCTGCTGGCAAACAGGCTCAGCAGATAATCGTCTCCCGGTATAAGCGCATGCGCGCAATAAACCGTATATCCTTCAAAATCATACGAGTAGTAAAAACAGGTTTGTACTTCTTCACCGAGCATAAAAATCCCGAAATTCTCGTCTTTCAACTCCGCCCCGCTCTGCTTCATCAGTTCACGCATCGTCTCTACATATTCCATATGATAATCCGTGAGGTATGGATCGCCGCTATCGTCCGCCGTACGTTTTGTCACGTTAATATCAATCTCCAGCAGTCCAGTGTTGGACTGGGCGTAAAAGTCCCGAACCGCCTTGCCTTGCGCGAGAAAGTCCAGGTATTCCTTCTTTCGTTTCCCCTGCGGAACTTCTGCCGAGAAGCTATTCGCTTCATCCAACTGTAATGTTTGCGCAACAAACCACGACTCGTCAAGATCGAGCTCAAGATTGAAATATGGATTAAAGTAGTTTTTTCCCGTGCTCAGTCCAAACGTAATTGGATACAATTCCGGCTCCGGTGTAGTTTTCTGTTCTTCCTTGCCGCGACCTGCCCAGTTCAGCACGCCTTCGGTCGTCTTTTCCGGCTGAGTTGTCAGCTTATCACCGGTACAGGAGAAAAGCGGAATGCACAACAAAACCGTCAGCAGCAACGCAAGAATCCGGCTCCAATATCGCATGTTTTCCCTCGATTGTTTTTCTTCACTTTAGCACAAGCAACGCGCTCGTTCAATCGACATTACTGTATAATCCTGTCGTTTATTCACAATTTCAATCGGTTATACGAAGTTAATTCCATTCCGCTTTCGCTCCCAATAACGAAAAAAGCTCCCCCGATTGGAGGAGCTTTGGTGTTCTGAACGAACCCTTACGCAAACGCGTGGTAGATCGCCTTGACCGCGGTGTTGAGGTCGTCGTTTTCGATGCCAACGATGATGTTCATCTCCGAGGAGCCCTGGTCGATCATACGGACGTTGACGCCCGCCTCGTAGAGCGCGCCAAACAGCCGCGCGGCCACGCCGAGGGAGCGGATCATGCCCTTGCCGACGGTCGCGACAAGCGCCATGTTGGAGTGCACCTCAATGCTCTGCGGCTCGCAGTCGTGCTGAATCTCGCGCAGCACCGCCTCAAGATGCTCCTTGAGCTTCGCGTCCGAAATGACGAGGCTCATGGTGTCGATTCCGCTCGGCACATGCTCAAACGAAATGTTGTAGCGATCCAGTACCCGCAGCAGCCGGTAGCCGAAGCCGACCTCGTTGTGCATGTTGTCCTTGTAGACGCTGATGACGGTAAAGCCCTTGCGCCCGGCAACGCCAGTGAGCACGCCCTCGCGCTTGTAGTACTTCAGGTATGCGTCCGGAATGACCATCGTGCCCTCGTCCTCGGGACGGTTCGTGTTTCGAACGTTGATCGGAATCTGCGCGCGGCGCACGGGAAAGATGGAATCCTCATGCAGCACGGTCGCGCCCATGTAGCTCAGCTCGCGCAGCTCGGAATACGTCACCACCGAGATCACCTTGGGGTTGTCGACGATGCGCGGGTCGGCCATCAGAAATCCGCTGACGTCCGTCCAGTTCTCGTAGACGTCCGCCTGCACGGCGCGGGCAACAATTGCGCCGGTAATGTCGCTGCCGCCGCGCGAGAAGGTCTTGATGCTGCCGTCGCGCTTGCGCCCGTAGAAGCCGGGCACGACGACGTTCTGCGTCTCCGCGAGTTTCTGCGTCCACTTTTGCGTGGTCTCGTCGTCGTAGGTTCCGTCCGCGTGGAAGCTCACGAGCTCCGCCGCGTCGTAAAAATCGAATCCCAAGAAATCCGCCAGCAGAAGGCCGCTGAGGTACTCGCCGCGGCTTGCGATATAGTCCTCGCTCGCCCCGGCAATGATGTTCTTCTTGATCGCGGAGAGCTCCGAAGCGATGTTGGTCTTCAGCCCAAGCTCGGTTTCAATGGCGACGTAACGCTCAATAATCTGGCTGTAGGTTTCGTCAAACGAAAGCCCGTTGGAGTTTTTTGCATAGCAAAGATACAGCAGGTCGGTGATCTTTTCGTCGCCGGGAAAGCGTTTGCCCGGTGCCGAAGGCACGACGTATTTGCGCGCCGGATCGGCCTGGATGATGTTTTTCACCTTCGTAAAGTTCTCTGCGTTGCAAAGGCTCGTTCCGCCAAATTTTACCGTCTTAACCGCCACTGAAATTCCCCCGTTCCTATATTAGCGGGTTGCGTTTTAAAAAAACGCGCGCCGCGAGATAACCTGTTTCGACCGTCGCCGCCTACTTGCGTTCCAGCGAGCGGCACTCGAGATAGTAGCGCTTCTCGTTTGCCTCGCCCATGGAGAACGTCTTACGCGGCAGCGCGCCGTCGTAAATCACCGTGGAGAAGAACTCGCTCTTCTTCATGGCGGGCAGCAGAAAACCGATTGCCCCGCCCTTACGCGAGAGCTCCTTGACCACGTCTGCACCGTGAATGTAGTCAATCTCCGTACCGCAGACCTCTTGGATTGCCTCGTCCAGCGCGGCTTGCAGCGTGCCGACCGCGAGCTGCGACTTCGGGCAGCTCACGATGAACGCGCCCTCGACCTCGCCCGTGATGAACGGAATCAAATGCGTGTCCCCGCCCTGCGCGCAGGGAAGCCGCCCCAGTTCCACCCGCGCGCACTCGTTCTGCGCCTTGAGGTGGCGGTGGATCGTTTCGATCGCGCGGTTGCCGCTCATGCCAAACACGACGCGGTGGATCGGTTCAAAGACGATTCCGTCGTCATGCACGTTTTCCACTTCGACCAGCGCATAACGGGCGGGATGATCCGCGCGCTCGCTCTCCGGCAGCGTGGCTTTGACCTTTTCCCAGTTTGCCTTTGCGGTTGCGAAGCTGTGGTTTCCGTCGCCCATGGCAAAGAGCATCGGCGCGCGGTCGCCATACCGCTCGGAAAAGCGCTTCTCGTCCTTGAGCACGGCCAGCGCGCCTAGTACGCCGCGAACATCGTCCTCGCCGTCCACGAGGTGGCCGGTGATGTGTCCGCCGTCGAGCATCAGCTCGGTATCGTAAAGCTTCGTGAGCTTCGCCTTCTTTTCCGCAAGCGGCTCGATGACCGTTCGATCCGGGTCGTCAATCAGCACGAGGATATGCGGCAGCTCGATGGGCGCGCCCTCGCGAATCTTGAGCCGCGGTGGAATGCGGGAGACAATCGTCCCCTCCGTCGCGCGGATCAGCGTGGTCGATCCCTTGGAATAATCATACGCTTCGAGGTCGAGCGCGAGCACGAGTCCCGTGCGCGTAACCCCGCCGACGGTGCGCGTGACCAACACGAACCCCTGCGGCTTTTCTTCGAGCACGCCCTTGTCGAGGTATTCGCGCATATGCGTTTTGATGCTCTTGATGCGCTCCGCTTCGCCGGGCTTCTCCAAATACGCTTCCGGTAAGATCAGCTCCAGCGTCGACGGCGCTTTGCCGACGATTCGCTTGGCTTCCTGCCAGTACTCCGGCTGCGACGTAAACTGATCGCAGGCGACGACCGCCCATTTGGAATAATCCGTGCCCTTCTTGGGCAGCAGGATGCGCGGCACCTGCACCGCGACATCGTTTTGGAATCGATCCTCCATAAAAAACCCTCATCCTCCGTAGAAATCATTGCCAGCGTGTGTGCTTGCTTGCCGCCGCCCGGTCGCTCCTCCGAAAAGCGGCACACACCCGCAGTTTTTTAGACGTATTGCGGGTATTATACCTTATATTTTTTTTGCTTTCAATAATATATATCGCAAATTCGGGTTTCTCGCAGTATATATTCGATATATCCGCATATTCGCGCGAACATGCGATGAACTTATTTCATCATAAACTCTACGGTATTCTCTCAAATCCAACATGCGAAACTGTGGTTTTGCCCGCAGTCCCGTTTACTCTCGCCAGAGTGGCATACTCAACTGCCATTTTATGGGCGGTCCCGTTCACTCCCGCCATAATGGCATGCTCATACAGCGCGGCCCGCCGCGCCCGCGGGAAAGCTCCGCAGAGGAGATTTCGTGGACGACAATGCCGTTGTCCCGCAGGATGCCGTTGGTCACGTAGTTTCGCGAGAACGCAATCACCTCGCCGGGCGCGATGGCCAGCGTGTTCGTTCCGTCGTTCCATTGCTCGCGCGCGGCGTCAATCGCGCTGCCCCCGCCGCACCGAATCAGCGTGACCGAGTCGAGCTCCAGCGCGTCCGCCAGCGTCTGCGCAAACGCGTACCGTTCCGGCTCAATCACGAGCTTGCCCGCCCGTTTGGTCAGCGAGAACGCGCGAACCACGGGCAGAATTGACGCATGAATCGTGAACTTGTCCCGGTCGACCATGGTCATCACCGTGTCGAGATGCATGTACGACCGCGTTTTCGGGATGTCGACCGCGAGCACGCGGACAATGCCCGTGTCTTCCGCGATCAGCCGCTCGGCGAGCGCTTCCACCGCATGCGGGTCCGTGCGTTGGGACACGCCAACGGCGACCACCCGCTCGGAGAGTACGAGCACATCCCCGCCCTCAATCGAAAATGGATCATCGCGCCGGTGCAACACGGGCGTGTTTCGATACCCGGGGTGGTTGGCGAATAAGTATTGTCCAAAGAGCGTTTCCCGCGCGCGAATGGGCGTTGCCATACTGGAGAGGCAAACCCCGCCGCCCACCGTAAAGAGCGAGTCGCGCGTGAAGTAGAGGTTCGGCATGGGATCGACGAAGAAGGGATATGCGTCGTCGATGTAGTCCACGAGGTGATGCGGCTCCCGGCGGCCAAGCTCGCTCTTGCGTACGCCGCGCGCCATCGCAGAGAGCATCTCCGGCACCGGCAAGCTCAGCAGGTAGTCGCGCACGGGCTGCTCCATGCCGCGTGCGCAGAGGCCGATCTCAGAAATAAAGTCCTCCACCATCTGCTGCTGCACACCGGAATCCGAAACCGCCTCGGCGACAAGGTCGAGCAGATAGCAAACCTCCACACCGGCGTTTTTGAGCGTTTTGGCAAACTCGTCGTGCTCCTCGCGCGCATGCACCAGATAGGGGATGTCCTCAAACAGCTGTCGCGAGAGATATTGCGGCATCAGGTTTTCGAGTTCCTGCCCCGGGCGGTGCAGCAGCACGCGCCGGAGCGTTCCGACCTCGCTTTGTACGCGAATGGGTGAGTCCATTTGTTTCCTCCGATTGTTATCGTTGAGATTTTCGCACTGCATAAACGACCTGAAATGAAGATTTTGTTCATTCAAATTGCAGATTGATTGGCGCTTCTTAACGCATATGTTCATTCTATCAGGAATTTTATGCAGAATGTGTTTTTTCCGCGAAATATATCTTTTTCGCTCTTGGGAGTAGAGAAAAAGCCACGCTCAAGCGCGGCTTTGTGATCGCTATATTATTACTAACAGATTGAATTTTTACTGCTACAGCAGCGTTGCTTCCCATCGTTCTTCCAGTACCGGAGCGCCCCAATCGACGTTCTCGTGCGTCTCTGCAATCTGAAACCCATATTTCGCATACAGGTGTCTTGCCGCGCCGAGTTTGCTGAATGTCCATAGAAACACCTTTCTGTATTCCTTCTCCCGGCAAAAGTCCAGCGCTGCTTCCATGAGCCGATTGCCGCAGCCGGCTCCCCGAAGTTCCGGTTCGATCAGGAAAAATCGAAGCTGCGCAACGCCCTCGCCCGCACGCGCAACAGCGATGCAGCCGGAGGGAACGCCATTTGCCTCCAATATGTAGGCACAGCTCTCGCCGGACGGAAGGCTGGACACCAACTGATTCACGGCGTCGGTCACATACGTCTTCCATACATCGGAAGTGAGCCCATACTCCAGCTCGTAAAAGCGCAAATGCCGCGCAATCATATACTCCGCGTCCTGACCGGCGGCGCGAAACGGGCGGATCGAAATCGACACCGCCGACTGCGTCAATCGCCGCTTGATCAGCGACATGGCGGAAAGTACTTCGTCTTTCTCTGCCGGATTCAGCGGCGCAAGGATGCTATCAATCTGGCGGTCGGACTCCTCCATCAGGCGTTCCGCTTCCGCTTGGCCCCGTTGCGTCAGGCAAAGCAGAAACGCTCGCTTATCGTCGCGGCTGGATTGTTTGGTCAGTAAGCCGTCCTTCTGAAAACGCTGAAGCATGCGGCTGAGGTAGCTCTTATCAACGTGCAACTTCTCCGTTAAGGTGTTCGCCGTGCACGTTCCCAGCGTATACAGTTCGTAAAGAATGCGGGCTTCCGCCAGAGAGTACGCCGAGCGAAGGATGTGCTGATCCAGCAAACCGAGAATTCCCGTATAGAACCGGTTAAACTCCCGCATGTTTCGAATTCGCTCCAAATCGTTCTGCATCGCACACCTCCGAGTATTAGTTGATTTTGTCAACTAATATTAACGCAAATTAGTTGATTTCGTCAACTATTTTTCTTTCGGTCTGACCGACGGCGAAAGGGCGCGAAAAAGCCGCGCTGACGCGCGGCTTTGCGATCGATCGTTCGTTTACCGGATGAAGTTGGTGATTACCCGCTCCTCGTCCTCCGGCGGCGGGATAGTTTCCTTGCCCGCGTCGATGAGTTTGAGCAGCCAAGCCATCGCGCGGGCGCTCTTTCGCAGCGTCTGTTCGCCCTCGCCATCCCCCGCAACCTCACCCTTGTTCATGCCGTATGCGAGCATCCAATACTGCGACGGGGGAATGACGACCTGCGCGAGGTTCAGGTAGTTGTTCAATTGATGGAGCACGTCCAAGCCGCCCGCGCGGCGCACAACCGCAACGCTCGTCGCAACCTTGTGCCGAAAGCCGGAGACGTTGGAGCTCGAAAAGAACGCGCGATCCAGAAACGACTTCATTGCCCCCGGAATGCCGCCGTAATACGTCGGGCAGCCGAGCAGAAACCCGTCCGCCTGCCGCATCTTGAGGATCAGCTCGTTTGCAGTGTCCTTTTGAAACACGCAGAGGTTTTGCTCCGAGTCCTCGCAATGCCCGCAGGCAATGCAGCCGTGAAACTCCCTTTGCCCAATCTGGACGGTTTCCGTTTCGATTCCCTGAAGCTCCAGTTCCTCCGTCATCCAGCCCAGCGCCATGGTGGTATTTCCGTTTGCGCGCGGGCTGCCGTTGATTGCGATCACCTTCATAAGGAGTTCTCCTTTCTGTCAGTCGAGCGGAAACGGCAAAAGCGCGTCCCCTTTCACCAGAAACGCCTCGCACGCGAGCCGCGCCAGCGGCGTGTCGTGCAGGCTGTCCGAATAGAACTGTTCAATTTCCGCATCCGGGTAGATTTCGCGCATTCGGCGCACCTTTTCCTCGCCGTGGCAGTTCATCCCGTCGTATAGACCCGTCTGCGGGTCCACGCGGGAAGCAAGAAACGCAAGCTCCAGCCGCCGCATCACCGGCTCAAGCAGAAACACCGGCGACGCGGAGATAATCAGATCGTCCGCCCGCTTCTGCGCAAAAT
>DAIRTE010000062.1:0-15794 GCA_036804025.1 Clostridia bacterium | reverse complement strand
ACGAGCGGCTGGATCACGCGGTGCAGTTCCTGCTCGGGCACTGGGAAACCCGCGCACCTCTCGGCCCCTGCCATTACGGCATCGGCACGCTGTTTCATCAGGTGACGTTTCCGTTTTCGAACTATAACCTGTTTTACTATGTGTATGTGCTCTCGTTCTACAACGCGGCAAAGCACGACCCGCGCTTTCTGGACGCGCTTAGCGTGCTCCAAAGTAAGCTCCAGGACGGGCAGGTCGTCGTCGAGCGCCCGCACCTCAAGCTCCGCGAGCTGTCCGTCTGCCGCAAGGGAGCGGTCAGTGAGCTGGCGACGGAGCGATATATGCAAATACTGGAGAATCTCAAATAGAAGAATCTAGATGTATTATTTTCTCACGGTGTTTGGTTCGAAGCAGGTTTTCACCCGCTCCATCTCCGCCTTGCCCGCGAGCACCTCAACGGCACTCATGCCCTCGAACAATAGCATTCCCTTCGGCGCGAGCGAATATCCACCGCGCACGCAGGCCTGATCCAACAGCGTGAGCGAATAGAGCTCGCCGCCCGCGGCAGGCGAAGCAAGGAGGCAGGTCAGCCGCCCGCTTCCGCGCCGAAGCAGCGCGAGGGTTCGCTCGTCCGGCAGGCCGCTCGTGTTCTCTACGAGTAGAATCGTGCGCTGTGCGTGCTCGTCCTCCGTCAGCGCCGCGCCCGACTCGGTCAGCATCCGCGCCATTGCGCTGCGCCAATCCTTGGCAGGTCCGCCCGTGAGCGGGGAGAGCAGCCGGACGCGAGTCTGTTCGGACAACTCGATTTCATATTCACCCAGGCTTCGAATCAACGCGTTCGCCTGCGCAACATAGGCCTCAAACGGCGTTTTTCGCGCCGCCCCTTTCGCCTCTGTAAAACTCCGCAAATCGCGCCGTGATTCCAGCAGTGGTTGCGCAATGCAGGCCGCGCCCGCGCCGCTCGCAGCGAGCAGCAACTGTAGCGCGTCCGTCTGCAAAGCCCCGCCCTGCTCGCCGTCCGCAAGGAGTGCGCAGGCCGCGCCGTCCAGCCGCAATGTTCCACAGCGCAATCGCCGGGTCAACACGCGCAGTTGCTCGTTTTCACCGGTTGCGTCCGCGCTCGCGGCAAACAGCAGGCGTGCTCCGGCGGTCTTCGCGCTAGCTAGCTTCTCAATCTGCATCGTTTGAAACGGCACCCCGGAAAGCGCCTGCTCCAGCACGTCGCCGAGGCGCGTGTGCCGTCCGATCGAGATCAATGTAATGGGATTGCTCAACGGTACCCCTCCGTGTTTGGTTTCAACCTATTATGATATGAGTTTTAATCAAAAAGCAAGGCAGTGCGCCTTGCTTGTTTGTTTCGTTTTACTGCTGTTCCGGCACCGCGTTTGTTTCGAGCGCCGCCGGTTCCGACTTTCGCCGAAAGATCTTTTCCCAAGGCAGCTGCGAGCAGATCACCGCTACGAACACCAGCGCGCAGCCGAGCAGCTCCCGCGGCGAGAGTTTTTGCCCGAGGATCAGCCAGCCCGCGAGCATCGCAAACACGTTTTCCGGGCTGAGCAGCAGCGAGGCAGTGGTCGGTTCCACGCGGCGCTGTCCGAGCATTTGCAGCGTATACGCGCCGCAGCCGGAGAAGACGCCCGCGTACACGATTTGCAGCCATGCGTCCGTTATCGCGCCGATCTTCGGCTGCTCAAACAGCAGCATCGGAATGCCGGAGAGCACGGCCATCACCGCAAACTGAATGCAGTTCAGGCGAATGATGTCCACCTTCGGCGCAAAGTGGTCGACCAGCAGAATCTGGAACGTAAAGACCACCGCGCAGGCAAGCACGAGCAGGTCCCCCGTGCTCACAGAGAAGTCAGACTGAATCGAAAGAAAGTACAGCCCCGCCAGCGCAACCAGCACGCAGAACCAGAGCATGAAGTGCGGTTTACGCTTGATGAACAGCCCGAAGATCGGAACAAACACGATGTAGAGCGAGGTGATGAACCCCGCTTTTCCGGCGGAGGTCGTCACAAGGCCAATCTGCTGGAGATTGCTCGCAACCGTCATCACGACGCCAAGCACAAGCCCTGCGCGCCAGAGCAGCTTTCTGTCCGTGTTCTTAGGGCTGATTCCCAGCCGGTCGAACACGAACACCAATACGCCGAGCGCCAGCGCCGCCAGCGCGCTTCGCACCGCGGTAAACGTATACGGCCCGACATAGGCCATGCCCGCGCTCTGCGCAACAAACGCCACGCCCCAGATCAGCGAAGCCAGCAGCAGCAGCGCCGCCCCGCTCAGTTTTCCCTGTTGTTTTCCCAGTGTCATGTTGTCTTCCGCCTGTCTTACGTGCTGATAAAAGTCTATCAACGGAGAATGATATCGTTTTCTCGATAAAAACGCAAGCGTTTCGAATCCTATGCGCAAAAAAAGCAAGATTCATTGTAGCATTTCCAAACATGTGGTATGCTATTTGTTGAACATTTGTAATCAAAGGAGTTTCAAGCGCATGCAGCCTTCCAAAGTATATTTCATGAATCTTCGCACAGATTTTGACAATCCGCTGACGGTAAAGCTCCAGCGGCTGATTCGGCGCGCCGGAATCGAGACAATCGATTTTGCCGACCGATTTGTCGCGATTAAGATTCACTTCGGCGAGCCGGGCAACCTCTCGTTTCTGCGCCCGAATTTCGCCCGCGCGGTTGTGGACGTGATTCGCGCCAAGGGCGGCCGCCCGTTTTTGACGGACTGCAATACGCTCTATCCGGGACGCCGCAAGAACGCGCTGGACCATCTCGACGCGGCGGCGGAAAACGGCTTTTCGGTCGCTTCCACCGGCTGCCAGTGCATCATTGCGGACGGACTCAAAGGGCTCGACGAGAAGATCGTGCCCATCGTCGGCGGCAAACACATCAAGGAAGCGAAGATCGGTCAAGCGATTATGGACGCGGATATTCTCGTTTCGCTGAACCACTTTAAAGGGCACGAAGGCACCGGCTTTGGCGGCGCGCTCAAGAACATCGGCATGGGCAGCGGCTCGCGCGCGGGCAAGATGGATCAGCATTGCGATGGCAAGCCCACCGTCGATGCCTCGCTCTGCCGTGGCTGCCGCCAGTGCGGCAAGCAATGCGCGCATGATGCCATTTCCTACAACGAAAAGAAGATCGCCAGCATCGACCACAATCGTTGCGTGGGCTGCGGCCGCTGCATTGGCGCCTGCAACTTCGACGCAATTGAGAATACGAGCGGAAACAGCAATCAGATTCTCTGCGAAAAGATCGCGGAGTACTCGCTGGCGGTGCTCCAGAACCGCCCGAACTTCCACATCAACCTCGTCATTCAGGTGTCCCCGAACTGCGACTGCCACTCGGAGAACGACGTGCCGATCATTCCGGACGTCGGCATGTTCGCATCGTTCGACCCCGTCGCGCTCGACCAGGCCTGCGCGGACGCCTGCATCAAGCAGCCCGTCATGCCGGGCAGTCAGCTCGCGGAACACATTGAGCAGGGTTGCCCCGGACACGACCACTTCGGCGTTTCCTCGCAGGGCACGGATTGGACCGTTACCCTCGCGCATGCGGAAGAGATCGGCCTCGGCACCCGCCAGTACGAACTGATTACGGTAAAATAAAGCACGAACGAAATAAAAGCAGGGTGAGCGGTTGCTCCCCTGCTTTTGTGTTGCTCTTTGGTTGTTTTTCTTCTGCGAGTAGCACGGCAGATGCCGTTGTGCAGTACGCCGCGAGCACGAACTCGCGTTTTTGCATTGGTAACGGATCAAAGCGTATTTGCAGTCCGCACACAGGCGTCGTCCTGCACCGGTTCTTTGCGTCTACGAGAGCATTCGGTCAACCTGTCGCCCGGTGAGCTGGCGGCTCAGCAGCTGCCTTGCATCCACCGGAGGCGGATTTGGCTGCCGCTGTTCCCAGAGCTCCACGGGGCAATAGAAAAAAGTGCACCAGCTCTCGTGAATCGTCACGTCCCGGCGGGACACGGTGACGAACAGCTCGGAGACGAGCGCGTTGAGCGCCGCCGTCTGCACGTTTCGTTCCAGCAGGCAGGCCGCCTGCATCTGCTCCGCGTTCGCTTCACCCGTTGCCCGCAAGAATTCAAGCAGACGCCGGCTCGGCTCGTCCAGTCGCAAGAGTCGCTGGCGGTACGGTTTCATCGCGGTGTAGAGCGCGCGGGAAAGATAGGTCACCCGGTTTCGATAGAGTCGACTGTAGCAGACCTCCCCGCATTCCATGAGCGAAACAACCGCGTTCCAGTTGCCGCCAACAAGATCCAGATACGGCAGCTCGCGGCTCTCATTGCAGAGCAGCATGCCGTTTTCCGCAAAGTAGACCCTCAGCGCATGCTGCGCCGCTTCGTCCCGCTCGTTCATTCGCTCGTTTCGTTATTTCAGGTAGATTCCGACCAGCGCCAGATCCTTGTCAAACGAGAGCGTATACAGAAGGTTCGCGTTTTCGTGCTTCACCTGCACCTGAGCTACCGCATACGCTTCCTTCGTGGTGGCGTCTTCCGTTCCGGAGAGCACCGTCTTGGTGATGCTCTTAAACGCGCCCGCCTTCTCGTAGGTGGCCGCCCAGCCTTCCTTCAACTGATCGGCGGTGATGCCCGCCTGCAAATCGGCGCGCATGGAGGCGATGATGGAGTCATAATCCCCCGCGGTTGCGAGACCGACGATCTCCTCCGCCGCCGAGCCGACTTCCTCCGCGTCAAATCCTTCCGGCAGCGCTTTTCCCGCGCAGCCGAACAGCCCGAGGACTAACGTAAGCGCAAGAACCGCGCAGACAATCGTTTTCAACTGTTTTTGCATGGATCAAAATCCTCCGTCCTTTTTTTATTAGTATACCATACCCCGCATTTGTCAAACTGAAACATCATTGCAAACTTTCTAGTTTAACGCAATTGAACGCTCGCCTTATCTCGCGTTTTATACACTACATATTATTAGAGACTTCCGATTTGACACAATCGTTTGGCTCACGCTGTGCCCAAATCGTGCGGATTCGGATATCTACTTGCGATAAACCCGACAAATATGGTATTCTTGTTGTCGAATTCATCCATCAATCGATCAGATAAGGAGACACCATGCGCAAAGACGGAAAGCGTGTGAAAGACGCGAACCCAATCTATACGGTCATGCCTTATATCCTCAAGTACCGCTACGACGCGATGAACATGATCGAAGTCGACGTTCCAATTTCGCCGATGCAGTCCTATCTCAACGAGAAGCGCAAGCAGGGCTACCGCTTTTCGCACCTCGGCGTCGTGCTCGCGGCCTATGTGCGCACCGCGGCGGAATATCCGCTGCTCAACCGCTTCATCGCCAACAAGCGCATCTATCAGCGAAACGAGTTCTCCGTCGCCATGGTCGTGCTCAAACCCGGCGATCTGGACGGCACGATGAGCAAGATGTATTTCAAGATGGACGACGACATCTTCTCCGTCCACGAAACCATGGAGCGCTACGTCGTCGATAACCGCGCGGAGGGGGACACGAACGCAACGGACGACATCGTCCGCACGCTGCTCAAGATCCCCGGCCTCGTCAACTTTGGCGTCGGTCTGCTGCGGTTTATGGATCGCTACGGCCTGCTGCCCAAGAGCCTGATCAAGGCCAGCCCGTTCCACACCAGCATGACGATTTCGAACCTCGCGAGCATCCGCACGAACCATATCTTCCACCATGTATATGAGTTCGGCACGACGAGCATCCTCATCACGCTCGGCAACATGCGCGAAATCCCCGTTCGCAAGGGCGAGGAAATCGTCTTTGAACGCTCGCTGCCCATGGGCGTGGTCATGGACGAGCGCATCTGCTCCGGCAGCTACTTTGCCGCCGTGTTCCGCCGTTTTAAACAGTACCTGACGAATCCGGAGCTGCTTGAGCATCCGCCGACGGTCATCAACACGGTACTGGATTGATTCGGTAGTGGCAATCAGCACGGCGCAGGCTTCGGTTTGCGCCGTTTTTCTTCGTTTTCTGCCGTGGTTTCGTTGCGTTTGGGCGCAGGATTGTGGTAGAATCGACCAAATAAAGGAATTGGTGATCCATATGAAGTTTTCGGAAACGTTCTCTCAAAAACACCTTGTCTTTGACGGCGGCCTGGGCACCATGCTGCTCGCGGCGGGTCTTCGCGCCGGACAGTCGCCCGATCAATGGAATTTGACGAATCCGGACGCGGTTCGCGCCGTCCACGCGGCGTATCTTGCTGCGGGCGCGGATGTGATTGCCACCAATACCTTCGGCAGCACGAAGCCGCGGCTCAAGCGCGTGCCCAATTCCCCGGCGGAGATCGTAACGGCGGGCGTACGGCTCGTTCAGGAGGCGATTGCGGCCTCCGGGCGGCAGGCGTTTGTCGGGCTCGACCTCGGCTCGCTCGGTGAGTTTCTGGAACCGCTGGGCGACCTCACGGAGGAGGAAGCGCTCGCGTTCTTTCGCGAACCCATCGAAGCGGGCGTTGCGGCGGGCGCGGACTGCATTTTAATCGAAACCATGGCGGCTCTCAACGAAGCGCTCGTCTGCGTGCAGGCCGCGAAACTCTACGGCGGCGGCCTGCCCATCCTCTGCACCATGACCTACGACCCCAACGGGCGCATCATGACCGGCGAAACGCTGGAGACGGTTGTTGCCGCGCTGGAGGATGCGGGTGTGGACGCGCTCGGCTGCAACTGCGGCGTAGGTCCCGAGCAGCTCGTTGCGCTGCTTCCGCGCTTTACCGCCTGTGCGACAAAACCGCTTGTAATGCAGCCAAACGCAGGCCTGCCGGTGTTTCAAGACGGCGAAACGCGCTATCTCGTCGGCCCGGAGGCGTTCGCCGAGCAGATGCAAAAGCTCGCGGATGGCGGTGTTTGGGGGCTGGGCGGGTGCTGTGGCACCACGCCGGAGCACATTGCACTCGTCGCCGCGCTGGCACGCAAATAGATCGATCCCTTTCCCCACGGTTCATACATCTATAGCAAGCAAAAACACCGCCCCGGTTTTCGGAGCGGTGTTTCTCTTTATATTTCTTGGCTTATGTTTCTTAGCCGATTCGAACGCCGCCGACGGGACGAACGGCAAAGCGATAGCAGCAGCCAACGCCAAACACGCGCTCCATCTCGGCCTGATACGCTTCTGTCAGATCGAGCGGCACCAGCGCCTGAATCGTGCCCGCAAACCCGCCGCCGTGGACGCGCCACGCACCGCGCTCGCCCAGCACGCGTTCGGAGAGCGCCAGCGCGAGCGCCAGCCCGCGCTCGGATGCGTCCGTTGGGCAAACATTTTGCAGCAGCATAAAGCTGGAGCGCCCGCTCTCGTTCATGAGCTTGCGGAAGGTATCCATATCCTTGTGCTTCAGCGCCTCGGCCTGCAGCGGCACGCGCGCGTTATCGCCAAAGAAATGCATGGCGCGCAGCAGCGCCCGGTCGGAGACCACGTTCCTGAGCTGCCCCAGCGACGCGTAGAAGTCCCCTTCGTCTACCTCGCGCAGCACGTTTTTGCCAAAGTACCACGCAACGCTGCCCATCTCTTTGGCCACCGCCGCGTACTCCGGCGTTAAATCCGCGTGGTTTCCGCCGCAGTTGACGATGCAGATTGCGTAGCCCAGCGCCGCGAGGTCGCAGTCGATTTGCTCGATCCTCGGCTCCTCCGGTCGCTCGAAATCGATCGTGATGAACCCGCCCACCGCGCAGGCGAGCTGATCCATGAGGCCGCTCGGCTTGCCAAAGTGGTTGTTCTCGGCGTATTTACTCGCGAGCGCCTGCTCCACGGGCGAAATCTTCCCGTCGTTGTAGAGTTCGGAGAAAATCGTCGCCACCAGAATGCTGAACGCGGCGCTGGAGGAAAGCCCGGAGCCCTTTGGCACGTCCGAAGCGGTCACCGCGTCAAACCCGCCAACCTTGCGCCCGGTCATCGTCAGCCGTTCCGCAATGCCGCGCACGAGCGCCTCGCTGGCGTTTTCCTCGCCCTGCTCCGGCGTGAGCCGGTCGAGCGAAACGCAGAGCGGCGTGTACCCCTGTGAGTGAATCCGAACGGTCGAGTCCGTCCGCGGCGCAACGACCGCGCGGGTGTCCATCGTCACCGCCGCCGCGAGCACGCGCCCGAGCTGGTGATCCGTGTGATTCCCGCCGATTTCGCTTCGCCCCGGCGCGGAAAACAGGACGGCGTTATCGCTCTCGCCGAACGCGCCTTCAAACGCGTCCGTCAGGGCGGCATATTTGTTCTTTTGCGCATCAAACGCAGTTCCATACAGGGATTTCAGGGTTTCGTCAAATTCGCCGTCAATCAGTCTGCTGCGGATGGGTAGCATAGCGATCGTCTCCATTCGATTTGGATCGGGCTCCTTTCGGAACTCCATTCTGCTTCTATTTTACCCGCTGGATGTACCAAGCGCAACGCTTCCGGTAATTCCTCGTAATATTCCAATTGGAATGATCGAATTTTGGTATTCGATTACATGGCAGGGCATACCCTGTGAGATGCACGCTGCAAGGTAAAAGGCCGACGGATATCCGCCGGCCTCGCAAACGCTGTATTGTTTTGTCGAAATCAGTTTTTCTCGATGCGGAGACTGCCGCTGACCGTGCTGAAGCGATAGCTCGCGCTTCCGTCGCCAACAACGACCATGTCGCTGCCGAGCGTGCCCGGAAAATCACAGCTGATGGAGCCGCTGACGGAGTCCAGTTTGGCCGTGAATCCTGCCGTCTCGGGCAGAGAAACCGTAACGCTGCCGCTCACGCCATCCACGCGAATCTTCGACGGAGCCGTTGCGCAGCTCAGCCGCGCGCTGCCGGAGACCGTTTCCGCGTCGATTTCAACAAACTCGCCTTCGGCGCGCATGCTGCCGCTGACATTGTTCATGTGCAGCTGCTCGGCTTTCGTGTTTTCGCAGACGATTGCGCCGCTCGTGGAACCAATGCTCAGCTTGTCCACCGAAATATCCGTGCATTTGATCGCGCCGGAAACCGTATTGATCTCGGTATCCGTGCCGTACACGCCGGAGAGGTCTACGCTCGCGGAGACAACGTCGATGTTCACGTCCTGCAACGCGCCGGCCAGTGAAGCGGGAACTTCAACGACCAAGGCTTTGGAAGGCATGTTTGCGTCCAGATCGAACCAATTGAAGATGTTGTCCAGATCGTCGCAGAAGTTGATCTTCAGCGTGCCGTCCGAAGAAACGCTGTAGCGCATCTTCTGGCGGTCGGTCAGGGTGCGATAGGACGATTCGGAGAGCGTAATGTCGCTGCCCGATCCAACGCGGAGTTCCACGCTGCCCGACACCCAGTCGACCTTGATCTTCTGGATCGACGCCGCCGGGATGGTTGCCTGTTCCGATACGACGATCTCGTTCGTGTCCTCGTTGACGCCGCCCGAGGTATAGACCGTGCGATCGATGAAACGGTTGATCCAACCGCCGTTCCAACCGAGGCCGGAGAAGATGTTGTGTCCAGTGAGTAGTACGACCAGAATTGCGGTGAGTAGCACCGCCAGAACCAGTCCTACAATGATTCGTATAATACCTGCTGCTCTCATTTGATTGTTCCCCCTGTTTCTACTGCTTGAGCATGAAGATTCCGCGGATCAAGGATGCGACTGCCGCCGCGATTAAAAAGATGATCCAGGTGATGTGCCATGCTCCAGTCATGAAGCTCACAACAATGTACACGCAAACGGCGATGAGCCAGAACGAGCCAACGATCGCTTCCGCGGCTTTGTTCTTCTGCTTGCCGTTCTGTTTCCATTCCTTAAACTCTTCTACCATGGTGTCGTCCGCTTTGACGTAACGCTCTTGGGTTGCGCCGTTGTAGATGAGCAGGCCCGTCGCAACCGCGGCAAAGAGGAAGAGGAACATCAGGCCAAATTCGTCCTGAATCAAAATCACCGGAACCGGGCTGAGAATGTAGAGTCCAATCGCAATCGCGACTAAGATGCCCGAACGGGTTCTGTTCTTCTGCGATACCGGATTCCTTTCGCTGCTGAGACCGCTGATCAGGCTGTCCACGTCGCCAATGCTCGCAACGGCGATGTTGTAGGCGGATTCTTCGCTCTTGCCCTCGTTGATCAGGTCGTTGTACTTGTCCATCAGGTTCTGGTACATCTCCTCTTTGAGCTCCACCGCCCGAACGGTCGACGGGGCGTTTGCAAAAAGGTCGTCGATGTAATGTCTTAGTTTCTCGTTCATATGGATACCCCTTTTTCTCCTTCAGCTAATAGCTTGTCGATCACTGCTTCCGCAGTTTCCCATTCCTTTTTTCGCAGCCGATACGATTCTTTTCCCAAATCGGTGATGGAGTAATATCTGCGGCGGGCGCCGGTCGTTTCATCCCCCCAGTACGAAACGATGCAGCCCGCATCCTCAAGTCGCCGAAACGCCGTATACAGCGTCGCTTCCTTGAGTTCAAACTTTCCTCCGGTCAAACTCAGGATGGCTTTGTTGACCATGTACCCATAGCCATCGCCCTTCATCAGCTGCGCCAGGATGATTGTTTCCGTGTTCCCACGAATGAGTTCCGATGCAACGGACATGGCGCACCTCCTTTCCGTTTGCAGGTATATCTTAACGCAGTATACCTCACCTGTCAAGGTATTTCGCGATAATATTTACAACGGATTAATAGGATACTTCGCTGAGGCAAATTGCCACACGAAAATAACAGAAAACCCGCCGAAAACGGCGGGTTCTTGCAGCAAGAAGGTCTATACGCCTACTGCCATGTTAAACATCTGGATGCAGACTTCTAGCGCAGCAGATCGTAGATCTCCGAAAGCGATCCACGCGAAATATCCGCCTGCGAGATTGTTGTCGAAAGATCGAACGTGCCGATGGGCACCAAATTCCACTGCTCGTCGCGATCGGAAAGTTCCCAAACGATTCGCAGTGTGATTGGATCCGGCCAGCGGTTGGGATGTTCAAAAATCGTAAATCCGCCACCGCCGGAAAATCCATTGTGCTTTTTCCAGCCACCATAGCTATCCACCCAGACCTGCGCGGGTTCCGTCAAAAATTCGCTCTCGTCGCATCTGGTGCCCAGTGAAACGTCGTTTAGGTAGAGCGTGAGCGGCGAGTGCCGCATTTGCATTGGAATGTAAATGCCGTCCACCTCGCAAGAAACAAACGCCAATTGACGTTCGGTCTGCACATGAAGCTGCTGGAGGCGGACGGTAACGCCGTTGATTGTCTGCTCGCCGGAGAGCTGTGCGACCAAGTCGTCGTTTCGCCCGTCCGCAGCAAGCCGATCCGACTCCGCACGCCATGCCTTGCGCTCCACGTCGTCCTTTGGCAGCGTGATTTCACCCGTTCGGGGATTGACACGCAGCAGCAGCTCGACCGCCTGCCATTCGTAGGAAAGCAGCTCCTCTTCAATGCCTCCCTTTCGCCGCTGTTCACTCCCCGCGTCCCGCACAACGGCGATGAGCACGGTCTCCGGCAATTCATCGACAGGAGCATACCACGGATAACGAGTGAGCGTTTCGGCAATTCCGTAGTATTCCACTTCCCAGGAGATGTCCAGCCGCGGGCGCGTCAGATCCGGCGTAATGATTCTGTTGATCGTTTCGCCGCCCCAGCGATAACCATCCATATAGAAGACCGGCGTCTCTGCGCCTCTGGTCACAACCGACTGTCCCAGCAGAAAACCCTCTTTCGTAGTTTGCGCATCGACAAAGGTATACTCGTCCTGCGTGATGTTGAGCGGGGTCGTTTCGTCCGGCATACCACTGAGCGCTTCCTGCTTTGTTTGTGCCTCCGCGTCCAGCCGCGCGAGTTCCTGTACGATCAGCCGCTCCCGTTCGGCATCGATCTGACCCTGCGGAATCGAATAGGTAGAATCAATTGAGAATCCGCCGAGGTGCTCCGTTCGCTGACCGTTTGCATCATATTGGTATAGCTCGCCCGACAGGGTCATGGCGGTTCCATCGGAAATCAGTTGCCCGTCCATTTGGAACCAGATTTCATATTGCGCGCCCATCGCGTCCGCCCGGGCGATCGCGGGCAGCGCGCGCTCCGTCGCTTCCGCCTTGGTATAGGCTGAAAACGTCTGCCCGTTCACCGTCAGAGTATAGTCCACGTCGTAGAGTCGGCTGTCGTTGTTCGTCTTTGTGTCCTCGGCGTCGAACACGAGGTGCAGTTCCGGCGGGTCGTCGTTCGCCCAGTAATTTGCGCCTTTCCAGGAGAACGATATGCCGTCCACTTCCGCCGTTCGGTCAATTGTGCTATAAAACGTCGTACCCGCTAGAATCGCGTCTGCGGCACGTTCCGCCTGCGCGCGGCGATCGTCCGTTGCCTGCTCGCTCTGCGAATACTCCTTCGCGCGTTGCGTGCTGCTCCAGTACACCGCATAGGCGGCGCAAGCAGATAGCAGCAACAGCACAGCAGCCATGGCAATCAGCAGTGCTTTTCGCCGCTTCGAAAGAGCAAGCGTTTTTCGTCTGGGTTCATAGGGGGTCAAGTCCGCGCCTGCTTGCGCGAGAATGCTGTTCAGCATCGCTTCTTTGCGGTCGTCCGGTACGTGAATTCGGCTCAAGGAGGCGACGATGTGTTTGTTTTTCATCTTACTTCTCCCCCTTCAGCATCGTTTTTAGAAGGGTTCTGCCGGAATGCAGATACCCCCAGACGGAAGCAACCGTCTTACCCATAAACCCGGCAATCTCCTTGGCCGAGTAGCCCTCGTAGTAGAACAGATAGATTGCTGTCTTGTAGTGATCCGGCAGCGCCATGACGCTCTGCAGCGTCTCGTCGATTTCAAACGGAACCGTGCTCCGCTCGATCAGTTGCTCATCCATCACCACGCGTCTTCGCCAGCCGGAGGACAGCATATCCCGGCAGATGTTACCGGCGGTCACAATCAGCCAGGCTTTCTCGTGCTCCGCATCGCGAAACGGTTTCGATTCCTGCGCCAAGCGGAGAAACGTTGTTTGAACCGCGTCCTCCGCGTCCGCCCGGTTCCCGCGAAAGAACAGAAAACAGACGCGGTAAACCGTATCCACGTTGCGCTCATACGCTTCTGTGATTTCTTTTTGCGTGCGAACCAAGGATCGCAAATCTCGTCCTCCTGTTGTTCGGTTTCCTTTTGCCTTCCTAGATAACACGACCGAGCGTGCCGAATCCTGAAATCAATTTGTATTTATTATAGAGGGAATATCTTTTGAAAGTAAGTTTTCGAGTATAAAAAGAGACCCGCCGGAATCAGTGGGTCTCTGGAAGATATCTTGTGCTAGGCTGGAACTTGTGTACAGCGCGTCTCCGCGTCCACTCTCTCCACGCGATAGAGCCGATAGAGTGCAGGGTCGATGACGGAGTCCCGCATGATCTGCTTTGCCTCCTCGATTCGCGCGTCGGTCAGCCGCAGGGACATACCGCAGCTCGCGGTGATGCTCCTTAGCGTCGGCATCACCACCGCACCACAGGTTGCGAGCAGCTTCTGCGCCGCAATCGCCGCGTGCGGCGAGTCGAACGCAAACAGCCAGTAGGTCTGTTCCGTCAAAGTGAAATCACCTTGTCCGCGCGCTGCATGGCGCCAAGAATGTCATACATGTTGCTCACGGTGCCAACCTTGAGCCGCTCCGCGAGGCCATAGTAATTGAGGCACGTTCCACAGACGAGCACAATCGTCCCTTTGTCGAACAGCGCTTGAATGCTCTCGAGCACCTGCGGTTCCTCACCAGCGGGGAGCTTTACTCCGTCGTTCATGAAGAGCAGGTAGGCGGGCGCGCTGTCGCCCTGCGCGAGCGTATAGAGCGCCATCTTCATCAGGTTATACCCGAGCGTGGGATCGCCCGCGCCGACCACGTCCTTGCCGACGAAGACCGCGTAGCCGTTTCCCGTCGTCGGGCAGGCAATCGCGGGCATCTCGCCGGGTTTCGCTTCCCCGGTCAGGCGAACGAAGAATCCGCCCTCCGCCTCGCCGGATGTCACGGATACGCCGGCCGAATTACCCAGCCGCGTGAGGTTCTCCACCGCCGCGCGGTTATCCACCAAAACCGTTAAATCCCGGCATCCTCCGTCTAGTTCCTTCTTCGCGAGAATCACCGGTTGCGGGCAGGCCTTGCCCCTTGCGTCGATCTGCATGATACACGATCCTTTCCGTATCGATCAACTGTTTTGAATGATCGATGTCCTTATTCTAGCAAAAGATAGCGCATTTGAACAGTGCCCGCCTAAGAGGAATCAAAAAAGCGCCCCCGCATGAACGGGAGCGCCTTGACTGGTTGGTATTGCTTACAGCAGGTTCAGGCTGGTTTCCGGATCAAACATGTGCGCGAGCGCGCCGTCGAACGTGAAATACAGCTGATCGCCGAACTTAAAGCCCATGCGGTTTTCCACGGGCAGGTCGACCGTCGCGATGCGAAGCACGCAGTCGCGGCCGGCTGCCGTCACGTGGACATACAGCTCGCTGCCCATCATCTCGGATACGTCGACCACCGCGTTGACCGCATTGCGCGTCTTCTTCGTCGAAAGCGTGATGTGCTCCGGACGGACGCCGAAAACGACCTTCTTGGACGGAACGCCCTTGGCCTTGAGCGCGCGTTCGGTGGCTTCCGGCAGGTCGATGACGGCATCCTCGAGGCGAACGTAGTACTTTCCGCCTTCGTTGACGAGTTCCGCATCGAAGAAGTTCATCTGCGGCGAGCCGATGAAGCCCGCGACAAAGAGGTTTGCCGGATGGTTGAACACCTGCTGCGGCGTGCCGATCTGCTGAATGTACCCGTCCTTCATGATGACGATACGGTCGCCCAGCGTCATGGCCTCGGTCTGGTCGTGGGTAACGTAGACGAACGTCGTGTTTTCCTTCTGGCGGAGCTTGATCAGCTCGGCGCGCATCTGGTTACGCAGTTTTGCGTCGAGGTTGCTCAGCGGTTCGTCCATGAGGAAGACCTGCGGATGGCGAACGATTGCGCGGCCGATGGCAACTCGCTGGCGCTGGCCGCCGGAGAGCGCCTTGGGCTTTCTCTGGAGGTACTCGGTGATGCCGAGCGTCTCCGCCGCTTCCTTGACCTTTTCGTCGATTTCGGCCTTGGGAACCTTACGCAGCTTGAGCCCGAACGCCATGTTTTCGTACACGGTCATGTGCGGGTAGAGCGCGTAGTTCTGGAAGACCATCGCGATGTCGCGATCTTTCGGAGCAACGTCGTTGACGAGTTTGTCGCCAATGTAGAGCTCGCCTTCCGTGATCTCTTCGAGACCGGCGATCATGCGCAGAGTTGTCGACTTGCCGCAGCCGGACGGCCCGACGAGCACGATGAACTCTTTGTCCGCGATGTCAAGATTGAACTCCTGCACCGCCACTACGTTTTTGTCGTAGACCTTCTTGATGTTCTTGAGAGTAACGTTTGCCATGGTGACTTTGGCTTCATCGGGCGCAGCAATCGCTAACCGCCCAACTCGCGTTCGCCTGAAAATACGACGTACGCTTTACGACAGGTCTCCACACTGCCGCACCGCAAGCCTTGCGGATGGGTATCCCTCCTTTATTGAGCGTCGCGACGAATAAAGTAGTGGAGTAAACGCCGTGCGCCTGGATACAGAGAAATGCTTCCTATATTATTGCAGATACGGCAAAAAAGCGCAATACTTAAGCCTTATTAATTCAAACTGGGCAAAACCGAAGTGCTCGATCGCACGCTTAGAATCGTATTTCTTCTCAATCGGGGTTGACTTTGCCGTCCTACTATGCTATATTACTTTTTGCACGTCGAAAGACAAGCGTCGCGGGGTAGAGCAGTTGGTAGCTCGTCGGGCTCATAACCCGGAGGTCGTTGGTTCAAGTCCATCCCCCGCAACCAAATAAGAACCGCCCAATTCGGGCGGTTTTTGCGTATCTTGAGAATCGTTATCGTGCACAGA
>DAIRTE010000061.1:0-15823 GCA_036804025.1 Clostridia bacterium | reverse complement strand
TTGCTCACGACATGCTGCGCAATTGCGTCCGTCAGGTCGGAGAGCGTCGGCTGCGACAGCACGGCGTCCTTTTGCTCCTGCGTTAGACGATCGCGCTGGTTCGCGTGATCGGAGAAACCCTCGCTCAGACGGCGACGGAGCGCTTCCGCGGTATACTCGTCCGGCTCGACGTCCTCAATGATCTCGACCTGCGCCGTATAGTGCGGGTTTTCCGAAAGCACGCTCACAATGCGCGCGCGCGCCGCACCGGTCACGAGCAGATGCACCGTGTCGTTCTGAATTCGAAATACCTGCCGAATGCGGCAGATCGTTCCAATTGAGTAGAGATCCTCGGGCGTTACGTCGACAATCTTCGCGTTCTTTTGCGAGACAAACAGGGCGTAGCCTTCGTCCGAAAGCGCCTGCTCCATCGCGGAGAGGGTTTTTTTACGCCCGATATCGCAATGCATCACTTCGTTTGGCAGCACCGCAATTCCGCGCAACGGAATGACGGGCAGCGTTACGATTCCATGCAGATCCATCTTTTTCACCTCCATCAGGGGATTAACATTAGAAAGGCCCCATGATTGTAAATTCAGTATAGCGGCTTACCTATGTCAATGCAAACAAGCAACGGGGCATAATGTAACATCACGTTCACCAGACTGTGAACTTTTAGCATCAATCAATCGAGAGTGCTAACAACGATTATTCTATCGGATTTCTTTTCAAATTTCCAGCCTGTTTCTTCCGATTTGTTTCGGAACTAAAGAGACAAAGCGGCGGCTCGCAACACTTCGCGAACCGCCGTTGGGTCAACCGTAGATCGTATGTTCGAAAAGATGAATCATTCATCTTCCGAAGCTCGGAGAAACCCCTAATCTTATTTTTTAAATAAGATTAATAATTGATCTTCCGAAGCTCAAAAAATGCCTTCGGGTGTGCGCAGACCGGGCAAATCTCCAGGGCTTTTTCGCCTTCATAGAGATATCCGCAATTGCGGCACTGCCAAACGACCTTGCCGTCCTTTTCAAAGACCTTGCCGTCCTTGAGGTTCTTGGCCAGCGCATTGTAGCGCTCTTCGTGGCTCTTCTCAATTTCGGCAACCGCCGCGAACTGATACGCGAGCTTGTCAAATCCTTCGGCCTTCGCCTCTTCGGACATGCGCTTGTACATATCCGTCCACTCATAGTGCTCGCCTGCGGCAGCCATTTGCAGCGCTTCGTCCAGCGAAGGCATTTCGCCGCCATGCAGCGCTTTGAACCAAAGCTTGGCGTGCTCTTTCTCGTTTTCCGCCGTCTCGGCAAAGATTGCCGAAATCTGCTCGAATCCGGCCTTTTTCGCGACCGAAGAAAAATAGGTGTACTTGTTTCTCGCCTGCGATTCGCCCGCAAACGCGTCCTGTAAATTCTTTTCTGTTTTGCTACCCTTGAGTTCCATAGTATTTGTACCTCCTATTTATTTCTTATTCACTTGCGCTTTCACGCATGAATGCCAATCAACCTGCGTTCTGCTCACAGCTCTGCCTGCAACGGGCGCAAACCCCGCGAAGCACCACGTCGTAGCTCTTGAGCAGAAAATCCGTTTCGGACTCAATTGCCTCTTCCAGCGCCTGAAACGAGGGAAGATGTACGTCGGATACCGCGCCGCATTGTTCGCAGACAATGTGCGAATGCGCTTCCTTGGTTTTGTCGAAGCGACAGCTGCCGTCCGCCAGCGGAATTTTCTTTAAGCGCCCCGCGTCGGCCAGCTGATTCAGATTTCGGTAGACGGTGCCAAGGCTTAAACGCGGCATATCCGTTTTGAGCTGCTCGTAGACCATGTTGGCCGTTGGATGTTCGCAGCTTTCCATGACCGCGCGAAAGATTCGTTCCCGCTGATGCGAATATCGCATTTGTTCTGAACCTCACAGTTGAAGTGTTCGACTCCGGCGAAACGAAGAAAACGACGGAATCGTAAAATATGTCTTTTAGTAACAATTATTGTTATTATACTATCGCATGTCGAATCGTCCGTCAAGTCCTTTTCGCGTTTTTCACACGATTGCCGAAATCGAGAACGAACAAACCGACTTGCTTCAGTTTTCCGGTTGCGGCGGGATTCCGGCTTTGCGCTGCAAGAGGTTTCGTTCAAACAACTTCGCGACGCGCTTATACAGAAGGAACGTCAATATCGAGTTGGCGACGGTCTTGATTGCGTTAAACGGAATGATCGCCGTCGGCAGCAGAGCAACCACCGTCTCCCTCGGCACGCCAAAGAAATTTACGGTAAAGATCAGGTTCATCGGAATCATCATCAGCGTTTGGAGCACCGCGCCAACGGCCATGCCGATCAGCGCGCCCGTACGCGTGCGGGTCTTTTGATAGATCAGCCCTGCGGCGACGACATAGGCGCCCGTTGCACAGAAGTGCATCACCGCGCCGACCCAGAGGCTCTGCGGCGAAACGAGCAGCCACTGCAGCAGGCTAACCACGCCCGTCAGCGCGAGTCCCCACCAGGGTCCGTAGAGAAACGTTCCAATCAGAATCGGCACGTCCGCCATGTCGTATTCCAGAAAGCTTGCGGACGGAAAGATTGGAAAGTGAATTGCGTAGACGAGCAGAATGGAGAGCCCGGTCAGCATGCCGAGTTTGGCAAGGCGGTCGACGTTGAATCGCGTTTTCATGAAATAACCTCCCGAAAAAATAAGCCCCGCGAATGATCGCGGGGCGAATGCTATGCCGAACAGAAGTTAGGATAGCCGCTTCTTTCATCCGGACTTGCTGCGAACCAGACTGTTCGCCGCTTACCGTCGGCAACGGATTTTGACCGTCTCAATCGCTTTCGCGACTCGCGGGCTCGTCGGCATTGCTGCCGCTTCACCGCCGGTGGGGAATTGCACCCCGCCCCGAAGCGTATGTTGTTTCGCAACGGCTTTCGCCATTGCTCGCGCCTATCGTAGCACGGGTTTTACGCCAATGCAAGCCCTTTTTCTAAGATTTCACCGTCGCGTTGAAATCAGAGCGCTACCACCGCGCGATGGGAAAGCATGATAACAAGCTGTTCCCGCACCGGCTGCTTGGTAATCGCCTCCACCGCCAGCGCGTAGAGGTGCATCTGCGTTTCGTGGCGCTTTGCGGCCTGTTCGGGCGTCTCGCCGGGGTGGACGCGATCCGTCTTGTAGTCCACAATCGTCCAGCCGCCGTCTTCGAGGAAGCACGCGTCGACGACGCCCTGCAACAGCACGCGTTCGTCCGCCTCCACGCCGTAGAGCACCTGCGCATCCGCCGGATAGGAAAACGGCAGCTCGCGCTCCAGCCGTTCCGCGCGGGACATCCGTGCATAGAGCGGCTCTCGCGTAAACCAGGAGATTGCGCTTGCGTCCACCGCCTGCGCCTGCTCGGAAGTGATGCGACCGTCTCGTTCCAGCGAGAGAAGATATTCTGCCGCCTCCGCTTCGTCCAGAACGTGACCCAACGGCAGGTGTTGTATGGCCGCGTGCGTCGCCGTTCCGGCAAAGACGGCGCTCTTTGTTTCGCCGAGGAACGCGGGACGACGGAATTCCGGCGGCTCATCCTGCGGCGCGCCGATTTTGCTCACGGCGGCCTTCGCGTTGAGGCGAATCGCCTCCGCGTGCGCATACGTCCAACTCAGTTTTGCCTCGATTGCCGCAAGCACCGTTGGATCAAACGGCGGGAGTTCCATCGTCCGATCCTCGTTGGAGCCAATCAAATATGGCTCACGTACGTGCAGCGTCACCTTCCGCGCCCGGCGCGATCCCATCAGGAGCCACTGCGCGGGACTGCTGCAGCGCAGCACCTGCCAGGCGGAGGGACGTTGCGGCGCGAGCTCCAATTTCTCGTCGGGCTTGCTCACGCAAGCGGTCAAAATCAGTTTTCGCTTGGCGCGCGTCATTGCCACGTACAGCACGCGCATTTCCTCGGCGGTCTGCTCGCGCTTGACCCGCTGGGAGAGGATCACGCGGGCGAGCGTATCCCGCTTGACACGCCGCGTGCCCTCTGCGTCGATGAATCGAATCGCGAGGCCGTGCTCCGCGTGCATCTGGAGGCTGTTGTTCACGTCCATGCGGTTAAAACTCTTTCCCAACCCCGCGACGAACACGACGGGAAATTCCAGTCCCTTTGATTTGTGAATGGTCAGAATTCGAACCACGTCCGCGGCGATGGTCTGCGCCGCGCCGACCGACGCGCCGCTTTCCGCGAGTTCGATGTGGCGTAAAAAGTTCCAAACCCCGCGCGAACCGGCGGCCTCGAACGCATGCGCCTTGTCGAGCAACGCGTTGAGGTTTGCCTGCCGCTGCGCGCCGCCGTAACCCGCGCCCATCTCCTCGTAAAACCCCGTTTCGTCGAGCAGCTTGCCAAGCAATTCTTCGACGGAGAGCAGCCGGCTTTCCGCGCGGTAGCTGTCCAACCGAGCTAGGAACGACTGCGCACGTTTTGCTAGAACGCCATCGCTGGCGGCGTACGCCGCAAACGCTTCATAAAACGAGCCAGTCTTTTGCTCTGCGCGCACCTGCGCGAGCTCCTCGTAGGTGAAGGAGCCGATGCTGGAACAAAGCACGGAAAGAAGGGGGACGTCCTGATGGCGGTTATCGATGACGGAAAGCAGATTTTTGAGAATCTGCACCTCGATGGCGTCAAAGTAGCCGCCGCTCGACTGCGCATAGCTGGGCACGCCCTGCTGGGACAGCGTTTGAGAGACCGTCTGCGCGTCGGTACCCGCGCGCAGCAGAATTGCGATGTCCGAATAACGGTAGTTTCGCGTTTCTCCCGTTCGCGCATCCGTGTATTTTTCGTTGGTCAGCAGCGCGTGAATTCGTTCCGCAATCAAACGGGACTCCACCTCAAGATCCGCCGCGTCCTCGAGCGGGTCCTCGGTTTCCTCGTCCGTTTCCGCACGTCGCTTTGAAATCAGGTGCAGTTCCGCCGTGCCTTCCGGCTGCGACGTTCCGCAGACGAGCCGCGCGCGCGCGTCGTAGTCCATATCCCCCGAAGCTTCAGACAGAATCGCTTCAAACGTTTCGTTCACCGCGTCCAGCACCGCCGCCGAACTTCGATAGTTGCTCGAAAGATCAATTCGCTCGCCCTGCCCGCCCGAAAAACGCGACAGTTTCTCCAAAAAGAGCCTTGGCTCCGCCTGCCGAAACCGATAGATCGACTGCTTCACGTCGCCCACGAAAAACAGGTTGTCCCCGCGGGTGATCCGGTTTAATATCGCCTCCTGCACGCGGTTGCTGTCCTGGTATTCGTCCACGGCGATCCAGCGAAACTGCGCGCGGTATTCCTGCGCGATGGATTCGTGCTTGAGCGCTTCCAGCGTCAGGTGCTCGAGATCGTCGTAGTCCAGCGTGTTCGCCGCGCGCTTGGCTTCTGTGTATTGCCGCTCAAAGCGCCGCGTGATCTCCACCAGAGCGCGAACCGCCCCGCCGGAATGCCGCAGCACAGCGAGCGCGTCCGTCCCTTCGCGGGAAAAGCGCTTAAGCTGTTCCTTGACGAGGTCCTTGCCCGCCGCGCGCGCATCCTGAATCGGCTTTTTCTCCAGCTCCGCCGTGCCGCGCGGAAAGCGAAGGGCGGCGTACTCCATGCCAAGTAATGCCGCACGATAGGAATCGTATCGCTTTGCCAATAGCAGCGCGCGATAGCGGGAGAGGTCGTCGTCCAGCACGCTGATGACGCTCGCCCAGTCGGGCGGGAGCGAGTCCCGCGCAGTAAGCAGCGACTCCATCATCAGCGCAATCTCGCGCTGGCAGAAACAGACCGCGTCCTGTAGCATTGCTTCCAGCGCGGCGTCGTCCTCATAGCGCGACACCGAGCGGGTGAGCCAGTCCTCCGGATCCGGTTCCGCGCGGGTAAAGCGATAGACGGAAAGCACCGCATTCCACGCGGCCTGTTCGCCGCCAAACGCGGAGAGCAGCGCGCGGTAATCCGCATTCTCCTCCGTGGCAAGCGCGGTCAACAGCTCGTCCCGAACGGTCTCGATCAGCGCCGCGCTCTCCATTTCGTCCGCAGTGCGCGCGCGCGCAGGCAGGCCGACGGCGTAGTAGTGCCGCCTCAGCACCCGCGAACAGAACGCGTGAATCGTGGAAAGAAACGCGCCGTCCACCGCGCGCGCCTGACGACGAAGATAGCGCATCTGCGCGAGGTCTTCCGTTTCTTCGGCGAGGGCGTTGAGGCGGTTTGCGATTCGGCTCTTCATTTCGGAAGCCGCCGCGCGCGTAAACGTCAGCACCAGCAACTGCTCCATCGGCACGCCGCTCGCCACGCGGGAAACAATCCGCTCGGTCAGCACGGCGGTTTTGCCCGCGCCCGCCGCGGCGGAGACAATCAGATTTCCTTCGGAGGAGATGGCTCTTTGTTGTTCACTCGTCCATCGCATCGCTGTTTCCTCCGTTCAGCAGGCTGAAAAACTCGTCCTGTTTGATCGATTTGAGCAAGCGCACCCGTGCACCGGGCACGCTCGCGTCGAACCGGCAGATGCTATTGTAGTCGCAATACAGGCAGGCCTGTTTCCGTTTTTGCCGCGCGGCAGGGGAGGCGGTCGTTTCGCCTTCCAGCATGCTGCGCAGGGTTTCTTCCGATTTTTTCCGAGCGGCTTCGAGTAAGTTGGTCAGTTCCTCGCTGGAACAGACGCTGCCGGAATATGCGTCCTCGCCTGCACAGCGAACCCCGCCAAGAATGCTGGAAACGCCGCTGATCGCGTGGTCGCTCGCGTGAATCACCGCCGCGTCCGAAAGCGTCAACCCCTTGAGGCGGAACGCGTCCTGCGCGGCGGCCTCGATGTCCTCCTCCGCGTCCGAAACGACGGGCTGGAGAATCGGCATATAGTAGAGTCCCGCGCGGGTCTGCGCCTGCTCCGCCGCCGCCATGAGATAGAGCGGCAACTGAAGCGTAAGCCCGTTGAGCACGCCCGCAAAATCAAACTCGCGCCCGCCGGTTTTATAGTCGATGATGCGCGTCATGGGTTGGCCGTTGACGTTCGCGCGGTCGACGCGGTCAATCTTTCCGCCGACGAGCGCCTCCCGTCCGTCCGGCAGCGCGAGCCGGATCGGCGGAAACGGCGCGCCCGCGCCGAAGCGCACCTCGGTGAGCACCGGCGTAAAGCTGCCCGCGCGAATCTGGCTGACAATCGCGAGCGCGCTCTGGCGCACGACCTCGACGAGCAGAAACACCGTTGCGCGCATACGCTCGTTTTCGACCAGGATTCCGTAATTGTGGTTTGCGATGACCTGCGGCAACAGCTCGTCCAGCAGCGCGAGCGCCTCCGCGTCCGAAATTGCGTGCCAGTCCAGCTTTCGCTCATTGACCGCGCGGACGAACGCCTCCAACGCGGCGTGGTAGAATTCGCCGAGATCCGCCACGCGCTCCGTAAACTCCTTCGTTTCTTCGGCGCGGAGGCCATAACGAACAAAGTGCTGAAACGGGCAATTGTTAAAGCTCTCCAGTCGGCTCGCGCTCATGGGAACCGACGTTCCGTAAAGCTTCGCCGCCGTATCGCGCCCGATGGCGAGCGTGCCAAAGCGCGCCGCGCTTTCGCGCAGCATCCGTTCGGCCAGCGCCCGCGTTTCGTCTCGGCTTGTGAGCCACTCGAGCAGGGCGGGCAGGCGCTCGGTACTCTTTCCCTCGTCCCGCAGACGGCGCAAGTCCGCCGCTGCGAGCGTCAGCGCTTCGGCGGGGCAGTCCGGCAGCGCGTCCGAACGTTCGATGTCCGTCTTGACGCGGCAGGTCGGGCAGATGGCCCGCAAGCGTTCCACGAGCGGGGAAGGGGCGAGCTCGCCGGTTCCGTCGCCATAGGCATAGCTGATATAGAGGTATTCGCTGGTTTTGCTCAGCGCGGTGTAGAGATCGAGCCGATCGGCGGCGGAGAGTTCGACGGCGGTCTTCTTGAGTTCCGCGCCGAGGCCCCGCAGTTCGCGAATCTCGCCGTCGTCCAGCAAACCGTCGTTCTGCTGGGGACGGGGGAGCAACCCCTCGTTTGCGCCAACGACGAACAGCGCTCGCACCCGCCGGCTCCGCGTTCGAACCACGTCGCCCACCAATCCCTGATCCGCCGTACCCGGCACAATACCGACGCTGCAACCCGCGAGGCCTTCCTCAAGCAGGCGCACAAATTCCTTTTTTCCGACCTTGAGTTCCCCCAGGATTTCGCTGAGCTGGTCGAGCAGCTCGACGAGCAGATTCCAAACCTGCGCGTGCTCCTGCATCAGCGCGATGCGGCCCTCGCGCCCAAGCGCTTCCGCCCGGTCTTCCAGCGCGCGCTGCAATTCAATTTCCGTTAGAAACGAATAGAACGCGCGCACCTGTTCGCCGACCGTCGCGCGGGCGAGCCCCTTGGAAAGCCGCTCCAGCGCGGGAGCAACCGCGGCGCGCGCCCGCTCCGCCGCTTCCTCCGGATTTGCGCGGGTGAGTGGTTTGAGCAGCGCGTTTCCGCGCGCGCCCGTTCGGCGCAGATATAGATCGAGCGCCTCCGCGTCCGCATCCACGCAGGGCGCAAAGCCGCTCTTGCAGTAGGTTTGCAGTTCATACGCCGCATAGCCGTTTGCCGCAAAGCGCACGGCGGCGAGCACACCGTCGATGGCGGCGTGTCCGGTCAGTGGATGCTTTCGGTCGAGAAACACGGGGATTCCGCGCCGCTCGCAGGAGCGCGAAATCAATGCGGCGTACGACTCCAGATCGGAAACGATAACCGCCATATCGCGATAGCGAACACCATTTCGCGCGAATTCCAGAATCGCCTCGGCAAGGGACTCCGCCTCCGCGCGCCGGTCGCTCGCGCCAAAGATCGTGATGTGTTCGCCGTTTCCGCCGTAGACGGAAAACGGGTACGCAAACAGGTTTCGCTCGATGTGCCGCATGAGGGGATCGGTTACGGATTGTTGGATGAACTGCTCCTGCACCACGCGAACTCCCGTGCGCTCCGCGAGAACAAGCAGCTGGCGCAGCACCTCGCGCTCCGGCTCAAACAGCTCGTCATCCGCGCGCACTTCGCCGTCCACGCGAAGCGATATCGTCACCTCCGGGCAGAGGCAAAGCATTTGTTCCAACAGCCCAAGCACCTGCCGGTTCGGGCGATCCAGCCCGTCGATGTAGATCGGCAGCCCCGCGACGAACGACGCGGGCAGCAGCCGCGCGGCTTCGTTTGCCGCGTCGTCGAGACTTAGATACCGGCTCGAAAGATACTCCTCCGTTTCGCGATAGAGCACGCTCAGGTCGGAGAGTTTTTCCGTCAGCGGCAACCCTTCCGGCAGGCGGACGATCAATGCGTCCAGCATGTCCGACGTGAGCCCCGCGCGCTTGAAGTCGCGAAAGAACGACTGCGCCTCCTCGACAAACCCCGCTTGATGCGAAACAAGGGAAAAGACCTTCAGTTCGGACTGCTTGCGGTCGATTGCGCGGCGAATGACCATTCGCACCCCCTGCTCGGAGAGCATGGGCCGCATCGTTCCGCCGAGCGAGAGAATCCGCTCGCAAAGCCGGTCGAAGCTGAACACCTGAATGCCGAACAGTCCGCCGAGCGCTTCGGCAAGCAGCCGTTCCGCCTCATAGGTATACTGCTCCGGCACGAGCAAGATCGCTCGCTCGCCCGCCTGTTGGCGCGCGCTTAGCGCCTCAACAATCTGGGCGGTCTTACCCGTGCCCGCGCGGCCAAGCAACAGCCGGAGCGTGCCGCTCATAAAAACATCTCCCGATGCACCGGCGTATAGAGCATTTGCCCGCGCTCGCTCCGGCTCTCATAGAGTACGACGGTGTTTGCCGTAAACGCGGCCTTCTGCGGCGGCAGCACGAACCCCTCGTCGCCTTCAACCTTTCGGCCAAGCGTGATGTGCGGCGTGAGCCTGCCGCGGTTCTTTGAAAACCCGCGCTCCCACAGCGCGGACTCCAGCGACTCGTATAGTCGGTTGAGTTCGTCGCTGTCGCAAGACACCTGCAGAAAGGAGGTGTGCGAGCCTTCCGTCTTAAACGAGCCGTAGTCCTGCAGCCGCAGCACGAACGGGCGGATGTCCCGAACCGCCTCGCGCAGCGCATCCGTCGCGTCCGCGAGCGCGTCCGTCTCGCCCAAGAAGTGCAGCGTAATATGATAGTTCTCACGCGGAACGAACCGGCCATGCGCGCCAAACTGCTCCAGCGCGACGCGCGCGCGGGAAACTTCTCTTAAAATATCCGGCGGGAGCGGAATGGCAAAGAACAAGCGCATGCGGCGCCTCCTTAATTTTCGCGTGAACACACGCGTTTCTTGTTACCTACAGTATATATTTCCGCGCGCCGTTTATCCAGAGCGACGGTGGAATTTTCCGAAAAACCCGCACAAACACTGGTTTTTTTCTTCCGCATTATGCTTAAGAATTTGGCAAAAGCTCCAAAAATCAGTGCGAAATCGCCCGAATTTACAGCAGGAATTCCTGCAAAAATCAGCGCAAGAAATGCCGTTTACCATGTGTGAAAACTGGAGCACCACCAGCGATATACACAATTCCTGCATGAGTTATCCACCATCGGTTATCCACGTTGTCCACCATGTTATCCACAAATCTAGGTTTTTTCGCGTTTTGGTATGTGTATAAGTCCGGTTTTCTTTACGGAAAGCGGTGAATAACCACAAAGATCATGCGTTTTGTAAAATCCGCTTAACAAAACACACTTACCATACGGGGTGACGCAACCTGACTAGATTCCTGCGCGTCACTCGATGCTGATTTCCCTAAGCAGCTGCCTGCACAAATGCCTGCGTCACACGGCTCGCCGGTTTTCGTTACATTTTTTACATAAAAAAGAGACCTGCATGTTTGCAACGATCTCTTGCTGATTTGTCTTGCTTTCTCCCATGCAAATCGCACGGTATAGCGCCTATTTTTCCCGACGGGATATCTCCGCGCCGAGCGCGCGCAGCTTGCTTTCGATGTATTCGTACCCGCGATCGATGAACTGAATGTTGTGCACGTTCGTCGTTCCGCTCGCCGCCAGCCCCGCGACAATCAGCGACGCGCCGGCGCGCAGGTCGGAAGCGTAGATGTCCGCGCCGCGCAGTGAGGCAATGCCCTTCACCTTTGCGGTGTTCGTATCCTTCATGCTGATGGACGCGCCCATGCGGCGCAGCTCCTTGACATGGTTAAACCGGTTTTCGAAGATGGTTTCGTTGATGTTCGATACCCCGTTGGATGCGCAGAGATACGCCATGATCGGCTGCTGCAGATCGGTCGGAAATCCGGGGTAGGGGAGTGTTTTTACGTTGATCGCGCGCGGGCGCTCGTTCATGATCACGCGCAGGTAGAAGTCCCGCCCGTCATCGCCCTCGATGACGCGCGCGCCGCTCTCCATCAGTTTGGCGGAGACGGCCTCCATATGCGTCGGAATCACGTTTTTGATGATCACGTCGCCCAGCGTGGCGGCGGCGGCAATCATGAACGTTCCCGTTTCAATCTGATCCGGAATGATGGCGTAGCCGCAGCCGTGCAGCTTCGGTTTTCCGGTGATGCGGATCACGTCCGTGCCCGCGCCCTTGACCGTGGCGCCCATCATGTTCAAGAAGTTTGCTACGTCGACCACGTGCGGTTCCTTGGCGACGTTGCTGAGCACCGTCATGCCCTCCGCCATGCTCGCGGCGAGCATCACGTTGATCGTCGCCCCGACGCTGACCATATCGAAGTAGATCTCCGCGCCGACGAGCTTGGTTGCCTTTGCGCGGACGATGTTGTGCTCACAGTCCAGCTCGACATCCGCGCCGAGCGCGCGCATGCCTTTGATGTGCTGGTCGATGGGACGCGCGCCAATGACGCAGCCGCCGGGAAGCGCCAGCTCCACCTCATGGAACCGGCCTAGCAGCGCGCCGAGCAGATAATAAGAGGCGCGCATGCTGCTGACCGCCTCGCTGAGCGCCTTCGTGTTCGTCAGCGTTCGCGAGTCGATGCGCATGCAGTCGCCTTCGGTATAATCGACGGTAACGCCCAGTTCCTCGAGGATTTCCTTGAGGCTCTGCACGTCCTGAATGTGCGGCAGGTTTTCCAACACGCAGGTTTCGCCCGCGAGTACCGCCGCAGGTATGATGGCGACCGAGGCGTTCTTCGCGCCGCTGATGGTAACGGTTCCTTCGAGCCGTTTTCCGCCTTTGATTTCGTACCATTCCTTTTGCATACCAACGTTAGTCTATCGGAATCACTCGGATAAGTCAAGCGGGATCAATTTCGGCTGCTTTCGATTTCGTGGCCAGTGAAGAAGGCCACTCCTCCTTGTTCTTTGTCGTTTATGCAAGACAAAAAATCATCCTTTATGTGGTTGTTTTATGATATGTATGCAGTCGCGTTTTGATTCTGTTGCAAAAATAGATCAATTTCAGTATTGCATTTTTTCATTTATTCTCAATAAGTAAAGCGATTCTAACAAAATATGGTCATATTGTTGAAAGCACTTTCTGCAATTGATGATTTTTTCTGATTCATTTCAAATATATTATTTATTCTGCCTTATATATGTTAAGGAATGAATTGACAAGTCTTGTTTTGCATGCTAAAGTAATTTTAGCGTTTCTCTATTTTTTTGAGAACACGGAGGAGCATCAATTCTCATGGAAAAACTTGTGATCGCCCTGGGCGGTAACGCTTTGCAGGAGGGCAACGGCCCGGCAACGGCGGAAGCGCAGCTCGAAGTGGTTGAAAAAACGTCCGCCTACATTGCGGATATTATTGAAAAGGGATACCATGTCGTGCTGGCGCACGGCAACGGCCCGCAGGTCGGGCGCATCGTGCTGCAGAACGAGACCGCCGTCAACGTTACCCCCGCGATGCCGTTTGACGTATGCGGCGCAATGAGCCAGGGCATGATCGGCTACCATATGCAGCAGGGTCTGACCAAGGCGCTGCGCGCGCGCGGCAACCACACCGGAGCGGCTACGGTCGTGACCCAGGTGGTTGTCGACCAGAACGACAAAGCGTTTCTGAACCCCTCCAAGCCCATCGGCCCGTTCTACAGCGAAGAGGAAGCGAAGAAGCTCCAGAGCGAGAAGGGCTACTCCGTCAAGGAGGACGCCGGCCGCGGCTGGCGCCGGGTCGTCGCTTCGCCGATGCCCGTAGAGATCGTCGAACTGCCGGAGGTCAAGTGCCTCATCGACGGCGGTTTCGTCGTGATCACGGTTGGCGGCGGCGGCATCCCCGTCGTTCGCAACGAGCAGGGCGACCTCGTCGGCACCGCGGCGGTCATCGACAAGGACCTCGCGAGCGAACGTCTCGCTGAGGATCTGGACGCGGACGCGCTCCTGATTCTGACCGCCGTCGAGCAGGTTTGCCTGAACTATGGCAAGCCGAACGAAAAGCGGCTCTCCATCGTAACGGTGGCGGAAGCGGAACAGTACATCGCGGAGAACCACTTTGCGCCGGGCTCCATGCTGCCGAAGATTCAGGCGGCGGTCAAGTTCGCCAAGAGCAAGGCCGGTCGCCGCGCAATCATCACCTCGCTCGACAAAGCGATCGACGCCCTCACCGGCAACGCTGGAACGGTCATTGCAAAATAGGCCTCCTTCTTTTTCTCCAGAGAAAAAGAAACAAAAAGAGCTTACTCGTTCGAGTAGGCTCTTTCTCTATTAGAAAGAAAGTTCTTTTGCTTCCTTTTCTTTTAAGAAAAGGAAGTTAAGGCGTTATCCGGTTTGGGCCGCGAAAGAGGAACATTGCCTCCTTGATGCCCGTGCCGAGCAGCAGCATCGTCAGCCGGTCGACGCCGAGGCCGAAGCCGCCGTGCGGAGGACAACCGTAGCGGAAGAACTCCGTGTAGAACTTCACGTCCTCGCCAAGCCCGCGTTCGTTCGCCTGCGCGCAGAGCACGTCGTAGCGGTGCTCGCGCTGCGCGCCGGTCGTGATCTCCACGCCGCGCCAGACGAGGTCATACCCCTGCGGCACGCCATCCTTTCTCATATGATAGAACGCACGCTTCTCCGCAGCAAAATCCGTAATCAGCAGAAACTCGTGTCCGAACTCCTCCATAGAAAAGCGATAGCTCAACTGCTCCGCTTCGGTGGTCGTGTCCCCGCGTTCGCTCTCGGGGAGGTGATAGCCATAGCGGCGCTCCAGTTCGCGGTAGAGCTCCGGCAGCGCAATCTCCGGAAACGGCAGTTTCGGAACGATCACCTTGGTTCCATAGAGCCGCTCAATCGCCTCGCCGTATTTTGCCTGCACGCGTTCCATCGCGCGCGTGAGCAGTTCCGCCTCCAGATGCATCACGTCGTGGAACGACTCGATGTAGGAAAACTCCAAATCGAATCCGGTGAACTCCGTGGTGTGTCGGCTCGTATAGGACTTTTCCGCGCGGAACACCGGCCCCGTTTCGAAGATGCGCTCGAACCCGGCTGCCATCGCCATCTGTTTGTAGAACTGCGGACTCTGCGCAAGATATGCCTTGCGGTCGAAGTAACCGACCTCAAACACGTCCGCGCCGCTCTCGCTCGCAGCGGCGATCAGCTTCGGCGTATGGATTTCCAGAAAGTCGCGCTCCAGCAGGAACTCGCGCATCGACTGCACGAGGCACGTCTGCACCTCGAAGAGCAGGCGTTCCTTCTCACCGCGCAGGTCGAGCCATCGATAGTCCAGCCGCGTATCGATGTTTGCGTTCTTCGTCAGCGGAAGGGGAGCGGCGAGGGATTCCAACTCGATGGCGGTGGGCAGCAGTTCCCGCCCGCCGAGTTTGACGGAGGGGTTCTCGACGATTGTTCCCGTTACGGAGACCACGGATTCCGCGGTCAGCGCGTCCAGCAGTTCGTTCCATTCCGGATGGGCGCTTTTCTCAATCGTCGCCTGCAGGCTGCCGCTGCGGTCGCGCAGCACGAGAAACGCCATGTTGCGGGTGTTGCGTATGTGCTCAACGAACCCCTGAATCATCACGGGCTCGTTTGTCGTTGCTTGGGAAATCAACGTTCGTTTCATAGTATTATCTCCTTTGTTTGTTCGGTTTGAATCGATCTTGTCAAGATCGCGTCCAGACCGGCATCATCCATATGCCGCACAAGATCACCTCCTTACAGTTGTAGAAAATAAAAACCGCCCGGCTGTTATTGCCGAGCGGTTGAAAAACGAAATGGCACTTCTGTTTTCAGAAGCCATATTGCGAAACCGGCCGGCATGACGACGATTTGCACGCAAGCCGGAAGCGTTGCTTCACGGGCTTACGTGCTCTCGATCCATATCCGGTTTGATAACCGCATTCCTCATAGAATTCCCAATATCAATTTCTTTCTTCTTTATTTTACAGATGAAGGGTTCTTTTGTTTCTTTTCTTTCAAGAAAAGAAACTCACTCCCGTCCCGTCATTCGGTCGTACACCCGTTCGAGGTCCTCGCGGCTGTAGTATTCAATCACGATCTTGCCGCGCGAGTTGTTGCCTGCGAGGGAAACCCGCGTGCCGAGCGCCTCACGGAAGGATTCCTCCAGTCGGGTCAGATCGGCCGAACGTGTTGGTTTTTCCTTTTTCGCTTTCTTGTCCGGTTTCTTCTCCGCGAGCAGCTTGAGTTTTTCTTCCAGCGCGCGAACAGAGTATTCCTTTTCGACGCACTCCTGCGCGAGCTTTTCAATCAGGGTGCTGTCCGTCAGTCCCGCGAGCGCGCGCCCGTGTCCGGCGGAAAGCGCGCCGCTCTTGAGCAGCTCGACGACGGATTCCGGCAGTTGCAGCAAGCGCAGGGAGTTGGCAATCGCCGGTCGGCTCTTGCCGAGGCGCGCAGAGACTTCCTCCTGCGTCATGTCGTGCTGCTTCATTAAAAACCGGATGGCCGCCGCTTCTTCAATTGGATTCAGGTTTTCGCGCTGAATGTTTTCAATCAGCGAGACCTCGTGAATCTGCGCCTCATCGTAATCCGCAACGAGAACGGGCACCTC
>DAIRTE010000060.1:0-16034 GCA_036804025.1 Clostridia bacterium | reverse complement strand
GACGATAGAGCAGAATGACCATGTCCGCGTCCTGCTCGATGGAGCCGCTCTCGCGAAGGTCCGAAATGACCGGCCGGTGGTCGGTACGCGTGTCCGGGCCACGGTTGAGCTGGCAGAGCAGCAGAATCGGCACGTCCAGCTCGCGCGCGAGCAGCTTGAGCTGGCGCGTCATGTCGGAAATCTCCTGCATGCGGTTGTCGTTTTTGCGCCCGCCGGAGGACTGCATGAGCTGGAGATAGTCGATGACGACCATGTCCAACCCGGAGCGCGCTTTGAGGCGGCGGCACTTGCTCCGGATGACCGGAACGCTCGCGCCGCTCGAATCGTCAATATAGACCTTGGCGCGGCTCATGGGGTCCATGACCTCCATCAGTTGCGACATTTCGTTGCTGCCGATCAGGCCTTCCTTGATCCGCTGGGAGTCCACGGAGGCCTCCGTGCAGAGCATGCGCATGACGAGCTGCTCGCTGCTCATCTCCAGACTGAAGACGACGACGGTCTTATTTGCGTGCACCGCCGCGTGTTGGGCAATGTTCATCGCAAAGCTCGATTTGCCCATTGCGGGGCGGCTGGCGACGATGATGAGGTCGCTCTTCTGGAAGCCGTTTGTGAGCCGGTCCAGCTCGACAAAGCCGCTGGGGATGCCCGTAATCTTGCCGTGACGCTGCGCGAGCTCGCCAATGAGGTTGTACGCTTCGGGTACGATCTGCTCCATTGGCACGAGCGAACCCTGCGCCTTACGCATGGAGATGTCGTAGATACGGCGCTCGGCGGCGTTGAGCGTTTCGTCGAGCTCCTTTTCGTCGTCCATGCCGTCGCGGATGATTTCGCCACCCGCGCGGATGAGCATACGCTGCGTGCTCTTTGCCTCGACCAGCTCAATGTAGTGCTGCGCGTTTGCCGCCGTTGGAACAAACGTAACGAGATCGGTCAAATACGCCAGCCCGCCCGCAAGCTCCAGCTTGCCATGGCGTTCCAGCTCCGTAGAGACCGTTACGAGGTCAACGGCGTTTCCCGCCGCGCGGATGTCCCGAATCGCGGCAAAGATCGCCTCGTGTGCGGGCACATAAAAATCCTCGTCGCGCAGCTGCTCGAGGCAGATCTCGAGCGCGCCCGCGTCAATGAGCATGCTGCCGAGCACGGAGCGTTCCGCGTCCGTTGCGTGCGGCAGCGTGGTCATCGGTTCCGATGAATTGTAGGGTTCAAACTGCTCCATGCGTTACTCCTGTCCAATCGGATTCACCACAGTGGAACACCAGATTTAGCACTTCTCGACGATCACTTTGACGTTGGCAAACGTGTTCTCATACAGGCTCACGCGAACGGTGTATTCGCCGAGCGCGCGGATGGGGTCCGCCAGCGCGATCTTCTTTTTGTCGACCTCCAGTTGCTTTTGTTCCAGCAGAGCGGCGGCAATTTCCTTGCCCGTGATCGCGCCGAAGAGATGCCCGTTTTCACCCACCTTGGCCTTCACCGTGACGACCGTGCCCTCCAGTTGCTTGGCCAGATCGCGCGCGGCAACGCCCTGCTGAAATTTGCGGTGCGCCGCGGCGCTCTTCGAAATATTCGCCGCGTTGACCGCCTGCGCGTCCGCGGGGGTCGCGAGCTTGCGCGGCAGGAGGAAATTGCGCGCGTAGCCGTCCGAAACCTCAAGTACCTCGCCCTTTTTGCCCGTGCCCTTCACGTCCTGTTCCAATAAAACCTTCATACTTCCGTTCCAACCTCCTGCATATATTGTTCCACATAGCCGCGAACGAGCGCTTCCGCCTCGTCGAGCTCAATGTCCTTCATCTGCGCGCCCGCCATCGTGAGTTGGCCGCCGCCGCCCAGCTTTTCACAGATCAGCTGCACGTTTACCTTGCCCAGCGAGCGCCCGCTGACGCTCACGTCGCTTTCCTCGCGCCCGAGCACAAACGCCGCCTCGATGCCGCGAATGCCAATCAGCTCGTCCGCCGCCTTGGCCGCAATCAGCGACGCGTTTTTCACGTCCTCGCCAACCAGTGCAATCGCGACGCTGCCGGGCAGCAGATCCGCGCTGCGCACGGTGTTTGCCACGTCGCCAAAGCTCTCCATATCGTCCTGAAACATCTGCTTGACCATGGCGATGTCCGCGCCGTTGCGGCGCAGGTACCCCGCCGCGTCAAACGTCCGCGAGCCGACGTTGAACGCAAAGTGCTTTGTGTCGATCGTAATGCCCGCCAGCAGCGTTCCGCAGACAAACGCGGGCGGCCGCAGGTTCGGGTCGAAATACTGCAAAATTTCGGTGACGAGTTCGCTCGTGGACGAGGCGCGCGCCTCCAGAAAATGCAGCGTGGGATTGTCAATGTGATCCGCGCCGCGGCGGTGATGGTCGATGACGACCACGCGGCCCGCGAGCTCCAGAAGCTTTGGCGCAGCGAGCGAACCGACGCGCTGCGTGTCCACGACGACGATGACGCTGCTCGGGCGCATGATGCGCTCCGCCTGCTCCGGCGAGATGAGCATGCCGTTGTAGGCATGGTTCTGGTGAATCAGATCCAGCGCGTGTTCAATCATTGAGTTCTGCTCGTCCAGCACGATATACGCGCGCGAGCCCGCCTGCTTGGCGCAGGTGGCGATGCCGAGCGCCGCGCCGATGCAGTCCATGTCCGGCCGGCTGTGGCCAACGATGAACACGTCCCCCGCGTTCTCAAACAGCTGGTGCAGCGCCTTGCTAAAGAGCCGCATCTTCACGCGCGACTGCATGGCCTCCGGCTGACGCCTGCCGCCGTAGAACACATAACCGCCGCCCTTTTTGATCACGGCCTGATCGCCGCCGCGCCCCAGCGCGAGCTCCATTGCCTGGCGGGCGCTCTCGTCCGCCTGCATAATGCGATCCGCCGCGCCAATCGCGATGGACAGCGAAACGGTCATGTTGGTGCCGGTGTCGATGACGTGCGCCTGCTCCAACAGCGGAAAGCGGTTCTTCTCCATGTCCGGCAGGTGCTTGGCCTCGAAGACCACGAAGAAGCGCCCGTTCTCATAGCGGCGGTAGATGCCGTCTATTCCCTTGACCATGTCCGAAATCAGCCGCTCCACCTCGGAGAACGCGCTCGCGCGGTGGAACTGAACGTCCGCGGAGAGCTCCTCGTAGTTGTCGATGTAAATCAGCGCGACATAGGGCATCTGCTCCTCGAAGAGGCGCTGATAATGCGCCGCCTCCGTGCGGTCGATCCAATACTGAAACAGCAGCGTGCGCTGGTCTTCCTCGCGGTAGACGGGCGCGCTCATCACCTGATAGGTGTTTCCGGCGTGTTCCATGGCAACGGCGACGAGCGGCGCTTCAAAGTTGAAATTCGGCTGCACGCGGCAGACGTCCGGCTCGTCGTAGATCTTCTTCATACTATCGTTGCGCCAGACGATGGTTCCGCCCTGCTCCACGAGCGCGCAGGGAACCGCAACCTGATTGACGAGGTGCTTGGCGAGTTCCGAATTCTCCGAAAAGATATTGTCGTTTTGCCGTTTCTGCGCCTTCGCCCAGCGCAGCTCCACCGCACGGCAGATGAGCAGCAACAGAACGGAAACACCCAGGGCGATTGCGCCCGCGAGCAGGCGTTTTTGCTGAAACAGGTTGGAAAACGCAATTGCTCCGCAGAGCAGAACGAGTAGAACCGCAACGGGAATCAAGCAGGTCTTTGTCTGTTTCATACGGTTCTCCTCTTTTCCGAAATTTCGTAATGTTGGAATGCTTGAGGTTTCTTTCGCAGCCGGGCTGCGACGCGCCGTTTGATATCCTAAAACGCGGCTTTCGGCGGCGTATTCTGAATGCGGTCGCGAATGCGGACAATCTGCTCCAGACAGCCCAGCAGAATCAGCGGTGTCTGCAAAAAGCCGAACAGCACGGTGAGCAGCGTGTAGGTAATGACCCGCGACGTCGTCGCCCGCTGGGGTTTACGCGCGAGGAAGAAGTCCACAACGCACAGTCCTTGCAGCAGCAGCGGCATGGCAACGAGCACGTTGACGGTGTTTGAAAGCCCGTCCGCATAGGTCCAGCCCGCCCATTCGAGCACGAACGAACCAATCAGCAGCGCAAAGAGTCCCAGCATCATGCTGCGCGGCATCGTCCAGAGCCGAAATGCGCGCATCGGCGAAATCGAAATCTCCGTATGCTTCCGGCAGAAGAGCCGGAAAAAGAGCAGATTGCTCAATCCCAGCACACCCGCGCCTGCGCAGAGGCCCCCGACGAGGAACGAAGGCACCGCCTTTGAAAACGCGTCCAGATATTCGTTGACCAGCGCCAGCGAGTCCGCGTTGAGTCCGGACATCTGCTGCGCCGCCACGCGATAGAGCGAAATGGTTTCGTCAATCGCGGCCTGCGCGCTGGAAAAAGCACCCGCGCCGGAGAGAACGCCCGGCAGACAAACCGCAGCGTAAAGACCGACAAGAAAGATGCCCGCGAGCGTGAGCGCCGTGTAGGCGTTGCTCATCTTACGGGTGAGCATGTAGTAGACCGCAACCGCGGCAGCCGCCGCCGACAGCGAGAGACCGAGCGCCGTTTCCATGCTGCCGTAGGTGGTCAGCGCCAGCGCGCCGTACAGGGCGGCGGGCAGCGCGATGAAAGCGGGTTTCATTCGCGCGCCGGTATATGCCCAGAGTGCGGGCGCTATAAGCAGCGCGGCGGGCAGCACATAGGCAATCGCGGCGGACAGAACGGATAGAAAAAGAATCAGCCAGGCGCGATTTTTCGCGTGGCTCGGTTGCGACTGTACATTTTCCATAACTAACATTGTACCGTTCAAACCATCAAATTACAATAAAAACTGCCCTGTCCTAGAAAAAACGAACAGAGCAAGTCGTCACATGAAACAGATAAGAACGCACCACGGTGTTTGAAACTACGTGGTGCGCTAGAAAACGGCGAAGTAATATCCGGTTGTGCCGCGCCGCGCAGGCGCTCCCCCTTAATTCGACGCCAGCCGTTCCGCCAGCTGGGTTTCAATGTCCCAAGTTCCGAGCGACAGTTTTTTCAGCAGAATGCGGGTAACGCTCTCGTCAATTCGCTCCGCGGTGAGTCGTCCGTCCGCCGCGGCGGCGGTCAGCCCCTCCAGAATGGCCTGCTGTTTGTCGCTCTGCGCGCCGCACATGATGACGTCCCCACCCGCGAGCAGAAAACGCACCGCCGCGTCGGCAATCTCATAGCGCTGGGTCAGGCCTTCCATGCGGAAGTCGTCGCTGATGACGAGGCCGCTATACCCCATTTTCTCGCGCAGCAGACCCGTGATGATCGGCTGGGACATCGAGGCGATGTCCGTGGCGTCCAGCGCGGGATAGAACACGTGCGCCACCATAATCGCGTCCACACCGCTTGCAATCGCGCTCTCAAACGGAACGAGATCGTAGCTCGCGATCTCCTCCGCCGTTTTGTCCACCTGTGGGGTCACCGCGTGGGAATCCTCAATCGTACCGCCGTGCCCCGGAAAATGCTTGGCGGCGGAGAGGCAGCCTCCCGCCTGCAACCCGTCCACCACCGCCGCGCCAATGGCGGCGGTAATGCTCGCGTCCTCGGAGATGATTCGCGTTTCGAGGAAGGTGTCCATCGGGTTTTCGGAAACGTCCAGCACCGGCGCGAGATCAAGGTTAATGCCAACCGACAGAAGCTTTTCGCCGATTGTCTGGAACTGCTCGAAGGCATAGTCCACGTCCCGCCGCCGCCCGAGCGAACGCGCGGACACCGGCTGCGGCCGCCAGCGGAAGCGAACCACGCTGCCGCCTTCGACGTCGATGGCGATCAGCGGCGGAATGCTGGTTGTGATTCGCTCGTCAATCTTCTTCGTGAGCGTGGCGCAGAGGCCAAAGCCTCCGTCGCTGTTGTCGCTCTTGATGTTCGAGCCGTAGAGCACGGCGTTGCCCACCTGATAGGGTTCCCAGAGGTCGCGGAATGTCTGCGTGACGTCCGACGTACCGACAAAGCCAAACATCACGAGCTGCCCCAGCTTCTCCTCGGTGCTCATCGTCGCGATGTAGCGCGAAACCCATTCCTCCGGGGTTACCGGCACCGACTCCGGCATGGCGGCTGGTTCCGGCGTGGCTTCCGCCGTGGACGCGGGCGACTCGGAGGGAACCGCGTCCGGCATGTTCACCGCCTGTGTGCTGACCGGCTCCACCTTTGGTAATGCAAACAAAACGCCGAGCGCCGCGCCGCAAAGCAGCGCAAGCACGAACAGCGCGAGAAGGACTCGTTTAAACGCGTCTCCAAACAACGAAGCGTTCTCCCAACTCCGGCGACAGCAAAAGAAAATCCCGCCGTCGCCGCGTGATGCCTGTATTATACTCGTCCAAACGGCAAAATGTAAACCTCGCATTCCCGCGTATTCCCCGCCCCGCCCGCCGCAAGCCTTGCAAAGTTCCGCCGCGAGGGATTACAATACCCGTTAGACAGTGATTCATTTCGATAGAAATTGGGGGCAAAACAGCATGGAACCATTTTCGAAGATTCCCTACCAGCGTCCGGACATGCGCGCGATCAAACAACAGCTCAAGGGGCATGTGTCCGCACTGAAGAAAGCGGGCAGTTACGAAGAGGCGCGCAGCGCGTATCTGGCCGCGCAAAAGGACATGGCGCGGGCGGAGACGAACTATGTCGTCGCCAGCATTCGAAACACGCTGGACACGACGGACAAGTATTACGACGGGGAAATGCAGTTTTTCAACCGCGCCCTCGCGCTGTTGATGCCAACCAGCAAAAAGATGATTGAAGCGCTGCTCCAGTCGCCGTTTCGCGCGGGGTTTGAGCAGGAGTTTGGCAAGCAGCTTTTCTCGCTCGCCGAAATTGAGCAGAAGACCCGCAGCAACAAGATCATTCTCGACCTGATTGCGCAGGGTAATCTAGAGAACGCCTATAAAAAGACCGTCGCCGCCTGCAAAACCACCTTCCGCGGCGAGGAGGTCAACTTCTACGGCCTGCTCAAGCACATGGAGAGCTCCGACCGCGAGGAGCGCAAGGAAGCGTATCTGGCCTGGGCAAAGCTCTATGAGCAGGTTTCACCCACGCTGGACAAACAGTATGACAAGCTGATCCAAATCCGCATCCGGATGGCGAAAAAGCTCAAGCTGCCGGACTTCACCACGCTGGGTTACCTCAACATGCACCGGATCGACTACGGCCCCGAGGAGGTCGCGCAGTTCCGCGCGCAGGTGCGGGACATCATCGTGCCCGCCGTGGCAAAGCTCCGCGCGGAGCAGGCCAAGCGCCTCGGCGTCGACAAGCTCAAGTACTACGACGAAACCTGCGTCTTTCCGGATGGAAACGCGGACCCCGTCGGCGGGGAGAGCGTGCTCGTTCCCATTGCGCAGCGGATGTACCGCGAGATTTCGCCCGAAACCGGCGAGTTCTTCGACTTTTTGACGCAGTATGGCCTCTACGATCTGGAGACGCGCCCCGGCAAGCACCTCGGCGGCTACTGTACCTACCTCGCGGACTACAAGGCGCCGTTCATTTTTTCCAATTTCAACGGCACCGCGGCGGACGTCAACGTGCTCACGCACGAGGCGGGGCACGCGTTCGCGGGCTACACGGCGATGCGCAGCCAGCCGCTGATGGACTACATGAGCTCGACCAGCGAGGTCAACGAGATCCATTCCATGACGATGGAGCACTTCGCATATCCCTATCTCAAGGACTTCTTTGGCGAGGCGAACGTCAAAAAGGCGAAGTTTGCGCATCTTTCCGGCGCACTCTCGACGATTCCGTATCTCGTGAGCGTGGACGAGTTCCAGCACCGCGTTTACGAAAAGCCCTCGATGAGCGCAAAGGAACGCCGCGCGGTCTGGCACGAGATTGAGCAAACCTACCTGCCCTGGCGGGACTACGACGGCGTGCCGTTCCTCGAAGAGGGCGGATTCTGGATGCAGAAGCAGCACATCTTCCTCTACCCGTTCTACTACGTGGACTACGCGCTCGCGCAGGTCTGCGCGTTTGCGCTCTACGGGCGGATGAAGCAGGATCACAAGGCCGCCTGGGAATCCTACCTCGCGCTCTGCCGCGCGGGCGGCAGCAAGGGCTACTTTGATCTGCTCGCGCTGGCGGGCCTCGATGTTCCGTTTGCCGAGGGCAGCGTCGAAAAGGCCGTTCGCCACGTGATTGACGAACTGAACGCATAAATTCGAAATACAAACAGAACGTCCGCACGGGGAAGAGATAACCCGATGCGGACGTTTTTTATATGTCTGGATATGCAGTTGTGCTTTTATTCTACTTGCGACGGAACAGCGAAAGCGAAATCTGCGCATCCCGCCAGTTTTTGTAGTTTACAAGCAGGGCTATCAGCAGACACCCAAGCTTGACGGAGAGCGGGCCGTCGATGAGAAGCGCAATTGCGGCGAACGCGGAGAACGCCGCGACCGTTCGCTTTTCGTTTGGATGCAGCGGCAAGAGCAGCGAGCCAAGGTACATGCCCGCGAGCACCAGCACGATCAGTCGCTTCGGAATCAGCGCCATCAGCACGCCAAAGCTGACCGCAATGCCCTTTCCGCCGTGAAAGCGCTTCAGCGGCGAAAACGCGTGCCCCGCAACGGGCGCGAGCATCACCGCCGCGAACAGCGGGTTTTCGAGATCCATACTCCGCGCGGCGAGCCAGACCGGAACGCACCCCTTGAGCAGTTCACAGAGCAGGCAAAGGATGCCGAGCGGCACGCCCGCGTATTGAAACGCGTTGTATGCGCCGGGGTTCTTGTCCTCGCTGACCTTTGTGATGTCGACGCCCTTGACGAGCATCGGCAGATAGGCGCTGTACAGCACGCTACCGGAAACGAATCCGGCTCCGGTAAAGACCAGCGCGTCCACAATGGGTTTCGCCTCCATAATTGCTCCTTCTCGTCGCTTGTTTGTTCGGTGCTCACTTTCACAAAATATTGATCTGGGACTTTGAATCTATCTATTCTCTAGAGATTGGTTTGAGAACTCGAATCTATCTCTTCTCTGTTTCCAGAAATATCCTTTCGGCAATCGCCTCCGCCGCGCGCGCGGGCATCTTCTCCCGCTGGCAGCGCAGCATGTCCGCACACGCCGCTTCGTCCTCCAGCAATCGCTGTGCTTCCGCCGCCGCGCGCTTGGGCGCAAAAGCGCGGCTCGCCAGTCCGTGCCGCTGAAAATAGGCGGCGTTGAGCGTTTCGCAGCCCGGAATCGGCGCGGTCAGCACGAGCGGCACGCCCTTGACCGCCGCCTCTGTGCTCGTCAGCCCGCCGGGCTTGGTCAACAGTACGTCGCAGGCTTCCATCCAGAGCGCCGCCTGCTTCGTGTAGCCGACAATCTGTAACCGCTCCTCCCCCGCGAATCGCCGCTTCAGGCGCCGCGCCAAGCGTCGGTTGCTGCCGCAGAGCGCGGCAATCCGCGTGGTCGCGTCCAGCCGGCCGAGCAGTTCCTGCACCACGTCCTCCATGCGCCCGCCGCCCATGCTGCCGCCCATGACGACGACGGGCCGGTTCTCCGGCGCGAGGCCAAGGGCGCTGCGCGCAGCAAGCTTGCCTAGCTGCTCGCGCACGCTGGCCCGAACGGGAATGCCCGTTGCGATCAGCCGCTCCGGCGGCATGCCGCGCCGAACGCAGATTTGCGAAACCTCCTCGGAGGGCGTAAAGCAGCGCTCCGGAATCGTCTCCTCCCAGAACGGGCTGCAGTCGTAGTCCGTCATCACCGTGTAAAACGGCACCGGCAGACGCTTTCGCCGTTTGAGAAACGAGAGCGCTTCCGCGGGGTAGAGATGCGAGGTCACCACCGCGTCGAACGATTCGTTGACAATGTGCTCCGCCAGCTCTTTGGTATAACGCGTGTTTGCCCAGTAGACGGGCGAGCGCACGCGGCTGGAACTGATCAACCCGCCGAGTTTGTAGAGCGCGCCGAACAGATGCGGCGCGAGCACCGCGTTTCGAATGTATGCGTTGGCAACGTTGAGTGCAACACGTTCCCCTTTGAATGAGAACGGGTCAAGCAGGGCGCATTCTGCGCCGCGCGCTTCCAGCGCCTCCCGGACGGCTTCGGCAGCCGTATTATGCCCCTGCCCGGTCGAGCAGGACAAAATCAACACCTTCAATCGAGTATGCCCCCCTTGCGAAGCGCCCACCCGCAGCCTAATACTTGCGGCGCGAACCCCCCGCCATTGCAGCCAGTGTACCAAAACAAGCGCCCATAGAGCAAGGGACAAGCGCTTCAATGCGGGCAGTGCGCTGTAGTCAGCCGTTTCAAGGCGTATCGTTCTTCTCGTTCTGCCGTAAAAATGCCGCGCGAAACGGTTGTAAAAAAGTTGTGAGTTTTTACCGGAACGTTGCCGAAAGGCGGGTTCCTATGGTATCATGTCTACGTTTTGTAATACGTCACAGTAACTCTTCTGAGGAAAGGTTTTTGAAACAATGTCGAAAGTCATGAAAGGTATCCTGATCGTACTGCTGATTATCGTTCTCGCGGTGGTTGGCGTCGGTCTGTACGTACTCTCCAGCATGCGCGCGGACGCGGTGGAAACCGTTGCCAAGCCGACCGGGGAACTGGACGCAATCGTCAGCGAGGAGCCGGTGGTCGCCGTCATCGAAGCCGACCCGACCCCGACCCCGACGCCCATGCCGATTTACGAGGAAGAAACGCTGGAGCAGGGCATAACGAACATTCTGCTCATCGGCACCGACTCGCGCAACGCCGACCAAAGCGAAAACTCCGAGGGACGCTCGGACTCGATGATTCTCGCCTCACTCGATAAGGACAAGGGCACGCTGACGCTCGTCTCCTTCATGCGTGACGCGCGCGTCAAGCGCATTGGCGAGAGCGGCAGATTCACGTTTTATAACCGTCTCAACGGCGCATACCGCGGCGGATACGGCGGCGGCGGCGCAGGCGAGCTGATCAACACGATCAACGGCAACTTCGGCCTCGACATTCAGGAATACGTCGCCGTTGGGTTCGACGGCTTCGCCGCGCTCATCGACAAGATCGGCGGATTGGACGTGGAACTCGATCAGGCCGAAATCAACTTCATTAACGACCGCATCACCGGCATCCACGAGCTGGAGCCGGACATCGTAAAGAACGCCAAGACCGTCACCGCCGCACCTGGCATCGTCCATCTGGACGGCGCGCAGTGCCTCATCTACGCGCGTAACCGCCACACCGGCGAGAACGGCAGCGAGGGCAACGATTACACTCGCGTCAGCCGCCAACAGGAGATCATCCAGCTCGTCTTTAAGAAGGTTAAAACCGAAATGAACGAGCAGGCAATCGCCGGACTCATCAGCTTCGCCTCGAGCTACATCACGACGAACATGAAGACCGAAACCATGATGGCGCTTGCAAAGGTAATGCTCTCGAAGGACATCACGTTTAATACCACGAGCGTTCCCGCGGAAGGCACCTACAAGTATTACATCGACGAGAAGACGAACGTGAGGACCGATCAGCTGGAGTTCAACATCAAGAAGGCGGCCGCCTCGCTGCAGGAGCTCCTCTATGGCACGGTGCTGACCCCAACGCCGAAGCCCACAGCTACGCCAAAGGCCACACCTACGCCAAAAGCCACGCCGGAAGCGGCAACAACCACCGACGCGGATTAACGCTCGTAACACAAAACCCGTCGCGAACCACTCGCGGCGGGTTTTTCGCGCCCAAACGCAAAACAAGCTGTTCCGAGAAATGGACGCATGCTATACTGGAAATAACGGTTTTAAAAAGCAGTGTTGAGGTGTTTTATGCGAGGAATGCGCGTGTTTCGCCGCTTTCTGGCGGCGCTGGCTGCCCTGAGCTGCGCGGCTGCGTTCTTGGGCTGCTCGCTGCTCTCATCCCCACCGGTCACTGCCGCAACCCCCTCGGATACTAAAACCACCCCGTTTACCAGCTCAGCTTCCCCCTTGCCCTCGCCCGCGGACGAGTCGTATCTCGCGGTCTTTGGCGCGGAGGCGTCCGGTGCGTTTCAACAGGGCGTGTCCAAGGCCGCCGAAACCGGCAAGTACCCCGTTGTGTTTGAACCCGGCGGTGTGGACGCGCTGTCGGGATACCACCCAAAGGAGCCCTGCGTCGCGATTTTGTATCTCAGCGGAGCGGAGACCGCCGTGCCGCAGTCGTCCGTGCCCGTCTTCGTCTTCGCCGCCGAGGGGCAGCGCGTCGGTGCGGATGTGCCGCACCTGACGTATGCAAACGCGTACGCCGCGGAGACCGCACTCGACCTCGCCGTCGCCTACCCGCCGCACGAAACGCCCGTTCGCCTGATCGGGCTGTTTACGAGCGAACAAAGCCGCGCGTATACACTCTGGCGCGAGGCCGCAACCAGCGGGCGCGTCTTTTCGAAGGCGGAGCTGTTCTTAACGGAATCCATGCCGGAGGAAACGCCGAAGCCGAAGAAGGAACCGCCGTCCCCCACGCCAATTCCAACGCTGGAGGATCGTCTGACAACACTGCTCTCCCGCTTTTACCCCGGCATGATCGACGGGGTCTACGCGGAAACGGGCGAGCTCGCCGTTGCCGCCGCAGGCGTGCTCGCCTCGTTGGGACGGGACGACATGGAGGTGTTCTCCGCCGCTACGGACGCCAACGCGGAGAGCCTGCTCTCGCCGCTGCTCGTTGCCTGCGTCGGGCTCAACGCCGGGGAAGCGGGCGGGCTGAGCTACAGCGCCGCCAGCGCGCTGCTGGACGGCGAAAGCGTTACGCCGTTTGTCGTTCTGCCGCAGACGTTTTTGTACTCATCAAATCCCTGATTCGAATTTGAGCAATCAAAAACCGCGCCGCGCTGCGTCTTCCCGTTTGGGTGCGCAACCGCCGACGCGGTTCTTTTGTTATTTACGTTATTCCTTGGCGGGTTCCTTCCCCGCTTCTTCCTCCGGCGGAGCGATTGGTTCTTCGGACGCTTCTTTCGGCGTCTCCAGAACCAGCGGTTCCTCCGTCAGCTTTGGCGCTTGCACGGCCGCTTTCGGCGCGGGTTCTACCTTCGGCGGCGGCAGCATGCCCTCGTAGAGCGCAAGGTACGCATTTGCGGGTTTCTGCCAGTCGAAGCGGTCCGCCATGCCGCGCAGCATCATGCGCCGCCACATCGGCTCGTCCGTCGTATAGTAGTTGACCGCGCGCGAGATCGTATCCAGCATTTCGTGCGCGTTGTAGTTGGCAAACGAAAAACCGTTCCCCTCGTCCGTATAGAGGTTATAGGGAACGATCGTGTCCTTGAGCCCGCCCGTTTCTCGGACAATCGGCACGCAGCCGTAGCGCAGCGCAATCAGCTGCGACAGTCCGCAGGGCTCAAACTGGCTCGGCATGAGGAACATGTCCGCGCCCGCGTAGATCCGGTGCGCGAGGCCCTCGTCCAGCTCAATGCGCGCGTGCACGCGCTTGGGATAGCGCCAGTTTGCCCAGTTGAGCATGTCCACAAACCGGCGGTCGCCCTTGCCGAGGAACACGATCTGCACGTCGTTCTTCATCATGTCACCCAGCACGCGCTCCACGAGGTCGAGCCCCTTTTGCGCGGAGAGGCGCGCAATCATGCCGATGAGCGGCACGTCCCGCTCCTCCAGCCCACATTCCTTCTGGAGCGCGCGCTTGCAGGCTTTCTTTTCTTCCAAACGATCCGCGTCGAAGTGATGCATCAAAAAACGATCGGTCGATGGATCGAAAATCGTATAATCAAGCCCGTTCAGAATTCCGCTGAGCGTATTCTCCCGCGCGCGGAGCAGCCCGTCCATATTCTCGCCGTAGAACGGGGTTTTGATCTCCTCGGCATAGGTGGGGCTCACGGTGCAGAGCCGGTCGGCAAACACGAGCCCGCCCTTCATGCAGTTGATGCAGCCGTAGAATTCCAGGTATTCGTAGGTAAAGTAGCGATCATCCAGGCCGAGCCGCCCGGCGATTTCGCGCCAGGAGAACACCCCCTGATACTTGAGGTTGTGAATCGAAAAGACGGTTCGAATCCGGGCATAGTCCGCGTTTGCCGCATACTGCGTCTTGAGCAGCGCGGCGGCAAGCCCCGTCTGCCAGTCGTTGAGGTGCAGCACGTCCGGAAAATAATCGATGCGCGGCATCGCTTCCAGAATCGCGCGGCAGAAGAACGCAAAACGGATTCCCTCATTCACGCCGTCGCCATAGATTTCGTTGACGTAAAAGTACGACTCGTTGTCGATGAAGTAGTAGGTGATGCCGTTGTCCACCACGCGCTCCACGCCGCAGTAGACCTTTTCCCAGCCGAAGAGCACCTCAAAGTCGCAAACGTGCTCCATACGGCGCTTCCAGTATTCGTCGATCATGCCGTACTTCGGCAGCATGACGCGGACATCCGCCCCCTCGCGGCTCAGCGCCGCGGGCAGTGCGCCCGCCACATCCGCCAGACCGCCGGTTTTGACAAACGGTACGCATTCGCTCGCGCAGAATAATACCTTCATGGCACTCGTCCTCCGGAAATTCGTGTTGCTCCGCGCGCGGCGGGTATGCAAAAACAGGCGGGGTTGCCCGCAGGATCAAACCGCGCAGGCAAGCCCCGCGCGATGCCGGTGCGTTAAATCGTTGTGCCTTTTTTCAGAATGATCGGGAAGCCGTCGTAGCCGGTCAGCACGCGACTGTCGCGGACGACAACGCCCTTGTCGAGAATTACGTGATCCAGATGGCAGTTCTCGCCAACCGACACGCCCTGCATCAGGATGCTGTTTTTCACGACTGCGCCCTTTTTCACCGAGACGCCGCGGAACACAATGCTGTTTTCAATGGTGCCCTCGATGACACAGCCGTCGGCGAGCATGGAGTTTTTGACCAGCGCGTTTTCGCCGTATTTTGCGCTGACCTCGTCCTTGATCTTCGTATAGATCGGGTGCGATGGATTAAACAGGTCGTTTCGCACCTCGGGCTGCAGCAGCGCGAGATTATGCTGAAAGAACTCGTTCACCGAATCCAGCCGCGCGACGTAGCCGTCGTAACGATAGCCCATGATCTTGAGCGTTGCGCACTTTTTGAGCAGAATGTCGCGCGTGAGGTCGTAGTCCCCGCGGGAGTACGCCTCCTCGACGAGGTATTCCAACAGGAGCTTGTCCATGATCATCACGTCGCAGCTGCGATGGATCGAGCGCGGCGTGTAGGGGTTGAGCTCCATTTCGGTGACGCGGCCAAAGCTGTCGAAGATCAGCCTTAGATCGAGGTTCTGCTCCTCGGAAACGGTCAGATCCGTGTCGTTGTAGAGCATCGTGATGTTCGCGCGGGTTTCGATGTGTTTGGCGATCATCTCGTTGAACGTCATGTTAAAGATCGTGTGGCTGCCGGCCAGAATCACGTACTGCTGCGGATTGCGGCGCACGTAGCCGAGGCAGGAGCGAATCGCGTCCACACTGCCGCGATAGAGGCCGGTGTTTTCCTTCGTCATGAACGGCGGCAGCATAAACAGGCCCTCGCGCTTGCGATGCAGGTCCCATTCCTTGCCGGAGCCGAGGTGATCCATCAGCGAATGATAGTTCTTCTGCGCAATCAGGCCGACGCTGGTGACGCCAGTGTTGACGAGATCCGAGAGGATAAAGTCGATGCAGCGGTAGCGTCCGCCGAACGGCACCGCCGCCACGGAGCGCGAAAGCGCCAGATCGCGCAGGTATGGATTGGTTTCTCCCGTGTAGATGAGGCCGAATGCATTACTTGTCATCGCATTTCCCTCCGGCTACGTTCTCGGTGGCGACCGTGCCCTGCGGCAGGTACGTCTCCGGTTGCATGCAGATGTCGTTGCCAACGAGCGTGATCGTTCCGGTCAGGGAGTTGTCCACCGTGTCGCCCAGACGGAGCGGGCCGCCGATGACCGCGTTTTCCCCAATTTCGGAGTTCTCGCCGACGATTGCCTGATAGACCTTCGCCCCGCTACGCACAATTGCGCCGGGGAAGATCACGGAGTCGTAGATCTCCGCGCCCGCCTCGACCAACACATTGGAAAAGAGCACGCTGTGGTGCACCTTTCCCTCGACGCGGCAGCCCTCGGTGACGAGGCTCTGCGTAATCGAAGCGTTCTCGCCGACGTAGTGCGGCGGCATGATCGGGTTACGGCTGTAGATTCTCCACTGCGGGTCGTTGAGCACGAGCTTGGGCGGCGTGGAGA
>DAIRTE010000059.1:0-16067 GCA_036804025.1 Clostridia bacterium | reverse complement strand
CGGGCATTCTGGAAACCACCTTCCGCGAGGAGACGGAGACCGACCTCTTCGGCGAACAGGCCGTGCTCTGCGGCGGCGTGACGGAGCTCATGCTTGCCGGATTCGAAACGCTGGTTGAGGCGGGTTACGCGCCGGAGAACGCATACTTCGAGTGCATCCACGAGATGAAGCTCATCGTCGACCTCATCTACGCGGGCGGCTTCGAGCGCATGCGCTATTCCATCAGCGACACGGCGGAATACGGCGATTACGTCACCGGCAAGCGCATCATCACCGAGGAAACGCGCAAGGAGATGAAGCGCGTGCTGACCGAGATTCAGGACGGCACGTTTGCCCGCGACTGGATCCTCGAAAACCGCGTCGGCCGCCCGCATTTCAACGCGATGAAGCGCCAGAATGCCGAGACCCAGCTGGTCAAGGTCGGCCAGCAGCTCAGAAGCCAGATGACCTTCCTCAAAAAATAGACAGAAGCAGGAATTATGGGTGATTTATCCAAGGCGCGGTCGACCTTCGACTCGCTGACGGTCTACCGAAATCTGCCTTCCGACGAAACGGTGTCCCGCCTTCTTCGCCTCCTCACGGCGGCGGAGGGCGGAGACGCCGCTTCGTTTTGCGCGGCGTACGGGGAGTTCTTCTATTCGCTATCGAGTCGGGAGATGGGGCTGCACCTTGCGGATTTGCTGGAGCGGCTTGTTCGATTGGACGAAAACGCGTTTAGCCGCGCGGCGGCGAGCGGGGAACGAGGCAAGGTATACAACCTGCTGCGCAAAGCCGCGGAGCATGACCTCGCGGCCATCGCAACACTCGCCGGGATCTCCGCAAACGATCTGAAAACCGCCGCTGGTGGAGCGCAAAATGAAGCAATCGCCGCGCTGCCGGAGTATGATACGGATGAAAAGGGCTTGTTTTTCACGCAGAACTGTTTCGAGAAGATCCACGATTTGGAGTGGTTTTACAAAAAGTGCGGTTTTGGCCGATTTGCCGAATTCGACGCGTTTCGCTGGTCGGGCGAGCTGATTGGGGTTTCCAACGCGGACCCGGTGCGGCTACGTGACCTGAAGGAATACGAATACGAGCGTGGGCTGGTCGTTTCCAACACGCTGGACTTTCTGGAGAATCGCGGCGGCGGCAATCTGCTGCTCTACGGCGACCGCGGCACGGGCAAAAGTTCCACCGTAAAAGCGCTGGCAAACGAATACCGCGACAGGGGCCTGCGCATCGTGGAGATTCCGCTGAATCGCCTGCCGGAGCTTCCGGCGGTCATTGAGACGCTGCGCTCGGTTCCGCTGAAGTTTCTGCTGTTTCTGGACGACGTGAGCTTTTCGGCGGACGACGAATCGTTTTCCTCCTTAAAGTCGGTGCTCGAGGGCGGCGTTGTTGCGCGGCCGGAGAACTGCCGCGTCTACGCAACCTCCAACCGCAGACACCTCGTGAAGGAAACATTTTCCGAGCGGAACGCGGACGACGTCCACGCCGGGGATACGATGCAGGAGAAGCTCTCGCTCGCCGACCGGTTTGACCAGACCATCAGCTTTTTTGCGCCGAATCAGGCGCAGTATTTCGCAATTGTCCGTTCGCTCGCGTCGGATCGCGGAATGGGTGTTCCGTTGCAGACGCTCGAACGCGCCGCCGCACAGTGGGCGCTGCGAAGCGGCGGACGAACGCCGCGCGCCGCCAGACAGTTTGTGGACTGGGCGCAGGCGCAGACAGAACAGGGGTGAACGCTGCTGGAAGACGAACCGGAATAGAGAGCAAGTGCATACAAAAAAACGGCTTCGACGCGAATCGAGGCCGTTTTTGATGTGCGCTTACGTTTTTTATTCTGCGGCGGAGCGAATGACGCGCGCAATCTCGCCGAGCATCTCCTCCGTGAGACCCGGATACACGCCGACCCAGAAGGAGTCGTTCATGATTCGGTCTGTGTTCGGCAGTTCGCCGATGGTGCGGTAGCCGGTTTTCGAGGCGCGCAGTTCGTCGAAACAGGGGTGCTTGATCAGGTTTCCGGCAAAGAGCATGCGCGTCTGAATGTTGCGCGACTCCAGCGCGGAGACGACCGTTGCGCGCGAGAGCCCGTTCTGGCAGGTCATCATAAACCCAAACCAGCTTGGCTTGCTGTTTGGGCAGGACTCCGGCAGAATCAGCCGGTCGGAGACGGGGGCAAGCTCGTGCTTGAGAAAATCAAAGTGTTCCCGCCGACGCTCTATGAACGAGGGCAGCTTTTTAAGCTGCGCGCAGCCGATGGCCGCCTGCATGTCCGTCGCCTTGAGATTATAACCAAAGTGCGAATAGACGTATTTGTGGTCGTAGCCCAGAGGCAGCTCACCATACTGGCGATCGAACCGGTGGCCGCAGAAGTTGTCCTTGCCGGAGGGGCAAACGCAATCCCGCCCCCAGTCGCGCAGCGAACGGACAATCTTTTCGAGCAGGCGGTCGTTCGTATACACTGCGCCGCCCTCGCCCATCGTCATATGATGCGGCGGGTAGAAGCTGGAGGTGCCGATGTCCCCGATCGTGCCAGTGTAGCGCTCTTCGCCGTTGAAGGTATAGCGCGAACCGAGCGCGTCGCAGTTGTCCTCAATGAGCCAGAGGTTGTGCTGTTCGCAAAACGCCTTGACGGCGGTTAGGTCGAAGGGATTGCCGAGCGTATGCGCCGCCATAACCGCGCGCGTCTTCGGCGAGAGCGCGGCTTCGAGCTGAGTAGTGTCGAGGTTGTACTGCGGAATTGTGACGTCCACGAACACGGGCACCGCGCCGTATTGAATCATTGGCGCGACGGTGGTCGGAAACCCGGCCGCAACGGTAATGACCTCGTCCCCCGGAAGAATCCGTCGTTCCTTGAGCAACGGGGAGGTCAGGGTCATAAACGCCAGCAGATTGGCGGACGAGCCGGAGTTGACGAGGCAGGCGAACTTGACCCCGAGAAACGCGGCGAACTCCCGCTCAAACTGGTCGGCATACCGCCCCGCGGTCAGCCAGAAATCCAGCGAACTGTCGACGAGCGCGGTCATCTCCTCCGCGTCGAACACGCGGGAGGCGTAGGGAATCCGCCCACCGGGTTCGTAGGGCTTGGGCTTTTGATAGGTTTCGCAATATTTGGCAACGAGGGTTAGAATCTCTTCGCGCGCCTCGCGTTCGGTCTGTTGTTTCGGCATGCAATACTCCTGTTTCTAATATATAAGAATTATGCGCGGTCAAACGCGCGAACCTGCTCAAGCATACAGGCGCGAAGATCCGCGCCGTCGCGATAGGCCTTCGCCCAGTCCACCGTGTTGGAAACCGCCTCGGCAATGTGCCAGCACGGCGTCCAGCCGAGACGCTCGGCAATCTTCTCGCAATTGAGGCGGAGGAAGGTAGCCTCGTGCGGCCCGCCGTCCGGCCGGTGCTCCCAGCGCTGGCCTTCACCCCACGCGTCGCAGAACAGCGTGGTCAGCGTGCCGGTCGTCACACAGTCCTCCATATCGGGCCCGATGTTGTAGTGATCCGCAACCGCAGGCGCTTCGTACTGCCGACGGGCAATCGTGAGGTACGCGTCCAGCGGGTCGAGCACATGCTGATATGGGCGAATGGAGTTGGGGTTGCGCACGACGATGGGTTCCTTCCGATACGCCGCGCGGATGCAGTCCGGCAAAATGCGGTCGCGCGCAAAGTCGCCGCCGCCAATCACGTTGCCCGCGCGCGCGGTGGAAACCGCGACGCCCGAAGCACGCAGAAAACTATTTTGGTAGCTTTCGGTTACGATTTCCGAGCAGGCCTTCGAGGAGGAATACGGATCGTACCCGCCGAGCGGGTCACTCTCGCGAAAGGCGTCGTTTGTCTCGTTGTTTCGATAGACCTTGTCGGTCGTTACGTTGACGAGGCTTCTTACCACGTTCGACTGCCGAACGCATTCGAGCAGGTGCACGGTGCCCATTACGTTGGTGTCAAACGTTTCCACCGGTGCGCGGTAGCTCTCGCGAACGAGCGGCTGCGCCGCCAGATGCAGCACAATCTCCGGCTTTGCTTCGTCAAACGCGCGCTTAAGCGCGGCAAAATCGCGAACGTCGCCAAGGACGGAGTGCATCTCCTTGTCCAAGTGGAGGAGCGAAAAGAGGCTTGGTTCGTCCTGCGGCGTGAGCGCATAACCCGTCAGCTCCGCGCCGGCTTCCAGCAGCAACAGCGACAGCCAGGTGCCTTTGAAGCCGGTATGCCCGGTGAGAAACACGCGCTTGCCGCGATAAAACGAGCGATCCGACATGCTACCACCTCACCCAGGGGGCTTTCTTCGCGGCGATCAGCTCCTCCAGCGCGAGTTTGTCGCGCAGGGTATCCATGCACTGCCAGAATCCCTCGTAGGTGTAGGCGGAGAGCTGACCGTCCCGCGCGAGGCATTCGAGCGGGTCGCGCTCAAAGATGGTTTCGTCTCCGGCAATGTAGTCGAACACCTGCGGTTCGAGCACCATGAAGCCGCCGTTGATCCAGCCGCCGTCCGCCTTGCTCTTTTCGACAAACGAGGTAATGGCGTTGTTGTCGCTTAACCCCAGCACGCCAAATCGTCCGCCGGGTTGAATGGCGGTTAGTGTCGCAAAGGTTTTGCACTTGCGGTGAAAGGCTTCCAGCTCATTGAGATTGATGTCGCAAACGCCGTCGCCATAGGTGAGCATAAACGGTTCGTTGCCAATGAATTTTTGAATGCGCTTGATGCGCCCGCCCGTCATGGTGGCAAGTCCGGTATCCACAACGGTGACTCGCCAGGGCTCGGCAACGTTGTTGTGAATTTCGATGAGATTGTCCTGCGAAAAATCGAAGGTGATGTCGGATCGATGCAGATAATAATCCGCAAAATATTCTTTGATGGCTTGCTGCTTATATCCGGCGCAGATGACGAACTCGTTGTAGCCGTAATAGGAATAGCTCTTCATGATGTGCCAGAGAATCGGCTGATCGCCAATCTCAATCATCGGTTTGGGTTTTAGGTGGCTTTCTTCCGAAATACGCGTGCCATATCCACCGGCGAGAATGACAACCTTCATTGAAACTACCCCCGTTGCCTGTAATAATCTGCTCTGCCTCATTATAGCATAACACGCGCGGCAAAATCACCTCAAACCGGATAAAAAAAGACCGCGTGAACAATTGCACGCGGTCTCGAGTTGCTTCTTGTTTAACGGACGAGTCCCATTTGCTGGAGGAGATCCCGCTCGCTCATGTCCGTCCGATGGCGGTAGCTGTGGAACAGCAGCAGCTGCTCCTCCGTGATGGCGCCCGTGTCGTAGAGCTTGTCCGCGAGGCTCTTTGCCTGCTCGGCATTTTCGCTGTTGTGGAACATCTGGTTTAGTCCCGTCTCAATCGTCTGCTGCGAGGCAAAGACCGCGCGAATCGGGCAGCCGCAGTCGGTTCGAAGCGCCGTCTGTGCGTCGTTCGGACTTTGGTCGCAGAACGCGATGACAAAGCCTTCCTTTGTTTTTAAGAGTGGCAGCACCAGCTGACTTCGCAGCAGGGACTCTTCAAACTGCCCCGCATAGTGCCAGGGTGCGTAATCACTCAGGTCGGCCGCCTTCACAAACGGAATGTGCTTGACTGCGGACAGCGCGTCAAGCAGCTGCTCCTCGGTTAAAAGCCCGTGCTCGCGCAGATAGACGCCAATCTTCTGTCGCGACAGCGCAGCGCGCAGCAGCGCGGAGGAGAGCTCCCGAATGGAGAGGTAGCCCTTTTCCAGCAGGATGTCGCCGAGGTTGCGCTGGTAGCGCTGTAGTGCCAGCTTGCTCAGAAACTGGTGGTCGGTCTTGGACCAGGCGAGCTTCTTCGACGCGGACGCTTCCGCCGGGGCGGTTTGTTTTTCCTTGCGCGTCTGCCGTTTTGCGCCGCCTCTTCTCGCGGCGTTGTATTGCCGATAGGCGCGAAGGGTTGCCGCGAGGTTGATGATGTTGCCCCAGATGAGGCGCAGCGGCATCAGCGGCGGCAGCAGACAGCCGAAGAATACGCTGCGCAGACCGTATACCCGATAGATGGCGGATATACGGAAGGCCTGGCGTTCCAGCATCATGAACGTGACAAACACGCTGAGCCACCAGGAGAGGCTGAAGATCGGGTAGATCGGCAGCAGCGGCACGAACAGCGAGACAATGAAGTAGACCAGCAGCGGATAGCCGACCATTGCGAGCAGGTTTGCAATCTTCGCCTTGCTGTCCTTATAGAGCGTGTAGCGCGCGGAGACGGGCAGGCCGTTGGACGCAAAGATTTCGCGGAACCGGAACGACTGCATCGTGATTCCGAGAATCCAGCGGGACTTCTGACGCACCGCGGTCTTGAAGGTGTTTGGGAACATGCTGCGCGTTGCAATAAAGTCCCAGTGCACCCGGTTGTCGTTGCCGACGCGGGGAATCTGCTCAAGCACGTAGTAGAGCTGAATGCCCTTTTCGTAGAGCGTCAGCGATACGCGGTAGTCCTCGGTCAGGCTGTCCTGCGGCAGGATATCCCCGTCGCCAAACAGGTCCAGTACTTCATGAGAAAGCACAAATCCGGTTCCGGCGGAGGGGACGAACGCCCCGCTGCTGTAGCGGCCGACCATGGTCGTAAAGTGGTTTTCCGCGAACTCGTCCGCATAGGTCGAGGCGGTGATGTTGCGGAAAAAGTTGGAAAACCGCGGCATCGGCATCAGCGGAAACACAGGGAACTGAATCGCCTTGTGGGTGTCCAGCAGGTAGTTTGTAACCTTGAACTCATACGGATGGACGACATCCTCCGAGTCGTGGATGCTCAGGGAAGCGAACCGCCAGCCGTGTTCCTCTTCAAACTGGCGAATCGAGCGGTAGATGGTGTTGATGTTTTGCGCCTTTGAGGTCGGCCCCGGCGTATCGTTGATCACGACATGCACGTTTGGATACCGCACGGCGAGGGACTCCGCAACCGAAATGGTCGCCGGATCGTTTGGGTATACGCCGAGAAAGATGTGGTACATCGACTTGGGGTATAGAACGGACGACAGCACATTGTCGATCACGTCCCCCAGAACGTTGTCCTCGTGCCAGGCGGCGATGGCGATGGCCAGCAGCTTGGGTGGGGTGGAGTCCAGCTTGTGCAGGTCCAGCAACTGCTCCTTATAGGAACGGCGGCGGAACAGACCCGCGATATCCCAGACGAAATCGTCGATGCCCATCAATAGGTACAGAACGACGATGATCAGCCCGATCAATAAGAGTATATTTGCAGTGCTCATATAACACGTCTTCTTTCTGTTGCGCTTATTAAAATAACAACGAAGCAACGAATCGTTGTGTCCCTATAATATCATAAACAGTTAAGCTTTGGAATGTTAATTTATAGACCTATCTATATGAAAAGGCGAATAAAACCCCAAAACAGGCGGATTTTCAGATGTTTCCATGTAACAATATCACATATTCCGATGGAAAGTGCCCCTGAAGGCCGTGTTCCGCGAGAAAATGACGGATTTATGAGCCGGTTGACGGCGATTGCGCGACGCAATACGCATGCGTTGGAACCTGTATTTTCTGCGCTCCAAGGTTAGATGCAGGCAGGCCGCATGAGCCGCTGTGCCAGAGTTGCTTTGATGCATTTCTTACGATAGAACACGCCAATGCTCAGCGGAAGCGGGAAATGCATGTATGAAAAATGTAATACCACACGTGGTACTATCCAAGGGGCATTTTTGGGCACGAAAAGTATCCGCCTGCCAGAACGACGAAGCTCCCGCTTTTTCGCGAAAGAAATGCGCTTTCCAGAAGCCTAGATTTTGTGCGGGTTTGCCGGTAAAATACACGTTTCCAACCTGAAAATTCGTTACAGAAAGAAATAGTTCCCAACTTTTTCATGAAAAACTGCAAAATGTGCGCGAAAAACGCAAAAAGGCCAATAAAACGGGCTAAAATTTATCACAAAGTAACGGGAATGTAATATGGCATGTATATACTGATGCCATCATTTTCTAGGACTATATACGGTTGACTCCAGTTTCTACGGCACGAATTTGATCGCGAGGGAAGACGCATGAAGAAGTCTACAAAATTCGCAAAGATCATCAGCATCATGCTTTGCCTGATGATGGTGCTTTCGCTGTTTCCGGCAACTGCGCTGGCGAACACCGGCACGGAAGGGGGAGGCGACGCGGACACAACTCCGCCAACGACCACCGAAACGCCCACCGATCCCCCTCAGGACCCTCCCAAAGAGGAAGGTTCGGAGCCGACAGACCCGCCAGCGGACGAAGAATTGCCTCCGGACGAGGAATTGCCTCCGGACGAGGAATCGCCGTCGGATAGCGAATTACCGCCGGATAGCGAGGTTCCGCCCGCTTCGGAATTTGTCGTAAGCTTCCACGCGAACGGGGAAGTGTTTCTGACGATCTCCGTCACGGAAGGCAATCCGGTTTCGGAGCCGGACAAAGTGCCGGCCGCACCGGAAGGAATGGAGTTCTTCTACTGGTATTCCACCGATGAGAACACCCCGTATGGCTTCGGCGCAGCGGTTACCGGCGATTTGGATCTGTATGCGAAGTTCACCGAAGTTACCACGGATGGTGAAGATACCACGGATGGTATGGCTGGCAGAATGGCGATGGCAGCCGGGCTGGGTGGCATTGAAGACCCGGCGGCGATTCTCTGGACCTATCATTACGTGGTCAACGGAACGGAGACCGGCTTCCAGACACTCGTGAGCGGTGAAACGCTCGTGGAGCCCGCCGCGCCGACGCCGAACGCGGGCGAGCGTTTCGTCGGCTGGTTTGACGGAGATACGTTGTTTACTGAGTTCACGACGAAGACCTTCGACGTCGCGGGGGACACCGTTCTGGCCGCGCGTTTCACGACAGCCTACTATGCGTTCTTCCATAACAAAGACGGTGCGGTCATTGAGACACGCCTGCCCGGCGCGGACAGTCTTGTTTCGACGGCGAACGTGCCGAATCTGATTCTTGGCGAAAACGAGCAGCTCACCGGCTGGGCGACCACAAGCGGCGGCACGACGGATGTTGGCGCAACCGTTTCGGTAACGAGTGCGAATGTCGATCTTTACCCGATTGTGAAAGGTGTGGTGTGGATTACATTTGACACCAACGGTGGAACCTATCTTCCGCCGATGGCCATCGGAAAGGGCGACTACTTATCGCTTCGTATCGTCGAAGACTATATTGAAGCACAGACCGGTTCCGATACCATTACGCGAGACGGGTACGATTTTGTACACTGGGTCGCGAATGACGGCTACTTTCTCTTCGGATGGATCTACGACAACATGACGCTGACCGCCATCTGGATGGAGAAGTCGGTGCCCTATACCGTCGCCTATTGGAAGCAAAACCTTGAGGGCGGCGACAACTACTATATCGACTCGACTACCTCGCGTAACGCCGATGCAGGCGACGTTGTTTCCGCGAGCAGCTCGGATCAATCGAAGTTTACTGGGTTCACGTTTGTGAGCGCCAAGTCCCCGGCGGTTACCGTTCTGGCGGACGGCAGCACACAGTTGAACCTGTATTACAACCGGAAGAATTGCAGCCTTGACTTCCAAGTGCCTGTGGTGAACGGAAATCACTACGAAGGTAATTATAATTCGCTGACCAAGAAGACCGGTGTGACCGGCGCTGCCATCGGCTACTGGCCGAGCACTTCGGAACTGACGATTCTGAGCGGCTATGTGTTCCTTGGCTGGTACACAAAGAAGTCCAATGGCGACGAAGTGCAGCGGTTTGATACCTTCGAGAACACTGGAAACGCGGTATTCGACAGCAACGGAAATCTGACGCTGTATGCGCGCTTTGAAGAAGTTGAGAGTGACGAACAGACTTACACAGTGAAACATTTTCTCGAAGTGTCACCGGGCGTCTGGTCGGATACTCCGTCTTCGACCCGCAGTTATACCTATGATAAGCGAACTGACAAGTATGTATATCTCTTCTGGCAAGATGTGTATTATGAATTTAGCAATATTGCCAGCGGATACACAATTGATCATTATAAAACGGACTTGGATTCAACTTTGAGAAATGTTGACGCTGGGGACGACATCCGAGTCAACACACGAAACAGGACTCCGATTTCGACGATTTTCGTTTACTACACGCTGAACAAATACAACCTCTCGATCTACAACGGCTCGACGCGGATCAGTTCCAACGACGTCGTTTATCTGACTTCGCTGAGCGGCTATCAACCGGCGACGACGCCGAGCCGTCCGAGCGGGGTTGATCCGGCGGCCAGCTGGGCCGGTTGGTATACCACCTCGAACGGAATGCCCGGCAGTGAGATGAACTGGAACAGGACAATGCCCGCGGGCGATCTGAAGGTGTACGGTGTCTGGAAGACGCCGGTGTACACGGGAGTTGCGCACTTAACGCCGTACGGCATGTCCGGCGGAACCTATGCGCTCGGCAGCATTTCGTATGGCGGCAAGGTGAACACCAGTGCGCTGAGCGCTGCGGAAGCACAGGCTCGCCTGAACCCGCCGCACGCGGGGGATACCTTCGTCGGTTGGGTGCAGATGGTCGGCGGCTCGCAGACCACGTTTAATCCGAACGCGCCTATCTATGGCGACATTGAAATCTATCCGAACTGGACCAGCAGCGTACGCTTCACGGTAGCCTACGCGCTGAACACCACCGGCACGGCCCCGGTGGACGCGAACCGCTATGCACCGGGCTCGCAGGCGTTTGTGCTTGCGTATGGTTCCGACGTAACGGCGCCGAGCGGTAAGGTGTTTGTGGGCTGGAAGTCCGATCTGGACGGCAAGGTCTACTATCCGGGCGGATCGGTCATCGTCTCTGCAAATCTGACGCTGACGGCGCAGTGGGCGGACGAAGCACCGAAGGTTCGCGTTTCCTATTATGGCAACGGCGGCACCCTGAGCGACGGCGTGACCACCTCGTTCGACGGCGCCTGGGTGGCAAACAATACCTATTATAATCTGGATCGAAACGACTTTACCCGCACCGGGTACACCTTCAAAGGGTGGAACACGATGGCGGACGGCAGCGGCAGAACCTATCAGCCGCGCGATGCGGTATTGCTGGGCATGAGCGGAACCGTTTCGGGACTCTTCGCAAAATGGGAACCGATTGCCTATGCGGTGCGCCTGTCGCTGGCCGTGTCCGGAACGGCGAGCGCGCTGACCGGAGCAGGCGACTACGACTATCATACCGATGCAACGCTGAGCTGGACGCCCGCGAGCGGCTATCTGACCGTGAAGGTGACCGACAACGGCACCGACATTCCGATGTCCGGCAACAGCTATAGAATTAACTCCATCGAAGGCGAGCACGACGTCGTCGTTACGCTGGAGCAGCAGGTCTACACGCTGACCTACGTAGCGCGAAACGGATCGCCGGATCAGTCGATGGAATCGGTCGTTTGGGATGCGCCGTTCACCGTAGCCGACAATATGTTCTCGTTTGCGGGGAACTACTTCCTCGGTTGGAGTCTGAATCCGAGCGCGACGGCGCCGGATCCTGCCTACGCGCCGGGAACGAAAATTGCGCATATGCCCGCGAGCGACGTGACCCTCTACGCCGTTTGGGGAGAGAAGACCGCGCTGACGATCACGTCCAACGGCGACAACTTTGGTTTTGACGGAAGCGCACACTCGGTCAGTGGTTTTTCGGCCAGTGAGAGCGGACTGCTGTTGAACAACATCTCCGCGGGCGCTACCGGAACGAACCCGGGCGAGTACACCGCCGCGTTTACCGGCAAGGAAAACCTGGTGATCCTGCGCGCGTCGGACAGAGTTGACGTAACCGACCAGTACACGGTGACGTGGGTCGAAGACACACTGACGATCAATCCGCTGGTCAGCTATGTCGACAGCATCAACGGCGACGAATACGCCAGCGAGCACGTTGCGTTTGGCACGGGCGACGCAAGCTATTCGACCACCCCGCCGAGCAATGTGACCGACAGCGCCGGCAACCGGTATTACTGGAACGGCACCTACGATGTGGCGCCCGGCGACCCGGCGGCAACGGACCTGCGCGGCAACCTGACCATTACGGCGAACTACACGGCGAATAAGACGTTGGTGATCACCGGTAAGACGGTGTCCCTGAATTACAACGGTTCCGAGCAGACGGTCACCGAGGCGAATCTCTCCGAGACCGGCCTGAACGTTACGGGTTACAGCGTCCTTGGCGCGGGCACCAACGTTGGCGAGTACGACGTAAACGTGACGCTCGGCACTGTCAAGATTCTCAGCGGCGGCTTGGACGTTACCTATCAGTACGACGTCGTTACCGTGCCGGGCAAGCTGACCATTCAGCCGATCGCGATGAATGTTTCAGCCTCCGGCTACAGCGGACCGTACGATGGTTCCGGCCACAGCATTCTCGTCACCGTGAACGATCCGCTCGGTTCGGCGGAGACCCAGATTGCCTACAGCTATAGTGCACATAAGAAACCGGAGGGGTACCACTTAACGGACAGCCCGTCCATCAAGAACGTTACCGGTAGTCGGACGATCTACTTCGTTGTGACAAATCCAAACTACCTGCCGTACTTTGGCAGCGCGGATATCTCGATTACCGCAATTCCGATTACTCTGCAGGCACGCAGCCAGAGCTGGGTGTATGACGGAACCGACCATACCTTGCAGTACTACGACATTGCCTTCGGCAGCTTCGTCGGCAAGCAGGGGATTGCGACCGTAATCTTCGATCCTGCCAGCCACATCACCAACGCCGGCCCCAGCGTGGCAAACACGATTACGGGCGTCACGCTGAAGGGGAACACCAATGCGGGCAACTACAACATCTCGTTCCTGCCCGGTACGCTCTCGGTAACGAAAGCGCCCGCCCCGAGCCTGACGGTAACGGATACAACGGCGCTCTACGACGGCAGAACGCATTCGGTCGCCGTTGACACAACGGGGCTTCCGTCCGGAACCGAGCTGTACTACAGCCGCACCGCCGGGACCGACCTCACGGCTTACACGTTGGGTGAATATGCGGGTGTGAACGTTGCGGACAGCGGTATGGTTTACGTTGCCGCGGTGAACTCGAACTACGACACGGCGTTTGGCAGCGCGCTATTAACCATCACACCGCGCAGCATTACGTTCACGTCGGATACGGCAACCAAGGTCTACGACGGACTGCCGCTGACCGCGCCAAAGGTAACCCCGAGCGGCGACGGCTTTGCCAGCGGTGAAGGGTTTGTCACGGAACCGGAGTCCACGACGTCGCTGACCAATGCAAGCCAAATTGACAACTCGTTTACCCTTCCCGCGTTTGCGGCTGGAACGGATTCCAACAACTATACGATCAACACGGCCTTTGGAAAGCTCACGGTTCGGCAGCGTTACGTCCTGATCATCGTGGACAACGCAACGAAGAACTTTGGTGATCCGGACCCGGCGTATACCTATCAATTCGGCACGGGCACATACTATGGCATTGAGTTTTACCCTGTGCTTGCGGCAGACCTGCCCGGAGCGGCAATCAGCATCTACCGTGACGATTTGACGTCGCCAACGGCGGAAGATCCGGGTAAGCATACGTCCAAGCTCTACGTCCGGCTGGGTGCGGGTTCTACGATCTTCAACGCGAACTACCTAGCCTGGAACCTGAACGGAACACTGACGATCAACCCGCAGATTACCTACCTCACCGGCACGACGGACGTAGTCACCGGCATGCCCGCCAAGCAGTGGACGCCGTATGACACCACCGCGACGTTGAGCACCGGCGCAACCGCGGTTCGGACAGGCTATACGCTGACCGGCTGGCTGGATGCAAGCAGCTCAACCGCCTATGCGCTGGGCGCGACGATTCCGAATCACCAGAAGAACCTGGCGCTCACCGCGCAGTGGACGCCGAACGTCTACAGCGTCACCTTCCAGACCGGAACCGGCGCGGCGGTGGCCAACATGCCCGCCAACATTCCGACCGTGGCATACCTCACCACCGTAACGCTGCCGGCCGCCATTCCAACGCGCGTTGGCTTCACGTTTGACGGCTGGGTGACGACCGAGGTGGACGGCGTTGCGCGGACCTACGGCGCGGGCGGAACGTTCGTGATGCCGAACAACGGGGTCACGTTTACCGCGGCCTGGGCGCCGAATCTCTACACAGTGACCTATCTTTCGAACTTCGCGGGCGGCGGAAGCTTTGTGGACGGTGCATACGCGATGCTCGACAACGTAACGGTCGCGGGCAACGGCTTCACGCGGCGCGGCTACCGCTTCCTCGGCTGGAGCAGCACCGCAACGGGCGCGGTTACGTCTCAACCCGGCGGAACGTTCGTGATGCCCGCGGAACCGGTTCGCTACTACGCGCAGTGGGAGCAGCTTGAATACCGCGTGGACTACTACGTAACGGGCGGCACCACCGCACAGTTGAATGGCACTTCGCCGTACGCAACCTACACCGGTCTGCACTATGGCGACCCGATGCCCATACCGAATGATCCCACTCTGGACGGTTATACCTTTAACGGCTGGACGGGTCTGCCCACCACCGTACCGGAAGGCGGACTCCGCGTGAACGGCTCGCTCGTTCTGCAGTCGCAGGTTGCGCCGCTGACGGAGCGGATTGACGACCAGACGACGCCTCTCGCCGGTAAGAGCGGAATTCCGCTCTGGGCAATCCTCGCGGGCGCCGGTCTGCTCGGACTTGGACTGCTCTGGCTCCTCTTGTTGCTGGCAAAGCGCCGCAAGGAAGAGGAGCAACAGCAGGGCGCAAAGTAAGCGACCGCCCCGACTGAACCATCCCGATACGCCGGGATGAAACCCGGATGACTGAAAGCGCAGGCAGGCCTTCCACGCAAATCACGCGGAAGGCCTGCTGTTTTTTGCCTGTTCCAGCAAGAAATGCAAGTAACGGGGGATTTTTGCAACAATGTCACACGCGGGCATCCCCGCACCGTTGACAAACCGAAACAGCGTGGTAATGTATTAGATAGAAGCGTCTAACTATACTTTCAGGTGACACAACAAGGCAGAACGACGCAATGGATCTTATATAAACAAAAATCTGAATCGGAGGAACAGGATATGAACACGCAAGTGATTTCGAAGATAACCGCAAGAGAAATTCTGGACTCGCGCGGCAACCCCACCGTAGAGGCGGAGGTAACGACAAACGCGGGTATCGTCGGCTGGGCGGCGGTGCCTTCCGGCGCTTCGACCGGCGCGTATGAAGCACTGGAACTGCGGGACGGCGACAAGGGCCGCTACAAGGGCAAGGGCGTGCTGAAAGCCGTGTCCAACGTGCATACAATGCTCGCGCCAAAATTGATCGGCATGGATACTACCGACCAGCGCGGCATTGACCACGCGATGCTCGCCATCGATGGCACGGCGGACAAGAGCCGCGTCGGCGCAAACGGCATTCTCGCCGTATCGCTCGCGACGGCGAACGCGGCGGCAAAGTCGCTCGACCTGCCACTCTATCGCTACATTGGCGGGGCAAACGCGCATGTGCTGCCCGTGCCGATGATGAACGTCATCAACGGCGGCAAGCACGCGGACAACAACATCTCCAGTCAGGAGTTTATGATTATGCCGGTTGGCGCGCCCAGCTTTGCGGAGGGGCTGCGCTGGGGAGCGGAGGTATTCCACACGCTTAAGGGCATTCTCCAGAAGAAGGGGCTGAACACGTCCGTCGGCGATGAGGGCGGTTTTGCACCGAACCTCTCCGGTGAAGAAGAAGCGCTCGAAACGCTGCTGGAAGCGATTTCGGCCGCGGGTTACGTGCCCGGCAAGGACTTTATGCTCGCGATGGACGCGGCCTCGACCGAAATGTTCGACGAGGCGAAGAAAGCGGGCAAAGAGGGCAGCTACCTCTTCTGGAAGACCGGCACGCTCAAGAGCCGCGACCAGATGATTGCCTATTGGTCCGATCTGGCAAACAAGTACCCGATTATTTCTCTGGAGGATGGCCTCGCGGAGGAGGACTGGGACGGCTGGAACCTGCTCAACCGCGAGCTGGGCGCGAAGATTCAGCTCGTTGGCGACGACCTACTCGTAACCAACACGAAGCGCCTCGCCCGCTGCATTGCGGAAGGGGACGCGAATTCGATTTTGATCAAGGTGAACCAGATCGGCTCGCTGACGGAAACGCTGGAAGCCATCGAGATGGCGCAGCGCGC
>DAIRTE010000058.1:0-16121 GCA_036804025.1 Clostridia bacterium | reverse complement strand
GAAGTTCGGCGTTGTAGAGCGCGGTTTCGCGTTCGCCGCCGTCCGTTCCGCCCGCAAGCAGAATCAGGTTCGGACGAATCGCCCGCTGCTCCGTCATGTCGCTCTGGGTCAGCTTTCCCGCCGTGGTCTGTCGCACAACCGCGCCCGCGCCGAGCGCCGCCGCCTTTGCCGCGCGAACGGTCATGTCGTAGACCAGCCCGTGGACGCACATCTTGAGCCCGCCCGCGGCTGAGGACGACGCCAGCAGCTCGTCGAATTGGAGTGATTCGACGTGAAGATTTTGTTTGCATTGTTCGATTGCGCGCGTGAGGCCGACGCGAACGTCGCCCTCCAGCACGGTCGTCGCCGCCTGCCCCTGCCCCAGAAAGCGGGGCGCAGAATTTAGGTCGAACGCGCTGACCAGCGTGGTCGTCGAGCCGATTTCCGCAATCAAAACATCGGCGTGCATCGCTTTATTCGCCTCGGCGTTCACGTTCCTGCACGAGGAACGTCGCCACGTGGTTTCCGTGCGTTCCCCGTCCAAAGCCCGCGTCCGCGCCCGCGGCCTTTGCCGCTTCGTGCTCCACCTGCGTTCCGCCCGCGACAAAGATCAGCTTGTCGCGAGCGCCCATCTCCCGCGCAATGCGGTCGATGCGCGCAATGTTTTTATAATGAATGTCGTCGTGCGAAATGATCATGGACGCAAGAATCGCGTCTGCGTTGAGCTCAATCGCCGCGCCGACGAGTTTCTCCGGCGGAACGGACGTGCCGAGATAGTGCACCTCTATGCCGTACTTCTCGATGCCGCCGTGCTTGATGTCGATGATCTCCCGCAAGCCCACCGAGTGCTCGTCTTCGCCAATGGTTCCGCAGACCACGCGCATCGGCTTTTGTTCGATTGCGGCGCGGAGCGCTTCCTCACCCAGCAACACCGGTTCTTCCGGAGTCACGAGCGACGAAACGTCTATGTCGAAATCGACCTTGCCTTTGAGCTCAATGCGCGTCCCCTCTGCGCGGTGCAGCACCTCTTTCGAAATAACCGCAATGTCCTTGAGCCCCATGCGTCGCGCGCACTCCACCGCCGCGGCCTCCGCAATCTTCTGTTCCGCCGGGAAGCAGAGCGTGAGCATCACAGTGCCGTCCGCGAGCCACTCCATCTCCGGCTTGAGCTTCTTCGCGTTTGGCTGCGCGTAGTCCTTGACCGTTTCCATGCGCAGATAGACGTTGTCGTCCTCGTCCAGCTCGTCGATGTAAGCGATCTTCTCCGGACATTCAAGCGTGCAGCCGCCGATCAGCGCGCTGGGATTGGCGGGGTCTCCGCCGTATTGGACAACGTTGTTGCGCCCAAAGTGCGCGGTGACGGGCGCCATGTAGTCCCTCTCGCGCTTGATCACCGTGCCCGCGCCAATGCCGCCCTCGATCTTTCGAGCGATTCCGTCGCCGTTGCGTTCCGGAAACAGCCCGCTGTCTACGAACATGCCCCGCTCGACCGCGGCGAAGTAGCCGCCCTGCCCGACCATCTCCTCCAGAAACAGCACGGCGCGTTCGTTCAGTTCCCGTGCTTTCTCTTCCAGATAGCCGTCCTGTTTGAGTTCGACCATGTCCATCAAGCCGTCGAGGCCGACCAACGTCTGCTTGGCGGTGTCGCAGGCTTCGATGTTGTACATATGCCAGGGGACGTTTCGCCCCTCGTCCGGCGTAATCGTGGACTGAATATCCGCGCTCGTGAGTTTGCTGACCACCATGTTGAGCACGTGTGTCACCGTTGCTTCGCGCGTGCTGGACTCGATGTATTTCGTGTTCATCTGCGCGCGCATGCGGTAGCCCGTAAAGAGCCTCCGCAGCGCAACCGCGTACGGAAGGTCCATATAAACGCAGGGTCCCGGCGTTGCCGTCGGCGGCACGGTGGAGAGGCAGATGTTTCCCTTGGGCACGCCGACCTTGCTGCTGTAGAGCGCGTTGATCGCGTGCTGCACCATCAATTCCGGCATGACTTTCCAGGCGTCCCGCGCGGTGGCGTTTGCGTTGTGCGCGCCGTCGATCTGCGCCATGTTTGCCCATTTGATGAGCTGCTTGCTCTCCGCCGCGTCCACGAACGAGCGCACCATGTTGATGTTTCGATAGATCACGTTGTATTGCGGGTCCTGATGGCAACCGTTGACGCCCTCCTCCGCGAACATGACCGCGATGTCCGGCCCGGCCACGCCGCTGACGTAGCTATGGTAGTTGATCGGGCGGCCAACCTCGTCTTCAATCAGGTCAAGCGCTTTTCGCTGCGCGCGCACCTGCTTACGTGAAATCGGCACGCCGCCGCTACCCTGCGGTGTTCCCTCGATCAATCCGTCAAAATGGCTCTGTCCGGAGGTGCGAATCACCATGATGTGATCCGCGCCGTGATGCGCGGCCATGCGCATGCGGCGGATATCGTCCTCAAAGCGTCCGCTTGCAATTTCCGTCGTAATCACCGGCATAGGCTGGGGGTCTACGTTGTCAAAGTTATGCGCGGGCGGCAGCGGCACGCCGCGGACAAGCGGCTTGCTGCAGTCGTGGTAGGTAAACGGCCCCATATGCAGGTCCGGCGCGGGTTCGCGCCAGGTCCAGCCGCGGCGGCGCGGACGGTAGTGCTCCAGATCTTCCAGAATCCTGCTGATGTCGATATTTTCATCCGGGGGCAGACGGTATTCGCTCATTTGGCACCTCCGAACAGCTTCGCCGCTTCGTCCATCTTATCCGGTTGCTGCAGCACCAGACCCGCCGCGCGGATTTCCAGCCCCTGCGTTGTTGCGTAGCGGTAGACGACGTTGCCCGCGCCGTGGCCGAGAATGCCGCGCGCCATGCAGCCGTCCACGATGGCTTTCGCCTCCAGCGAGCTAAACCCCATACGCAGCAGCACGCTGCGCTCAATGGCGGGCGAGGTGTTCTCTTTTCCGAGCTGGAGCAGAGGATCGACGAGCCCTTCCGTCAGGCTCCAGAAGCGCGCTTTGAGTTCTTCGTCGCTCAATGCGGCAAGGTGTTCGCGGCGTTTTGAATAATCATCTTCCCGTTTCATAATTCGGCTCCCATATCGTTAAAAATGTGGAATGAATCAATGCTGTTCGGCCTTGAGCGTTTCCGTTACAAACGCCTCGCTCGATTTGGTTTCCTCAGCGAGGAATGCAATATCGGCACTCGTCGGCGCGTGATCGACCGTCGAGGCCGCGTGGGTAATCAGCGAGCGGCGCATGTGGTCGATATCCACATCCCGCGCTTTAAGCAAGCCCGGATTTGCCGGAAGCACGATGCTCTCGCCGGGCACTTCCTCCTCCGGGTCGCCGAAACTGATGCGGATGCCGTTCTGCCGCGCAAACGAAAGCTGTGCGCTGCCGTGCTTGCCCGCGCCGGTATACTCCGTCTCTTGAACGACGACAACCGCATCCTCCGGCAGTTCCTGCGCAATGGAGATTGCCGCGGCAAGGCTCGTGTTGCCCGCAGGTCCGCGCTCAATGCCTTCCAGCCGCGCGAGTAGCTCCGTCGTGTAGAACACCTCACCCTGGCGGACAGTCACGTAGCGATCCATATAGCGAAGCGGACGCGCCGCACTGCGCGGTACGTCGCTGCGATCCGGCCAGGTGGAAAACGGCATGCCGAATCCCGTGTGCCCGGTGGTAAACGACTTTTTGTTGAACTGCGTGTCGCTCGCCATGTGCAGACCCTTTAGGTTCACGCTGGCGGCGACGATTTCGGGAAAACAGTTCGCCTTATTGAGTCCCCGCGCGGTACCGGTCAGGTTTCCGCCGCCCGCGTTCGTGCAGACGACCACGTCCGGGTCCTTGCCAATCTGCGCGCGGCACTGTTCGGCAACCTCGTAGCCCAGCGTTTCGATGCCCGCGATGCCAAATGCAGTGTAGAGCGATGCGTTGAAGTAGCCCGTGTCTTCGAGCATGCGCAGCACGGTATAAAACAGCTCCGGCCCGACCGAAAGCTGAACGACCTCCGCGCCGAGCGCTTCGCACTTACGCGCTTTTTCAATGATCTCCGGCTGGCCGACCCCGCGCGAATCGTAGCATTCCTGCACGACGATGCACTTTAACCCGCTCTTTGCGCAGCAGCTCGCAACCGCCGCACCGTAGTTGCCGCTCGTTGCCGAGAGCGCGCCGGGGTAGCCCATGCGCTTTGCATGGTGAATGCTCGTTGCGGCTCTTCGCACCTTGAAGCTGCCGCTCGGGTTTGCCGCTTCGTCCTTGATGAAGATGCGCGCGCCATAGCCGGTTTTGCTGATGGTTCGAACAAGAGAGGTGATGTTGTGTAGTTCAATCAGCGGCGTATTGCCGATGGCATACCCGCGCTGTATCTCGATGACGTCTTCCAGCGTATAACCGGTGGACGCCATCATGCCCTCGTAATCAAACGCAATGGAGCCGCTCTCGAACTGGGAATAATCGACGCCGACCGCGTTAAGAATGATCTCCGGTTTGCGCGCCAGTACGGCGGAATAGCTGTTATCCCGTGTCATTCGCAGTGCCCTCCAAAGAGGTAACGAAACGCTTCGTCCCCCGCCTGCTGCAGCTCCGGCACAAAGTCGCCAAAGCTATGCGTATAATGCGGCGCGTCGTCCACGAGCGTACCCGAAACGAGTCGTCCCGTGCGGGTGATGACGCTCGCCTCTTCACCCAGCGCGGCGTCCGCCTGTAAATAGCCCTTTGTCCATTGCTCCAGCGGCACTTGTTTTGTGTCCTCCGGAACCGCCGCCGCGCGCTCGCCCGGCTGTAAAATCACGCTGTGAATTCGTACCCAATCGCCTTTGTTTGCCATTGTGCTATCCTCACCGTGTTTGATTAATCCAGTAACCCTTCCTCAATCTGCTCGCGCATGTCGCCCATAATCGCGTGCGGAACGGGCAGGTCGATCATCGTCTTGAGCCCCGCGCGTGCGTTGATCACGTGCGGAATCATGTTGACGCACATTGCGATGGTGCCAATGCCGCCGTTGACCTCCGGCTGAATCGTCATGTTGACCGGCGGCGTGCCTTCGAGCGTGATGTAGTCGCCCGTGTGCGTTCCGCCGAGTTCCGGCTCAATCTGCTGGGGATGGATCATGTCGATTTTGACCTCGCCGTCGACATACCCCTGTCCCGTCATGTTCACACCCGCGACGTTGCCCTTTTTCGCGAACCCGTAGGGCGACTTGCGGTCGACCGTCGTCAAAATTGGTTCCATCTGCTGGTCAAAATAATCGAGCTTCCAGCCGAGCGCTTTGGAAATCATGCCGACGCTTTCCGCAAAGCCGACGTGTCCCGCGATCTCTTCGTTTCGAACGCCTTCCTCAAACGCGCGGAGTGTCAGGCCGACGCCCTGCTCTTGCATCACCAGAGGGCCAAACGGCGAGAGCGAGTTGACGCGTTTGCAGGTGACCTTTTCCACGTTTGTCATGCAGCCCGTCAGGCAGATGGCGAGCAAATCCATCATCAAGCCGGGATTGATTCCGGTGCCGAGCGCGGTCACACCGTTTTCCCTTGCAACGCGGTCAATCTCCTTGGCCAGCAGCGGCTCCTTCGCGAATGGATAGCTCATCTCCTCCGCGGTGCTGATCACGTTGACCCCGCGCTGAAGCACGCGAAGCAGCTTTGGATACACGTCCCTCGTAAATGAGTCCGTCGCAACAATACAGACGTCCGCGCCGCGCTCCGGCAGCGCCGCGTCGATGTCGTCGGTCACCAGCACGTCCGGCCGGTCGCCTCGCTCTGCGTTCAACAGCGCGTAGATGCTCTTGCCAACGCGCTGCGGGTGCAGGTCGCAAACGCCCGTGATCTCCACGCCCGTTTTCTCCAGCAGCACCTTCGCGATTCCGCCGCCCATTGCACCAAATCCCCAAATGGCAACCCGGATGTTTCGCATGCGTTCCCTCCCGGCCAGATCGGTCAATTCATTTGCTATTGTGTTATGAAGAATGATGTTTCTGTTAGTAATCGAGCCTCAGTTCGCGCTTCGGCTTGAAAAAATCTTCCTCGGTCAGCGCGAGCTCTTCGGCAATCCGCTCCGGATAGGACAGATCGCCAATCTGCAAATGCCGGTGGCAATCGCTGCCCATCGAAAACTTCAGCCCGGTTTCCTTCGCCTTACGGAGCATATCAATGCCCGGCGCGCGCCAGAGCCCGGAGATTTCAATGGCGACCTGATGCTTTGCGCAAAGCGCGATCACCGCGTCCTCCCACTGATCCAGGAATTTCGTTCCATACAGCTCGTCGTAGCAAGGCAGCACGGTCGAGTGCCCTAAAATATCGACGCGCTGGGTCGAAAATGTCTTTTCCATCGTCTGAATGATGTAGGCAAGATAATACCGATTCATATCGGAGGAATAATTCTTTTCGTAATGATCCGAATGCCCGGAGCGCTTGCGGAAATAGTCGTTCAGCGGAACGAAACCGCCGCGCCCGTCCGGCATGCTATGCACGCTGGCAATTACGTAATCGAGCCGGTCGTCCAGCTCGTCCGGCAGGTTGAAGCGATGCTCCATATTGACTTCCGCGCCGCGATAGACGGAGTATTGGCAAAGCACATCCAGATAAGCGTTTACCTCGCGCAGCGTATAGATGCCGCAGCAGAAAAAATGATCCGATACGCCGAGGATGTGCCCCTGTTTCTGTTCCACTTCGATGAGTTCTTCCACGGAAAAGTCCGCGTCGGACATATTGGTATGGGTGTGTAGGTCGTATAACTGCATTTCAATCTCCGTATCTTTGTTTTCGCGCGGCTTCATTTTGTTGCATAAAGTCGCCGAACCTTTATACATTATACCATGATACCATGAACGCTCCTGCCGAACAAGGTGCGCGTTCGACGATTCCGTCGTTTATTTACGTCGGCAGGCAATCCACTCGGCCGCAATGCTGACCGCGATTTCCTCCGGCGTCTCCGCGCCGATTTCGAGTCCGACCGGTGCATGGATGCGTGCCACCTGCCCCGCCGAAAAGCCGTAGGAGAGCAGCTCGTCGCGCATGCGCCGCGCGTTGGCGCGGCTGCCGATGCTACCGATATAGCCCGCCTTGGTGCGAAGCGCCGACGCCAGCGTTTGAAGCTCCATTCCCCGCCCGCGTACGAAGGACACGATTCCATCCTGCTCCGTCAAATCCAGTTCTTCGAGCACCTGATCCGACCGCTCGCAGAGCACCCGCTCCGCCAGCGGAAATCGCGCGCTGTCGCAGAGCTCCTCGCGATCCTCAATGACCCAAACGCGCAGGTGCAGCAGCGCCAGCACGGGCACCAACGCCTGCGCAACGTGCCCGCCGCCCAACACGAAGACGCGCGGCGCGGCAACAAGCGCGTCCACCCAGCGACGCGGCGACTCTGCCGTGCAGACAGGCGCTTTGTCCAGCCACGGTTGCAGCGCAGGGTTCTCGTTTGCCTCCTGCTCGGAAACATACTCCGTCTCGCCGATGCGATCCGGCTCCAGCGTGCAGACCAGATAACCCTTGTCCCGTACCATTTCGTTGAGCGCGCGATGGATCATCTTTCGATCCCGGTCGCCAGAGAACACGCGAATCAAAACCGAAACAGAGTTCTGGTCGGTCGGGTTTCCGGCGTCAATGGTATAGGTACGAACGGCGCTTTCGCGCAGTTTCATTAGCACGAGTGCGTCGCTTCGCGCGCGGGCTTCCATCGAACCGCCGCCGATGGTGCCCTCCTGCGATCCGTCCTGCCGAACGACCATCGCGGTGCCGACACCGCGCGGCGTACTGCCGCGCTTTTCGACGATGGTCGCGAGCGCCGCCGGTTCGCCGGAAGAAATTGCGCTGAACATCTCCTGCAAGCACCGTTTCATACCGAACTCCTCCGCTAGCGAGGTCCCGCTTTAAGCGCGTCGAACACCAGCATGGCGAGCTTTCGCCGCTGCGGCACGTAAAATGGAAACTCTGCGTTGTCCGTCTTTGTCAGCCGCGCTTCGACCTCTTCTCGCGTGACTTCACGTTTGGAATAGTGCGAAAAGAACGCAATCGCCTCTTCAATCGAGCGCAACGGTTGACCGTGCTCTATTTCGAACGCAACTTTCGAATACGCAACACCCTCCGACTGAAGAGCGCGCTCTGCGTCCGCAATTGTTTCGCCGTGCTTTGCCTGCGCATCCAGCGAAAAGCCCTTGCCTGCTTCGGCCATCTGAATGACAAACGTCTTGCCGCTCGTGAGCTCGCGTGCCAGCGGCAGTATCTCGTTCGCCTTGCCGAAGAAGCAAAGCACCAACGCATCAAACTGACGATCCGGCAGGTAGGTAAACACGTCCCCCAGCATGGCGGTTACATTCGGTGGGCAGAGCGCGCGAACGGACGCGACCGCCTTTGGGTCGCGTTCCATCACGGTGACATGCTCTACGTGGTAGGAAAGCCAGCGCGACAGATCGCCCAGCCCGCCGCCCGCGTCGAACACGCGTGTCGACGGGGGCAGGTACGCCGCAATCTGCTGCGCAATGGTTTGATAATAGCGGCTCTCGTTCGCCGCGTCCCGCATCCAACGAATGGATTCATCTGTCCATACAAAATCGCCCAATTTTGGCCTCCTGTTTGTAACTGGTGTACTACTCTATTCAAATAGAACTACTCATACCGAACGCCGTCCGCTCCGGCTTCTTCCATCAACTGTGGATAACGAAAGCAGGTTTGCTCGTGGTCGTTCACAATGCCCGCCGCCTGCAGAAACGAATAGATCGTTACCGATCCGGCATATTTCATGCCGCGGCGCTTCATGTCCGCGGTGATCCGGTCGGAAAGCGTGCTGGTCGTTCGAAATCCCTCGTTCGGGTTCAGCACGACCTTACCGCCGGAGAAACTCCAAAGATAATTACAAAACGAGCCGAACTCGCGCTGAATCTCCAGCACGGCGCGCGCATTACAGATTGCTCCCTCAATCTTATTCCGACTGCGAATGATGCCCGGGTCCTGCAGGAGCGAGAGAATCTTTTCTTCGTCGTAACGCGCAATCTTGTTTACATCGAACCCGTCGAACGCCGCGCGAAATGCCTCGCGTTTTTTCAGGAGCGTGATCCAGGAAAGCCCCGCCTGAAACAGCTCGAGCAGGAATAACGCATACATGCTCTCGTCGTCGTGGATTGGGGTGCCCCATTCCTCGTCGTGGTAGGAGCAATACAGTTCGCTCTGTTCGTTGACCCAAAAACAGCGGTGTTGGTGTTCCATCGTTCCCTCCGGCGTTCGTTTCTATGGCTTATATGTTTGTAGTGCTTTTTTTCAAAAAGCTTTTTATGTTCATAAGCTATTATTGTTCACAAGGCCTATATTATAGCACGCGAGCCGATAAACGAGAAGCGCCGGGGCGCTTCTTACGCGCCGGCGCTTCTGTATCATGTTGTGTTGGTTTCCGAATCACTCGCGCCTTACGGGGCGGGCGTCGGCGTTACATCGAGGTTATGAATGGTTCCTGCGTTCGGATCAGCCGGTGCAGAATCGCCATAGTTGTAGTTGAACTGCACTTCCCGCTGAATCTCCTGCCACTGCTTGAGCAGTTCGATCACGCGGGCCTCGTCCTCCGCGGAGAACGAGCGATAGCAGGGATTGTAGGAAACAACCGTTCCAACGCTCATGTACTGCATTGCGCTTCCGTCGCTGGCATAGTAGACGGAGTTTCCCCAGGATGTAAAGAGCACATCCCCGCTCGCCATGGCGTTGCCATAGGAAGCCTGCTGTTTGGCGATCTCATCCGCGCCGATATAGGAGCCTTTTCCATCTAGCGCGCGTCCGCTCCAGCTAAAGTAGCAGTTCAGCGAGTTCGGGTCCGTTGTCGGCTTGCTACGGGAGAGAATCTCAATCAGCTCGGTCGCCACCGGCGCAAACGGCGTATTCAGTTCGGTCTGATCCGTTGCGGAACGGTTGTAGTAGATATTGCTAGTCTGCTTGGACCCGTTCGTCGCCGGCACGTTGTAGAACGTGAAGTTACCGTTGAGGTATTCCTCCGGCGAGGAGAAGGTGTCCGCCTTCGCACCGATCTGTTTGAGAATATCGTAGAACTCATCCGAGCTCTTTTCGTTGTGCCATCTCATCCATGTGGTTGCGGCGTTGGTCGTCTCTCGACGGATATCGTAATACTCCGTATACCGGCGGTCGCCGACATACCCGATCAGATTGATGGAACCGTAGGACTGCTTGCCGTCCAAACCATAGTCCTCGTTCTCCGTGTGCTGATTATACATCCAGTTCGGGATGTATCCCGTCGAAGCGATATCGTCAAAATACGCTTCCATAATCGGCTTTACATCCTGATACTTCGGGTTGTAGGGATCGTAGGACTGTAAGTAGCAGACGGAGTCCTCCGGCGGCAGCGCGCGGATTGCTTTTGCATACTCCGGATTTTCGTCGCGCAGCGAATTGAGCGTATTGCTGCTGTTGAACCAGAGGATGCGCCGAATCGTGCGGCCATTGTTGAGCCCAATCGTCACCGGTTCATAGGTTGTGAACGGATCGTAGTTATCCATGCTCACATAACCAAACGGATTCAGCGCGGCAATGTTATCCCGCAGCGACGTGAGGACGTAGCTTTTGAGTTCCTGATCGGTGAATCGAATCTTCGACACCTGAATTTCTTCATAGGACGCCGCGCCGCCATTGGAACGGTTGGAACCCGGAAACGAAACGTAGGCAACGTCCTGAATCATCGGAACATCCGCTTTTGCCGCGTTAAACGGAATCTGAATGCCGTAGAACAGCAGCACCGCCAGCGCAATGGGAATTGCCGCCCAAGGCAAGGAGCGCAGCACCTTCTTCGAATTCCGGAATACAACGATCTGGTAGATTACGTAGATGGCTACGATAACCGCGCCGACGATCAGAAGGTTGAGTGCGGTTGGCTTGATCGCGCCGGAAGCAAACAGAATCGCAACCGGAAACACGATCAGGCAGGCAAACAGTGTCTGCACCTTGGCGCTCTTGGCGTTGTGCTCGGCAAGCTCCGAGGGGCGCCGCACGAAGAGGACGCGTGCAAGAATCAACTCGAGCACGACGAGCACCAGTGAGTATGCGATGTTCGGTAACTGGTAAAGCTGAACCGTGACCATGGGGTGGGTGAACGACAGAATCTGCCCGGTTGCGATGTTCGACACCGGAGAAAGATACCAGGGCAGGTCGAGCCAGTTCATCATGCTGAAACGCGCCAGTAAACCGCGCGCCACAACGAACTGAAGGAAACGCGGCAGGCCAAGTACGATCAGCGTCATGGCAAGGTTTGAAATCCACGTTCCCGTGAGCATCATCGCGATGCTTGTTGCGGCAAACACCAGCATGCCGCCGACCACGAAGAACGGAACGGAGAGCATCACATAGGTTGGCACAAACGGCGTACGCGTCACCGTGAAAACGAGCACGGTGGAAATCACGCTGGCGAGCACCGTTGCCGCAAGCCAGGTCAGCGCCGCGAGGGTAATTGCCCAGAAGAAGCGCTTGCGCGAGATCGGCAGACTATGGTAAAAATCGCTGTCCGAGCGCTTGTTGAGGAAGGAGAATCCATCCAGCGCAAGCACGACGCCGCCGACAAACATGTAGATAATCTGCGGCAGGAACATCTTGGAAAAGCTGGGTATGGCGTTGAGATATTGGTTCATGCAGTATTGTATGGTGAGGATGATGCTCGATACAACGCTGAGTACGAGCAAAATCAACGCAATTCGCGATAATCTTCGCGCGGATTCCAGATAGGGTTTCATGCGCGGGCGCCTCCTTTCGCAACCGGCTCTTCAAACGAATAGCCGAGCGCTTCCATTTCATATAGGAAAACCTCTTCCAGCGTAAGCGGAAGGATTTCCAAGATAAGCGGGTCTTTTGCGGCGATGATTGCCTTGCACTTTGCGCTGTCGCCGCGAATAATCAGGTTTGAAACGCTCCCCTGCTTGTTGAACGCGAGAATATCGAGTTCGTCGAACATAGCGCGGTCATATTCCTGCGAAAATGCGACCTGCACCTTAAAGAGCGTGGTCTTTAGGTTCTGCACGTCGCTTTCAAACACGATGCCGCCCTCGTAGAGCAGCGAAAGCTGGTCGCAGGTATCCTCCAGTTCGCGGAGGCTGTGGCTCGTGACCACCGCGGTGCAGCCGCGCTCGAGCACGTCGTCGTAGAGCATGCCCTTCACGAGATTGCGCATGACAGGGTCGAGTCCGTCGAATGTCTCGTCAAAAAACACATAATCCGTCATGGCCGAAAGCGCGAGAATCGTCGCGGCCTGTCGGCGCATGCCCTTTGAAAAGGTATTCAACGGTCTTGTTGCGCTGAGCTTAAACGCTGCGCAGAGTTCCTTGTAGCGCGCCTTTGAGAAAAACGGATACATGGACTCGTAGAGCTGCATCATACGGTTGAGGTTGCTCTGCGGCAGAAAGTACAGATCGTCCGGCACAAAGACGCAGTGCTCCTTGACCGACGGGTTGTCAAATACCTCCCCGCCGTTGATGGAAATATTGCCTTCATCCGGCTGATAGATGCCGTTGCAGAGCCGCAGAAACGTGCTCTTACCAGAGCCGTTTGCGCCGACGAGCCCGTAGATGCACCCCTGCGGAATGTTGCAGTTGAGGTTTACGAGTGCTTCTACTTCTCCAAAGCGCTTCGTCAACTTTCGTGCTTTTATCATACGTTCAATCCTTCGTTCCCTTTCCGTACGCGGAGTTGATCTGCTCGAGCACCTGCTCAAACTTGATCCCCGCAACATACAGTTCTTCACTGATTCTTCTGATTTCTCCAAGCCGCTCTAAAAAGCTCTCGCCTACAATGCGCGCGGCGTCCCCCGTGACAAAACGCCCGTTCCCCGGTGCGCTGACGCAGATACCGCGACGCTCCAGCTCGCTGTATGCCTTTTGCAGCGTATTGGGATTGACCGAGAGTTCCTGAGACAACACACGCACGGACGGCAGCTGGTCGCCTTCTTTCAGCGCGCCGGATGCGATCAGCCGTTGGGTTTGTTCAATGATCTGCTCGTAGATTGGCACTCGTCCGAAACGGTCAATTTGGAACATCCCGCTACCTCCTGTTCGAATTTTTCCTCCCTGCCATCGTGCCGTATGTTGACTCGGTCTCCGTTCAGGTTGGTGTACTAGCTGTTATAGTACACTTGAATCTTACCCTTATACCCGCCTTCTTGTCAAGAGAAATTTATCCAATTCCCCCACTTTGTCGTTTATTTTTCACTTTTCTCGTCAAACCAACCCTTATCGGCTGAGTATTGAACCAAATTGTGCCAACATGATGTCGTTTTCGCTATTTTTCGCGCTGTGTTTTCCGCTCGAATCGTGCTATTCTATTGGCCATGGAACAGGATTTTCAGGATCTCAACAAACCCTCTTTGGAAGAACGTTCCCGTAAAAAGCGCAGCCGAATCCTTCTGATTCTGCTGCTCGTGCTCGCGCTTGCCGCGGTTGCCGTCGCCGCCACGCTGCTGCACGGCGCCGCGCCGGATGCCGCCGCCACAACTACGGTTTCTGCAAGCGCCGCCGTTAGTCCGTCGCTTCCGACGGCTACCGCGTCGCCTACTGCTTCGCCCGTTCCAAGCGGGCTAATGGTCACCTTTCTGGACGTTGGTCAGGGCGACGCCGCATTTTTGCAGTCCCCCTCCGGCAAAACCATGTTGATTGACGGCGGGCCGGAGAGCGCGTTTTCCACCATCGATCAGTTTTTAACCGCGCGCGGCGTGGTCGGGCTGGACACGGTCATCGCGTCGCATCTGCACGCGGATCACATTGGCGGTCTGATTCAGCTCGTGGATACCTATCCGATTGGGAATTTCTACTTCCCTTCATTTGATGCATCAAGCGAAACGTATTATCAGCTGCGCGACGCACTCAACGAAAGTCAAGCAACCGTTTCCTCTCCGTTTGCGGGTAAAGATACGTTGATTCCTTGGGACGACACGGTGGAGATTCGCATTCTCGCACCGTATCTGGCTGATTATACCGATTTTAATGACACGAGCTACATTTTGCGCATCTCCTACGGAGACACTTCCGTTTTATTCACCGGCGATGCTACTTCGCTAAGCGAGAAGCTCGCGATGAAAGCGCAGCCGAACCATTTTTTTGAAGCAACCGTGCTCAAGGTCGGTCATCATGGTTCCAGCGACAGCACCTCCGAGAAGTTCCTCAAAGCCGTTAGCCCTTCCATCGCCGTCATCAGCGTCGGTAAGAACAACGACTATGGCCTGCCGGACGAAGAGTTGCTATATCGCCTCAAAGATGCGGGCGTTACGGTCTATCGAACGGACGAAAGCGGCGCGATTACGCTGCTACTTGACGGAACAAATGTGACGGTGGTAGAATAGCTCAAATAGAAATATTCAGGCTATGAAGGGGAAAAGTCCTTCCGTTCTGCAAGAAAGAGAGCACCGTCACCGGCTGAAAGCGGCGCGCAGAAGAAAGTACACCAAGTTCGCCCCGGAGCCTCGCCGGTGAACCGCAGTTTTGTTCAGTAGTCGGCGACGGACCCGCCCGATACAGCGGAATCGAGGCTTAACCCAGCGCACCGCGCTGGCCGAGCAAACGAGGGTGGTACCACGACGCGCTTCGTCCCTTACGACGACGCGCGTTTTTCTATTTAAGAGCATTTTTCATTTGAAACAATTTTCATTTGAAAGCACTTTTCACTTGAAAACACTTTTTACATTCGGCACCAAACAGGAGGAGGAACAACAACAATGGGTATGATGGAGTCTCTCGCGCAACTGCGTGAGGAAGCCGAGGCCAGACTAAAGGACTGCCAGTCGCCGGAGGATCTCGAGCAGGCGTTGGTGGACGTGCTCGGCCGCAACGGCTCGCTGACGAACATTCTTCGCACGATGGGCAAACTCGCGAGCGAAGAGCGCGCCAGCGTTGGCGCATTTGCAAACAAGGTGAAGGCCGCGCTGGAAACGACCGTTGCCGAAAAGCGCGCCGCGCTGAACGAAATTGCCAAGCAGGCGCGATTTGAAGCGGAGGCGCTGGACGTCACCGCCCCGGGACAGCTGCAAACGCCGCTGGGCCGTCTGCACCCGATGACGCAGACCTACCGCGAGATTCGCGACGTGCTGATCGGCATGGGCTTTTCCATGTTCGACGGCCCCGAAATCGAGCTGGATGATAACAACTTTACGATGCTGAACCTGCCGAAGGATCACCCCGCGCGGGACATGCAGGATACGTTCTACATCAACGAAAACGTCGTACTGCGCACGCATACCTCGCCTTGCGAAATCCGCGCGCTGACGACGCTCAAACCGCCGTTTCGCCTGCTGATGCCCGGCCGCGTATTTCGCGTGGACGAGGTGGACGCGAGCCACTCCCCCGTGTTCCATCAGATCGAGGGGTTCGTCGTCGACAAAGGGCTGACGCTGGGCGATCTCAAGGGCATTCTGGATTCGTTTGTCCACGCGGTGTTTGGCGAAGACGTCAAAACGCGCCTGCGCCCGAGCTACTTCCCATTCACGGAACCCTCCGGCGAGCTGGACGTCTCCTGCTCGATTTGCGGCGGCAAGGGCTGCCGCGTCTGCAAGGGCACCGGCTGGATCGAAATTCTCGGCTGCGGCGTAACGAATCCGCACGAAATCGCCAACTGCGGCTATGACCCGAAGGTCTGGACGGGCCTTGCCTTCGGCCTCGGCGTCGACCGCATGGCAAACCTGAAATACGGCATCAACGACATCCGGCTGGAGTACGAAAACGACGCGCGCTTCCTGCGCCAGTTCTAAGGGAGGATACGAGTATGAAACTGCCAAAGAAATGGCTTTGCGAATATGTGGATTTCAACGTCACCAACGCCGAATTCATCGAGAAGATGATGTGGCGCGGCTTTGAGTGCGCCGGCGTCGAGAAGGAACTCCCCGGCGTCGAGGGCGTCGTGGTCGGGCGCGTGCTCACCGTCGTCAAGCACGGAAACTCCGATCACCTGTATGTCTGCCGCGTGGATGTCGGCGGGGAAACGCTCACCATCGTCACCGGCGCGGACAACGTCTTTGACGGCGCGCTGGTGCCCGTCGCCGTCGTGGGTTCCAGGCTCGGCGGGCGCGAGATGACTGCCGTGAACATGCGCGGCGTCATGAGCTACGGCATGCTCTGCTCCGGCGAGGAGCTGGGGCTGACCGACGCAGACTATCCCGGCAGCGAAACGCACGGCATCCTGATCCTGAAGGAGGACTATCCGCTCGGGCAGCATATCGAGA
>DAIRTE010000057.1:0-16144 GCA_036804025.1 Clostridia bacterium | reverse complement strand
CGGCGGTTTGACTGCATCCTCGCGGACACCAACGAGGCGGTTTGGGCACGAGACGAGAGCATAAAGCAGCTCGCAGTGAAAGATGCATTATTATTTGCTGCTGCCAAGCAGCCATTTTATAACACCAGTAAATACACTTTTGAGCGCCTGATCAACGACCCCGATAATATCGAGGAAAATTTCCACAAATATCTGAACGGCTTTTCGGAGAACGTGCGCGACATCATCGCGAAGTTCAAATTTGACGCGCATATCACCACCATGGCGAACAAGGGCATCCTCTACATTGTGCTCAAGGAGTTCACCACGCCAAAGGCGAATCTGCACCCCGCCGTGATCTCCAATCTCGAGATGGGTTATATCTTTGAGGAGATTATTCGAAGATTTTCTGAGGCGCATAATGAGGACGCGGGGCAGCACTATACCCCGCGCGAAGTCATCAAGCTCATGGTCAACATCCTCTTTCATGACGACAACCCCGCGCTCTCCGGCAACAATGTCGCAAAGACGATCTACGACCCCGCCTGCGGAACGGGCGGCATGCTCTCCGTTGCCGAGGAGTATCTCCACCAGCTCAACACCTCCTCGAAGATCATCCCCTTTGGACAGGAACTCAACGACCAGACCTTCGCCATCTGCAAGGCGGACATGCTGATCAAGGGCAACGACGCGGATTATATTCGGGACGGCAATACGCTCACCGAAGACCTGTTTGAAGGGCATCACTTCGACTATATCCTCTCCAACCCTCCCTTTGGGCGGGAATGGAAGAACGAGCGCGCCAAGATTGAGACCGAAGCCAAGCGCGGCTTTGCGGGCAGGTTTGGCCCCGGCCTGCCTGCCGTTGGCGACGGGCAGATGCTGTTTCTGCTCACTGCGCTCTCCAAGATGAAGGAGCCGAAGGACGGCGGCAGCCGCATCGCGATCATCCACAACGGCTCCCCGCTCTTCACGGGCGACGCGGGCAGCGGCCCTTCCGAGATTCGCCGATACATACTGGAAAACGACCTGCTGGAGGCGATTGTCGCCCTGCCGAACGACATCTTCTACAATACCGGTATCGCCACCTATATCTGGGTGCTATCCAACAAAAAGCGCGGCACCAAACGTGAGGGTAAGGTGCAGCTCATCAACGCCAACGGTCTTGTTGAGAAGCGCAGAAAGGCGCTGGGCAACAAGAGAAACGATATTCCCGAGAGCGCGATCAATGAGATCACGCGGCTCTACGGGGACTTTGCCGAGAGCGCGATCAGCAAAATTTTCGACAACGCGGAGTTTGGCTACACCAAGATCACGGTCGAGCGGCCGCTGCGGGACGAGACGGGCAAGCTGATTCTCTCCAAAGGGAAACAGCAGCCGGATAGCAGCCTAAGGGACACGGAGAATGTTCCGCTGACAGAGGACATCGCGGCGTATTTCGCGCGCGAGGTGCTGCCGTTTGCGCCGGATGCGTGGATTGACCAGAGCAAGAGCAAGGTTGGCTACGAGATTCCGTTCACGCGGTATTTTTACAAATATGAAGCGCCGAAGCCTTCCGCGCAGATTATGGCGGAGATTTTGGAGATTGAGAAAGAGCTGGACGGGAGTTTGGCGGAGATATTCAGGTAATGGGAATTAATTCACACGTTCAGATTCCGAAAGGCATTTTAAAAGCATTTTCCCATCGAACAAAAGATGGGAATTGTGTGTATTATCTTGACCTGCATGATATGCAGATTTACACGCAGAAAATAAAAGTATTGGACGCCGTTTTTGATTTTTTCAGCGAACCAACGGAGCGGTTGCTTGATGCTGTGTACGAGAACCCGTTTTTACAGTTAGCTGTTGCTGTTCGAGAGTTTTCAAAGGGGAAGCGCCCGATATTGGAATTGACCGAGGTTCAGCAGAAGGATATAAGGTCTTTCATTAAAATGTCGGTCATGCGAAGCAATTACACGTTCGACTTGATTGAGAAAACTTCCTTAGTCGGAGCAGTGATTCCTGATGCGCTCCACGATTTGGCAATTTGGGCAGCGCATAACACTTTGCCAGACTTTGAATTTTTTGAAGATTATAAACTCAATATCCTTGTGAATGAGAGTGACGTAAGATTGGTTGTTCCAAAGAACTGTATTGGGTACAGTAGCAGCAACGGGGAAGCCTTTATTGTTTTACCTCTCAGCCCTAAGGTAGCGATCCTCTATCAATCGCCGAGATTTTACCAAGCGTGTATAGATGAGGATAAAGTGTTGAATCACGTTGCCTATAAAAAGGGTGATGAAGCAGAGATTCGGGCGTTGAATGTTCATATCGCAAAGAGTGAGCGTTATTTCAACGATGAATTCGTTGTTGGCTATAAGAAGGAAGAGCTTGAAATCTTGAAAAGTGATTTGTCTGGAGAACAGAAATGAGAGAGATGAAGGATAGCGGGGTTGAATGGATTGGGGAGATACCGAAGGGGTGGACGCTTTCGTCGGTCAAACGTGAATATAGATTCCAAACCGGTTGGACACCCAGTACGGAAAAAGACGAGTATTTTGAGGGCGAGCATATTTGGGTGAACATATCAGATATGCGAGGGAGAATCATTTATGATTCCGCAAAACACATTAATGATGAAGCAACTAGGATCTCTTCAATGTCAATTTCGCCAACGGGGAGTTTACTATTTGCTTTCAAGCTCTCAATAGGGAATGTTGCATTTGCAGGTCGCGATTTATATACAAATGAGGCGATTGCTACATTTCTCCTTGGTCAAAACAGTTTAAATTTTCTTTACTACGCCGCACCAATATTTATCACCGAGAATGCGAATGAAAATATTTATGGCGCTAAACTACTAAATCAGCAATTGATCAGTAATGCACGAATATTAATACCGCCAATTGATATTCAACACCGCATCGCCAACTACCTCGACGACAAATGCGCGCAGATTGACCGCGCGATTGCCCGCCAACAGGAGGTAATCGAGAAGCTGAAGGAGTACAAGCTCTCGGTGATTACGGAGGCGGTCACCAAGGGGCTGAATCCCGATGCGCCGATGAAGGATAGCGGGATTGAGTGGATTGGAGAGATTCCGAAGGGGTGGAAGACTATCCGCGTAAAATGGTTGATAGTCGAAAGAAAAGATCGTTCAAATGATGGTCTAGAAGAACCTTTATCAATGAGCCAGAAATTCGGTCTAATCCCTACACGCGAAATGGATATGGTTCCCAATATGGCATCGTCATTTATTGGGGCAAAACTAGTGTGCGAAAATGATTTGGTGTTCAATAAGCTAAAGGCACACTTGGGTGTGTTCTCCGTATCAAAATATCAAGGACTCGTGAGTCCTGATTATGCGGTTTACTATGCATCGGGTCGAGCTGATTTAAAATATCTTGAGTACTTGTTTAAAACTCCGCAGTGTATTTGGGAGTTTCGAAAAAACTCATCTGGGATCGCTGATGGTTTAACTCGTCTATATACTGATGGCTTATATTCGATTGAGTGTCCGTTGCCTGATAAAGAAGAGCAACTTGAAATAGCAAGAGTGTTAAACGAAAAGTGTGCATGTATTGAAGCAACCACATTGAGAAAGCAGGATGTTATTGGCAAACTCACCGAATACAAAAAGTCCCTCATTTACGAGGTCGTGACTGGAAAGCGGGAGGTGTAAATGGAAAGCGCATTTTCCAAGCTTATATCAAATGTAAAGCTGATAATGAACGGGATTGGAAAAATGAAGAAAGCGTGGGACAAAGATAGTCCCCGTTTGTTTCAGTTACTATCACCAGAAACTTGGGAAAATTTTGCAGAACGAGTTGAGCTTTCAAGCGAGACTTGGGCAAATTACGGCTGGGTTCCTTTTCTTCCTGATTCCAATCTAGATGAAATAATCGGATGCCCCGACGTGCCAGAGTCTCAAGAAACAACAGATGAATTTATGCAGGTCAGAATCGATAGTTTTGGAGTAGACAAGTTGTTTTCGGCACTGAAGAAATCTTCTGAAAAGCAAGAGCTAAATCTTATAACACTGAATGAATCCATTCTATGCTTTGAGAATGATCTTTACTCAGCTTGTGCGCTTTGCGTATTTGCTTTAATAGATGAACAGTATTTACATGGTCAACCATCGACTCCCGAAAAACGGAGGAGATGGTTAGCAAAACCGTCTACTGCTGAGAATTTCAACAAGAGCTTTCCGGGCCAGTCTTTTTTCTCTGCGATGACGACAAACAAGATAATTGAGAGATTCTTTTCAGATGCAAAAGATTTCAGATCTGAAGATGGCCTAAATAGGAATTTCCTTTGCCATGGTATGAATAAGTATTATCCCAACAAAACCGATTGTCTTAAGCTCTTTGTACTATTGTTCAATGTTTATTCTCTGTTCGGCTCAAAATTGTATAATTGGAATGGAAAGGTAGTAGAAGGATGACCGACTTCGACGTAAAGGAAAAGCGCTTTGAGCAGGATATAGAAGAATACCTCTGCTCTGTCGGCGGCTACACAAAAGGCAACCCCGCTGCCTTCGACCGCACCCTCGCGCTCGACAAGGCGACGCTGCTCTCCTTTATCCAGTCCACCCAACCCAAAAGCTGGGAGAAATTCGTCCGCATCTACGGGCAAGACAGCGAGCGGCAGCTTATCGACCGCTTTTGCCGCGTGGTCAAGCAAGTCGGTATTCTGCATGTGCTGCGAAACGGATTTGACGACCGTGGAATCAAGTTTCGTGTGGTCTACTGGCGGCCGGAAACCTCCCTCAACGAAGCGAGCGGCGCGCAATACGCCGCAAACATCCTGCACTGCACGCGGCAGCTGCACTATTCCCTCAACAACGAAAACAGCATCGACATCGTGTTGCTGCTCAACGGCATCCCCGTGGTCTCCATGGAGCTCAAGTGCCAGTTCACTGGACAGAGCAGCGCCAACGCGATTGAGCAATACAAGTTTGACCGCGCGGGCAACGACGCGATCTTTGAATTCAAGAATCGTGTTCTCGCGCACTTTGCGGTCGATCTGAGCAATGTGTTTATGACGACGCGGCTGGAGGGCGCAAAGACGTTCTTCCTGCCGTTTGACCAGGGCAGCAACGGCGCGGGCAACGTCGGCGGAAAGGGCAACCCGCTCAATCCGGATGGCTACGACACCGCGTATCTTTGGGAGAATGTACTCAGCAAAGACCGCCTGCTCGAGATCCTGAATAAGTACCTGCATCTACAGGTTGAGCGGGACGAGAAGACGGGCGCCGTCAAGAGGGAGCGCATGATCTTCCCGCGCTATCATCAGCTGGATGTGGTCACGCGCCTCTTGAGCGACGTGAAAGCGAACGGATCGGGGCATCATTACCTGATTCAGCACAGCGCAGGCTCCGGCAAGTCCAACTCCATCGCGTGGCTTGCCTATCGCCTCGCGGGGCTGCACGACGCAGACGACGAAAAGATATTCCACTCGGTGATCATCGTGACCGACCGCCGCGTGCTGGACAGCCAGCTGCAAAACACGGTGTATCAGTTTGACCATGTCGAGGGGTTGGTGCAGAAGATCGACCAATCGTCCCAACAGCTCAAGGAAGCGATTGAATCCGGCAAGGGCATCATCATCACGACGCTGCAAAAGTTCCCTGTGATCTATAAGGACGTGCAGTCCGGCAAGCACCGCTATGCGGTGATCGTGGACGAGGCGCACTCTTCCCAAACGGGCGACGCGGCAAAGAAGCTCAAGCGCGCGCTGGCGGACACAGAGAAGATACTCGAAGAATATGCCGCCGAGGAAGCCGCGAGCGAAGCCAAGCGCAAGGACGACGAGGATAAGTTGCTGGACGAACTCGCAGCGCAGGGCACGCACGAGAACATGTCGTTCTTTGCGTTCACCGCAACGCCGAAGGATAAGACCCTGCAAATGTTTGGAACCAGGGACGCGGGCGGGCGCTATCACCCGTTTCACATCTACTCCATGCGGCAGGCGATTGAGGAGGGGTTCATTCTCGACGTGCTGCAAAACTATATGACCTACCGGATGTATTACCAGATCGCGAAGTCGATTCCGGACAATCCGGAGCTGGATACCGCGGCGGGCGTCAAGGCTATCCGCAAGTTTGAGACGCTGCACCCGCACAATATCTCGCAAAAGACCGCCGTCATGCTGGAGCATTTCCGCTCGGTGACGATGCACAAGATCGGCGGCAAAGCCAAGGCGATGGTGGTGACCCCTTCGCGCCTGCACGCTGTGCGATATGTGCAGGAGTTCCGGCGGCAGATCGCAGAGCGCGGCTATACGGACCTTGAGGTGCTGGTTGCGTTCTCCGGCGAGGTGGAGGACGAAGGCGAAACCTACACGGAAGAGAAGATAAACCAGAACCGCGCGGGCGAAACCATACGCGAGAAGGCATTACCGGAGGCGTTCCATAGCGACGAGTTTGGCATGCTGATCGTTGCAGAAAAGTATCAAACCGGGTTTGACGAGCCGCTGCTGCACACGATGTTTGTCGATAAGAAGCTCTCCGGCGTGAAGGCAGTGCAGACGCTCTCCCGCCTGAATCGTACCATGCGCGGCAAGCAGGACACGTTCATCCTCGACTTTGTGAACACAGCTGAGGAGATTAAGAACGCGTTTGAGCCGTTCTATGAGGAGACGATACTCGAGGAGGAGACAGACCCGAACGTTATCTACGACCTTAAGAGTACGCTGGATGAGTATGGTGTCTATCTCCAGCCGGAGATTCATCATTTTTCGGGTGTGTTCTTTGCGGGCTCGGCGCAGTCCGCAGGCGATCTGGGCAAGCTGCAAGGCGCGATAAAACCCGCACTGGATCGCTTTCTTGCCTTGCCGCCGGAGCGGCAGGAGCTGTTTAAGTCCACGCTCGCGCGCTTCAACAGAATCTATGCGTTTGTCACGCAGGTCTGCCGCCTGTTCGATCGCGACATCCATGCGTTTAGCATCTATGCGCGGTTCTTGGCGACACTGCTCCCCAAGGGGCAGAATGCGCTCGTTTCGATGGACGACAAGGTAATGCTGGAATACTATCGGTTGGAAAAAGACTTTGAAGGCGAAATCGCATTGGAAAGTGCGCCGGAGGGCTTCCGCCCAATTACGGGCGAGGCGGGGCGCAAAGAGAAGAAGAAAGACCCACTCACGGTCATCATCGAGAAGATCAACGAGAAATACGGCACCAGTTTTTCCGAAATGGATAAGGTTCTGTTGCAGATTCAAAACGATTATGCTTCCGAAGAGAAGTGGCGCAGTTACGCGGCAAACAACGACCAGAAGACATTTATGTTGATATTTGAGAAGGATTTCCCGAGCATGGCCGCCTCGCGCTACGAGAAAAACGAAGATTTCTTCGTTCGCATGTTTTCCGACCCCGATATGATGCGACAGGTGATGGAGACCATCGGGTCGATGCTGTATAGCCAATTGAAAAGGGTTAACACGAGACGATGAAGAACCAAATAGCGTCCTAGTTACATAACCTACACACCACCTGAAACTTCCCTGGGGCGCTTCCGTTATACCGAAAAGGATAACACGTTACGATCACCAGCATATTTCCATCCGGTTGCGGAAGCACCCAATCTGCGGAGTTCTCGAAGATCTGAACATCAGTCACGCGATGCGAAACAGTTCGACCATCCAAGTAGCAAAAACTGATTTCATCGCCAGCCTGCGTATCCTCAATGATTTTCAGATGATATCGGTTTCGATGACCAAGGATCACACTCATTCCATCATCCCCGGGCAATGCGCTTTCTGGCATCCACCCGGGGCCATCCTTTAGCGTTTCTTCGTCGATGCCGCTGTAGATAGTTACACTCTGGTTATTGATGATCAACTGACCAAGAGTGCCAGCAACGTTTTTTGCTGGGCCTTCGTCAGAAGCAAATGCGGCGAAAGGTGAGTTGGAAGGAAGCGGCAAATTATAGCCATTCACTTCAGAGCTAGATGGAGTAGTAGGTTCATCTTCTTCGGTGCAGTCGATGAACCGAGTGCTCGAAGGTGATGGCGTTTGATTTAGTTGTGTGTGTGGAAGGAGTGTATTATTCTTAATCAGTCTAGTTGCGCTATTCGGCGGATAAAGTACACCTAATACTGCTCCGAACAAGATTGCTAGTAGCGCAAAGACACATAAAACTACTTTTCTCATAAAACTCCTTTCATACAAAACGCGGGAGGCCAAATGGCCTCCCGCGCAGTTGCTTTAGTGCGTTCGTTTCTTTTTGCGTAGAAAGAAGGTGGTGATACCCGCGATAGAAAGCACTGCTCCGCCAATTAGGAGCACATCGTCCCACTTGTCAGAATCCAGTCCTAGCTTAACTTCAGGTGTATTGGTTACCGTGATTTCCAACGGATTCTCCGATATATCAGTAAGTTGCAACGTGAAATCTTTTGCAGGGGACGGAAAAAACCCGCTTGGAACGACGGATTCGACGAGCCGGTACTTTCCCGCTGGCAATCCGCACACGTATACTTGGGCGTTGCTATCGAGGGTTATCGTCGTTATTGTACCGGTTGGGGTGTGCCAATAAACGCCATCTTTGAGTATAAATGAAAGTCGAGTTGAGGTATCAGCGGCCGCCAAGATTTGGAATGCTGCTCCATTGAGCGGCTTTAGCGTCTTTGCATGGATTTTGCTGATCTTCAGCATGAGGGGTGAGTCGGTAATCATAACATGCGTTTCTGCTGCCGAACCGTTATCACCAACGGCAATGGGAGTGGTGCCAACTTCAACAATCTGATCATCGGCATAGGCAAAGCCAGCAGGCGCGTTTGATTCGCGAATTGTAAACTTGCCGGTGATGTAGCGAACGGTAGCGGTTCCATCTGCATCAGTCGTCAGCTCATCGATCCCTGGTTCTGAACCGCTGACAGGTCGATAAGTGCCAGCACTTGTCTGAGTTAGCTTGATGGGTGCGCCACTTTCGCCTAGCAGCTTGAACTTGGCTCTGGGCAAAGGCTCGTTCGTCACGGCATTGATTTTCGTGATGGCTAACGATGCCGGAGTGTTCTCTACGGTCATGGCTAAGGGAGCTTTCGTAGAATGTGCAGATGTGATTTCAAGCGGGATTTGCGCTAAAGGCGCGTAGCCTTCTACCTGCTTTTCGTTCAAGGTGTAAGTGTCATGCGGTAGATATCGGATGATAATCTTGCCGGCTGCGTCTGTCGCAATTGCGGTTGTCATCGTCACTACTTCTTCTGAGTTAACGACGGTGGATGCTGGACGATAGGTGCCATCGAGCATCAAAGCAAATGATATGACCTTGTTTGAGGAGTCAAGAAGTGTGAAAGAAACTCCAGAAAGCGCCGCGCGAGTGTCAGAGTCAATCTTTGTCAAAATGAACTCGGTCGGATAATTTTCGACAGATACCGTTGCAGGAGTATCTTCGGTGTTGGCATTGCTTACCGCCACCGCGATTGGATCATGTTGACTGTAGCCGTCGAATTTCTGTTCAACAAGTTGATATTCTCCAGCGGGGATATGGGAGATCAGTATCTTGCCGTTCGAATCTGATTTGACGACTTCGCTCCCGTTGGCTGTGGCTCTATAGCTGCCATCCTCCTGCTGGGTGAATTTGAGTGCAACGCCGGAATGATCAAGAAATTTGAATGATACGTTTGCCAGGGGCTTGCCGTCGAGTTTATCCGTTTTCGTGATGGACAGATATAGCGGCCAATTCTCAACGCCAATTTTTGCAGGATAGTTTATTGTATTTTCGGCAGTAACGGAGAATTCATGTGCGCCGGTTGGAGCGAATCCGGGATGCTGTTGTTCTTCAAGAGTATACGTGCCAACAGAGATGTAGAGAATCTTCGCCTTTCCATCGCTTCCCGTTTTGAATGAATCTGCACCGTCTTCGGTTACATGATAGGTTCCGTCGGCTTGTGAGGCGAAGCGAAGATAGGCACCCTGCGCATCCTTAATGCGAAACACCACGCCCGCAAGCGGCGATTTATCCGATGCATCCACCTTGTCCAGCAGCATTGCAAGCGGCTCATTTTCGATCGTTACCGAAGCGGGGGAGGTGTAGGTATTGTAGCTTCCGACAACGGCGGTTACTGTTCCCGCGGACAGCGCATAGCCTGTTGGTGGCGAGATCTCCTGTAGTTCGTAACGTCCTTGCGGGAGATAAGCGATTGTAGCAACTCCCGAAGTAGGTATCGTGAATTCGGAGGAGCCATTTTCGGTCACCTTGAACCAGCCTGGTTGGCTGGAGATGGGCGAGACCTTGATCGTGTTGCCGCTACTGTCAAATAGCTTGAACGTTGCTCCACCGATCGGTTGACCAGATAGGCCGTCCACTTTCTTGATCTGGAGCGCGAGCGGTGCGTCGCTCATGGTGATGACGGCGGGGGCTTCGCTGGAGTTGGACTCCGTTACGGATACCTTAACATCTTCTGCAGCGGCGAACCCTGCGGCAGCTTTCTCCTCTGAGATGAAGTACGTGCCTACCGCCACTGGTGCAATCAACGCAACGCCATTTTGCGTTGTGAAGGTAGTGCCGCCAGATTCGTCCGGTGAATATACCCCATCCGAGATATTGCGCAGCTTGATCAACGTTTCGCCAGAATATAGGCTGAACTGTGCGCCATCTATCGGATCGCCTGCCAATGCGTCGAGTTTCGTGAAACGGATTGTCAAAGGCGAGTCCGCCATAGTGACGGTAGCTGGAGAGGTAGGGGAATGACTAGCGTTTACCTGCACGCTTTGAGCGGCTGCTTTTGTGTATCCGGCGGGCGCTGTGATTTCTTCAATCGTATAATTTGTGGAATGTAAACCATAGATCGTTGTGCGCCCAGCATTGGTTGTGAAGGTTAAGTCCCCGTCAGTATTCTTACGATACTCGCCTACATCGATTAGCGAGAGCGGGACGATTTCGCCGCTGCCGTCTCTAAGCTGGAACACGCCACCGCCGAGCGGCTCTCCAGTGATCGAATCCGTCTTTGTGAATTGCAGCGCGGTGGGTTGGTTCTGAATCGAAATCGTTTTGGTGCTGTCGAATGAGATAGAGCGGTCCGGCATTGCCGCATACCCACTTGGTTGGGATTCTTGCAGCGTGTATGTTCCGACCGGGAGATGGGAAAGAACAACCGTGCCGTTGTTTCCAGAATAAAATTCGGGAACTCCATTACTGCTGTATTGATACGCGCCGTCTGATGTTTGCGCGAACGGAACTGGATTGCCAACGTTGTCGAATAGCCGGAAGAGAACGCCGCCCATGGCTGCGCCAGACAGCGCATCGGTTTTATGAAGGGTAAGTTGCGTCGGATTATTTGCGATGGTGACGGTAGTTGCCTTGTTGAGGGAGACCGACTTGGGGGATGCAGCCACATAGGAAGCAGGCGCGGCAACCTCGACGATCTGATAATTTCCAGCGGGCAGATTGCGAAGTAACGCTGTTCCACCGCTTGTCGTGAATTGCGTCGTCGTTCCACCGGAGGCGTATTGCCCGTTTGCCGTCTGCGTCAGGCCAAGAGCATTTCCATTTTGCGTGAGTTGGAAGGTCGCGCCATCCAGTGCGCCGCCGGTCGCGGCATCGGTCTTGGTGATCGTGAGATCATAGAACTCGCCTCGGATTCCGATGATCTGGCTCATGCCCGTCGTGCCGGTGATCATCTCAACGAACACGAGCTTCTGCCGCGTGCTGTCATATGGCTCGTACCAACCCAGATCGACACTGCTCACGTTGCCAACGGTGGCGGTGAAATACAGACTGACCTCGCTGCCGATGAGGGAGGCCGGTGCGGTGATGGTCAGGGTGTCGTTGCGCCCGCCCGTATAACCGTTGATCGTCACGCTGGATTGGTTGGCCGTGACCGAGTATCCGTAGGTGGACGTCACGTTCAGCGTGGTGACGAGCTGGTCACCCACGAGCGACCACTTCGGGAAAAGCGTCGAAAGATGCACGGTTGCGTTACTGCCGACGTCCTGTGCACGGGCGTAGTTCAGCAGTTCCATGCACCAGTTCCAGACCGTATCGCCGCCAGACTTGATGCGGATGCGCCCGTTGCTCAGCAGCATGAAATCGTACCCCTGCCCGCAACTTTCCTTGATCCAGAATCGGATCGCGTTTGCCGTTGCGTAAAACGCGTCGTCGTCGCTAAAGCCCGCGTTTTTGGCGGGGAAGCCGTGGTTAAGGATCGCCTGAATACCAGTCATCGTAGTTCCGGTGAACATCGTCGCGGGGTCGAATGGCGTATAGTCGATGGACTCGCGCGGCGGTTTCGCCTCGTGTTCGACGCAGTAGCCGACGTTCCCGCTGGACGTATCGAAATACATGACCGTGTTCAGGTCGTGCCACGTGCCGTCGCGATAGTACTCAAACCAATCGTAGAGGTCGTGGTCGGTCACGTTCACCGCCAGCGCGGTCGCGCTGATGCCCGCCAGCAGGAACACCAGCAGGATAGCTCCAAGTATTCGTTTCCATTTTCTTGTCATACGTTTCCTTTCAATTACGAGTTAATTTTCGCAAAATAAAAAGTTCGCAATTTTATGCGAACTTCCGATAATGAGTACTTAAGGTATGTTTATAAACTTAAGCTTTTTTATTTCCAAGTACGTAAGACACTATATTACTAATCTCAACTTTGAAAAGTTATAGAAAAGTGGGTGCATAGAATAATCCGAACTTTGATGTGGTGTTTTTATTTGAACATCCTAAAATACAAGAAATATAAACATTGCAAGAAATAACAACAGGATCGAATTGAGTATGATTGCTATAATTTTTAAAACTGGGTGATTAATTAGTTTCCTGAATATTAGTATAAGTATTGGCACATCTACTAAAAGGGCATAAGGCATTAACATCCAGGGAATAGTTGTATCCCGCAGAGCAAGCGGAGGTTGGTCTGAATTGTACATTGAATCAACGCTCTGCGCTGGAGAATCTGTAGAAAACATATTTGGAACTTCAGTACTAATTGGCGTTGCTATTGCTATTTCATCAGGCTTTGGTGTTTCAATCGGTTGCTTGGAAGAAGCAGGAATTCCCAATATATCACTTTCCCATTTGAATTGGAGAGCAAGACCTGCAAAAATTGCTACCAGAATTAGAAAAACTACAATAATGATGATCACCCTTACAAGAGCTTTTTTTTGACCTTATCCCGATTAAAACAAATTGATAAAACTATTATTGCAAATTCTAAAGCCAAGCTGAAAAGTAGACCCTCATCAAAAGTCGGCATATTACCCCCGTTGGAAATCATTTGCGTGTCATATCTTTATTTGTGAGTTCAACTCTACAAAGATAATATTACTCAAATTAGTAGTTATTTGTCTATAGGTTGCGATAATAATATTCAGATCTACGTTTCGCTCTTGGCAAGCAATGCCTCGTGGTACCACTCGGCCTTTTTTGCTTGTTGGGGGTACCCCAAACCCCATGAAAAAAGCCCCGATTCCATCGGGGCGGCTACGGCTCTGCGAGCCTTCTATTATCGCGTGTGCTCCGGTTCCACCGTTGACTTGGTACGATCAATGCCGAGGATCGCGTCAACATTCGCTTTTGCGGTCAGCACATTCTGCATCTCCCTGCGTGCTTGCAGATACTCACCGTAAGCCTTTTTCTTTGCGGCAAGCAGCGACTCAAACTCCGCGTTCAGCTCCTTGAGCGACGGAATCTTTCGATCGGGCAACGCGTCAAACGCCGTTTTTGCGGTCTTATGCAGTAGGATCTCCGATTCGTGCTCCGCATAGAACTGTTTGCTGTAGCCACTATGGCGATAGGCGATATACGCATCGCGCGTCTTGCGATAGTGAGAGATGTGCTCTCGTAAACTTGCAAGCTCGCGCATCCGCGTCTCAGCCGATTGGATTGCGCATGAAAGTGTACTGAATTGCACTGACGCTTCAAGAGCGCGGGCGGACAACTTTTCATAGTCCAGCAGCTGATGTTCAGTCAGATAGTTCAGCGTCTGCGCCATCTGCTTGAGATTGAACTTCTTCGCCCAGCGTTCGTAGCCAATGCCCTTGCCAGCGAGCAACTTCGATTGAATATCCACCAACAGATTCACACGATCTGGCGATTCCAGTGTGGGAAATCGTGCTTGCTTGTTTTGGGCGTTGAATGGTTTTTCTCCGGCAATGATTGCGCGAAGGGAATCCTCCGAATAAGTCTCTCCAAGAGAACGCAACCGAATGAAGCGTTGCTGTCCAGCCTTCCGAAACACCAGATATTTTCCCTGCTTGATTTCATATCCAGCTGAACGCATGTCCGCCAAGAACGCGTCAAACGTGCCGGGCTTTTTCGCCAGCGCGCTGTCGATGTCGTTTCGGAGTTGATCGCGCTGGGAGAACGGCTTTTCGTCGCCAAGCCATTTCCCGTAGTGCTTGTGCGCTTTGCCGGGGTGCTCGATGATGGATATCCCGTGCTCCAGGCAGAGGCGGTCGCTGATCTTGCGCAAAGCAAAGCTGCTTCCGAGGAAGTTGCGAAATTTCCGCGAGCCGTCCATGGTGGTAGAGTTAAAGAGAATGTGCGTGTGGATGTGCTGTTTGTCGACGTGCGTGGCGACGATGAATTGGTGCTTACCCTTTGTGAAACGCATGGCGAGTTCGTAGCCGATCTGTTGCGCTTCTTCCGGTGTGATCTCGCCGGGGGCGAAGGCTTGGCGGATTTGGTAGAGCAGGATATTGGAGGGTTTCGCGCGCTCCGGTCCGTTTTGCAGCTCGTATTCGCGCTTGGAGAGCAGCATCTCCGCCGCAGCTGTGGCAGGATCGCAACCGTAGCCGATGACCCATTGGCCGTGGTCGGTTTTGGCGGGATTCACAGCGTAAGCGATGCGGTCGTGGATGTTTTGCGGCGGAGGATGCTTCCTACTTGCGTGCATGGGGATTAGGCGGGTAGTGGCCAAGACACAACCTCCTTTTAACAAAAAAATGAGACGACTATTCATCGTCCCAGAATCCATAATACAAACTATTTCGCGCTACTCACCGAAAGGGTCCCTTTTACAACGTCGCTATTATGTTTTGACGAAATGGAATATTCTATGTTCGACAAATGTTCATTGACAAAAATTACTGATGGAAAGGCCATCGCGTTGTTATGCTTTAAATAGTCAAAGTGTAATTTGAGATGAACTTTATCAACATTTTCAAAGTAGTCATATAAAAAAACTCCTTTCAACTTTTGTTGAAAGTCTGAATAGTAGTCTCGAGATATAAAGGGATAATAGTTCACAGGTGCTGGCGCATAGTTCTGCTTGTTCTCTGGAAAGTCATATTCTTCAAAATGAATGGTTTGATGTATCCCAAAGATCTTTTGCAGTGAAAAATGATCTACTGCAAATTTGACAACGTCAGCACTTAGTTTAGGAATGTCCTTTCCCCAAATTAGAGTACCTTTTAAAAATTGGAGTTCAACATCAATGTCCTCATCGTAAGTCATCCCCTCATTTATTATTGCTAGTTTGATGCATGATAATCCTTCATAATTTGATTCGAAAGGAACCCAGTCAATTAGGTCCATAATACTTTTATGTAACGCTATTATGGTGCGGTACTTCTCCTTTTCCTCGTCTGTACCTTCTAGCGATGTAGTTGGCCCATAAATATTAAACCCTGCCATACTGTTTTCTTGCAGGTCACCCAGATAGTAAAAATCTTCTGGGAGATCAATCTTGAAATTCTTTGCTACTCCGTTTAATAGTTTTTGAACATCTTCAGATATCTGCTTCGCCTTTATGAAACCACTTAGTGGTGATATTGTGCTTTTCATTAGTTTCGAGAACGAACTATTGCTCTGTGGTAGAAGATCATTGCTAGATTGCTTATGAGGTAAAGCATAAGAAGCAATTTTTGAATACTGTGCATGCATATCTTCAATCATCTGATCCTTTGAAACATGACCTGCTGGTTTGAATTTCATAACAGTAAGCGAATTACATAGTGTGCCATCAGAAATAGACTTGATTTTTAGATCAGGTGCTTTTTTAACCTTGATCTCATCAAGATCCTTTTTTGTTAGGAAGAACTTTGTTAAATGTGCAAAAACTGTTTTTCGGAACTCTTCTAATGTAGAATAAGTAAAATATAAACCACGATCCTTATATTTTTCACGGAAAGTGCGCACCTTTTGATATTGATCATAATCAATGTTTTGAGGCTTTACTTCTCGTTCGCAAAATCCCATAAAGACTTGTTTTCCGGCTTCAAGCATGATTTCTATTTCTTCTTCAGACC
>DAIRTE010000056.1:0-16424 GCA_036804025.1 Clostridia bacterium | reverse complement strand
GTGTCGGACCCGGCGTTGTTTTCGGACAGCTTTGCCGCACTGGTCTGTGAGCCGTCCGTTCGAGACGCCTTGCTGGGAGACGGAACATTTCGGGAGTGCTTCGACTGCTATCAAGCCATTTACACGAACGGACCAATCCCGAAGGAGCGAACGGACATTCAACTCCGGCAGCTAACCCTAGACGATATGCCGTTTGTGCTACAGAACTATCATCATCCGGGCGCCAATCCAGAGCACATATCCGCGCGGATTGCCGAATTCATGATTGGCGCGTTTGTCGACGGCAACTGCGCGGGTTTTGCCGGGGTGCACGAAGAAGGCGCCATCGGCTTGCTCGAAGTCGTACCGGAGTACCGCCGCCGCGGCATCGCGGAAGCGCTGGAATCTCAGGTGATCAACTGGTGCCTTCAAAACGATCGGCTCCCGTATTGCCATGTACTCACGGACAACACCGCGTCCCTCGCGCTGCAGCAGAAACTCGGGTTCACGTTGGACCCGAAGCCGCTCTACTGGCTATCCTAAATCGATTGAAACATACACGAAAGCAGAATCAGGAAGGAACGAACCGATTATGACGATTGAACAAATGAAGCAGGAAGTTTGCCAGTATGCGAAGCAATCCTATGCCGAAAAACTCTTTGCAGGCACGAGCGGCAATCTGAGTGTTACTGATAACGGAGTCATTGTAATTACACCGACCTCCATTGCATATGAAACGATTACGCCCGAGGACATGGTCGTCATCCAGCCGGACGGAACGGTTCTGGAAGGCAAGCATGCGCCTTCCTCCGAATGGCGGATGCACGCGGCCATCTACCGGCTGAAACCCGAAGTCCATGCCATCATCCACACGCATTCCCCCTATGCGACGGCATTTGCGGTGAACAACGCGCCAATCCCCGCCATTATGATTGAAATGGTGCCGTTTCTCGGCGGCGACGTACCGTTGGCCGCGTTTGCGCTGCCAGGAACCGACGCGCTCGGAGTGGAAGCCGTAAAGGTGCTGAGCGATCGCTATGCGTGCCTGCTCGCAAACCACGGCACCCTCGCCGTCGGCGACACCTTAACCCGCGCGCATACCCGCTCGATTTATCTGGAGGACTCCGCAAAGATTTGCTCCATCGCAATCGGAAACGGCGCAATCAAGACGATCAGCCCGGAACATCTGGCCGCGATGCGCGGCTAAGCAGTTAAGGAGGGTCAATATGAAACGAGCAGACGACGGAGTGGGCTTTCTGCTTCGATATGAGAATGTCGCGTGGTATGAAGCGGGCGCCGTACAGATTCTCGACCGGCGTATTTATCCCGTGCGCAAAGAATATGTAATCTGTCACCATTATACCGAAGTTGCGCAGGCAATTGCAGACATGGTGACGCAGAGCGGTGGACCCTATCTGGCCGCGGCAATGGGCATGGCGCTCGCCGCATTCGAGGCGCAGGGTCTTGCCGAAGCAGAGCTGATTCAGTATCTGGAGAGAGCGGCATACGTCCTCTCGCATGCCCGCCCGACCACCTCCGCAAAGATGGAGCGCGTCACCGGGCGCGCAATGAACGTTGCGCGCAACGAGATTTCCAGCGGGCATGTCGGCCTGCGGCTGGTCGAGGCGCTGCAGCAGAACGCGTTTGACCAGATTGAAGAAAACTATCAGCGATATACCGTCATCGGCAAGCTGTTGGCGGACAAAATCCCGATGAACGGAACCATCATGACCCAGTGCTTTGCGGAAACGGTGATTGGCACCATGCTGCGCGAATGCCGCGAACGCGGAAACGCCATAAAGGTCATCTGCCCCGAAACGCGGCCTTATTTTCAGGGCGCCCGCCTGACCGCCTCTGTCGCGGGCGACATGGGGTTTGACGTAACCGTGATTTCGGACAACATGCCGGGGTATACGATGCAGCAGAAGAAGGTCGATCTGTTTACCTCTGCGGCGGACGTTATCACCATGGACGGACACATCATCAACAAGGTCGGAACCTTCCAAATTGCGCTCGCCGCGCAGTACTGGGGCATTCCATACTTTGTGACCGGAACCCCCAATCCCAGCCACCCGAATCTCGATTCCGTCGTCATTGAGGAGCGCGACCCGGAGCTCGTGATGAGCGCGATGGGCATCAAAACGACGCAGGCGGGCATCAAGGGGTACTACCCCGCCTTCGACATTACGCCGCCAAAGCTTTGCGACGGTGTCGTTACGGAAAAAGGCATCTTCGCGCCGTATGATCTGGCGCGTTACTTCGATACCTCGGAACACGAGCTACCGACGGCGGGCACCAGCGAAACCTCCTGCTGAACCGTCCGCTCCGAATGAATTCCGTCGATTCAAGCCGCCGCAGCAAAGGAAGTATATGTTGAATTTTGATTATTATGCGCCAACGCGCATCTTCTTTGGCAAGGGAGAAGAGAACCTGGTCGGCAGCCGCATTCAACCGCTGGCCAAGAAGATCCTCCTGCATTATGGCGGCGGCAGCGTGAAAAAAAGCGGGTTATACGACCGCATCCTCGCTTCGCTCCAGAACAGCGGCATCGATTTCGTCGAGCTCGGCGGCGTGCTGCCGAATCCGCGGCTTTCTCTGGTGCACGAAGGCATTGCGCTCTGCCGAAGCGAAAAGGTCGGGCTCATTCTCGCCGTCGGCGGGGGAAGCGTCATCGACTCCGCAAAGGCAATTGCGATGGGCGTGTATTACGACGGCGATATTTGGGATGTCTTTTCCTCCGGCGAGTCGGTTGCACGCGCGCTGCCAATCGCAACCATTCTTACGATTCCGGCCTCCGGCAGCGAATCCAGCGGCGACACGGTCATCACAAACGAGGAGAAACAACAAAAATCCCCCTATGCCAGCCCGCTGATTCGGCCGGTTTTCAGCATTATGAACCCGGAGCTGTTCTTTACACTGCCCGAAAGCCAGATTGCTTTTGGCGTTGCGGACATGATGAGCCATGTATTCGAGCAGTACTTCACCAACACCGTGCACACGGATCTGACCGACGGCCTTTGTGAGGCAACACTGAAAACGCTTTTGCGAAATGCGCCGTACGCGCTCGCCAACAAGCAGGACTACGATGCATGGAGCGAGCTCGGCTTCGCCGGTACCATTGCGCAAAACAGCCTTCTCGGCATGGGCCGCGCGCAGGATTGGGCTTGCCACCGCATGGAGCACGAGCTATCCGCCCTCTACGATGTTGCACACGGGGCCGGACTCGCCGTATTAACGCCCGCCTGGATGCGATATGTATACAAAGACAACGTCCTGATGTTCGTGCAGTTCGCGATCCACGTGATGGGCGTTGAAGGCAGTCTTCGCGATCCCGATGCGATTGTCGAAGAGGGAATTGCGCGGCTTTGTGCTTTCTTCGCGCGGTTGGGCCTGCCTAGCACGCTGAAGGAGCTCGGCATTGACGAATCGCGTCTGGAGGAGATGGCGAAAAAATCGACCGGCGCGGCAACCGGGAAAGAACGCCCCCTCGGCGGGCTAAAGAAGCTCTATTGGCAGGATGTGCTCGCGATCTATCGCATGGTAAAGGACTAAAATTCGCCTATACAATCAAGCAGGGTGCCCACTCGAGGCACCCTGTTGTTGTATTTTTTTAAATCCGTTCATTCCCAATCGAGTACGACCTTACCGGAGTTCCCCGAGATCATTGCGTCAAACCCCTTCTGATAGTCTGCATAGGAGAACCGGTGCGTGATGACCGGACCGATGTCGAGTCCGCTCTTGAGCATGGCGGTCATCTTGTACCAGGTTTCGTACATTTCGCGTCCGTAGATGCCCCGAATCGTGAGTCCGTTGAACACGAGTTTGTTCCAGTCAATCTTCGTGGACGATTCCTGCAACCCCAGCATCGCGATCTTTCCGCCATGGCACATTTGGTCGACCATGTCGTTGAGCGCGCGTGCGTTGCCGGACATCTCCAGCCCCACATCGAATCCCTCCTTCATTCCGAGCAGATCCCGTGCGGATGCAATGCTCTGCGTGCGGACGTCCAGCGCGAGCGTCGCGCCCATCTGTTTTGCCAGTGCGAGCCGGTAGGGGTTCACGTCGGTAATCACGACGTATCGCGCGCCCGCGTGCTTTGCCACCGCCGCCGCCATGATGCCGATTGGCCCCGCGCCGGTGATCAGAACATCCTCGCCGAGCAGATCGAACGCAAGCGCCGTGTGCACCGCGTTTCCGAAGGGGTCGAAGCAGCTGAATACCTCTTCCGGAATCGCCGGGTCGCAGTGCCAGACGTTTGCCGCCGGAATCGAGAGATACTCCGCAAACGCGCCGTTTCGGTTAACGCCAACGCCCTTCGTGTTGCTGCAAAGATGCCGCCGCCCGGCAAGGCAGTTGCGGCAAACACCGCAGACAATATGCCCCTCGCCGGACACCGTCTCACCGATTTGGACGCCCTCCACATTGCTGCCAATCTCCACAACGGTTCCGACAAACTCGTGCCCAATCGTCATTGGAACAGGAATCGTCTTTTGCGCCCATTCGTTCCACTGGTAAATATGCACATCCGTTCCGCAGATGGACGTTTTCTTGATTTGAATCAATACGTCGTTCACGCCCATCGTTGGCAGCGGCACCTCCTCCAGCCAGAGTCCGGGTGCTCTCTCCTTCTTCACCAGTGCTGCCATCGTTTTTTTGTTTATCATATGGTTTCTCTTCCTTTATCTGTTTCTTTCGCAAGCATTTGGTTCTTCTTCGCGCCTTCGTGTATGTTGGCGCAGTCAAACAGAAAAACCCCCTGCCGCTGTTGCTTGCCTGCGACAGGAGGTTCCCTTGTAAGGTCGTGTTCTCGACCGTTGAGCGGAAAGCGCTTTGTCGCTGATTGGTCAAACTGCTTTCCCGCCTACGGACGCGCGATGACGCCGACTCGCCGCCGATCGCATGCCGATCGATCAGTTCATCTTTTGGAACCGCGCTCGAAGCTTCATCAGTCGTGCCAGCGGACCCTCTTCGTCGTTCGCCATGTCGTACATCTGGTGCGTTAAATGGAACCCCTGATCCTGCACCAGCGCCTGCTTCCACGGGCGGGAAAGAATCGAGTGGGTCAACATTCGCGCGCCGCGGGAGCGCTCCATCATCATTTCGGCGAGTTCCCACGCGCGCGGCAGCAGTTTTTCGCGCGGCAGCACTTCGTTGACAATGCCCAGCTCCAGCGCGGTTTTTCCGTCGAGCTTCTGCCCGGTATATGCGTAATATGCGGCACGCTTCACCCCGATTGTCCGCTGGAGCGTCAGCGCCATACCGTCGCCCGGAGGCGTACCGCCAAGAAAATGCGGATCGAAGAAATCCGTATCCTCCGTGCAGAGCGTAATGTCGCAGAGCGTCCCAATTTCGCAGTGCGTCCCGGGGCCGTTGATCGCCGCTATGGTCGGAATATCGATACAGAAAATCAGGTTCTCCAGCAGGCGCAGAGATTCATGGTACATCTTCAGTTTGTCGTCCTGCGTCCAGTCCCGAAACAGCTTTTTCCAGACCTCGGGGTTGGCGTCGAGCCAGCGATCTCCGGTGCCGGTCAGAATCATGACCTCGTTTTCCGGGTCGCGACCGATGTCGATCCAAGCCTGGGACCACATGCTGTGCGCCTGCCAGCTGAACTTCAGCGGGCCGTCGCCGGTATGCAGCCGCACTTCGAGAATGCCGTTTTTCCGCGTCATCAGCAGAATGTCCTTGTACTTTTCAGAGTATACTTCGAATTGCGACGGTTCGACTCTCTCAAACCAAGGGGAAAGCTTCTCAGACATGTTGAACCTCCTTGTTATTTTTTCGCCCGCAGGCGGTTTTCGGTCTGTTCTTCGCGCGCAGACGAGTTCTAGTGTTCTGTTCTCGCATGCGGTTTACTATGGATTAATTCAGCGTTACCGGTCAGCGTTGAGCCATTCGATCGCCGCGTTTGCATAGAGCGCCGCGCCGAACTTGAGCGCGTCCTCGTCAAACGCCGTCTTCGGGTGATGCGGCGGAAATGCATACCCTTCCGCCGGTGAACCCGCCGTCAGCATGACCATCATCGCAGCAACATGCTCGGACACCGCGGCAAAATCCTCCGATCCGGGCAGCCGCGACACGCCAAACACGCGCTCCATCGGCACGAGCTTGTCTTCGCCGAGCAATTCCGCGCAGGACGCGGAAACCTGTTTTTGCAGCGCCGCGTCTATGACGAAGCTGGGGCAGCTTTTCTCGAATTCCACCGTCGCCGTCATGCGAAACGTCACCGCCAGCCCTTGCGCAATCTGCTGAACACGCTCGCGGACGAACTGCCGCGTTTCGCTGCCAAACGTGCGAATGCTGCCGGAAAGGAACGCCGTCTCCGGAATCACGTTGGACGTATTTCCACCGTGCATCTGCCCGACGGTCAGCACAATCTGCTCGCCGGATGCAACCTCTCGCGCGTTGATCGACTGCAGTGCTAGGCAGATCTGCGCAACGGCAAGCAACGGGTCGAGTGTTTTTTCCGGCGAAGCGCCGTGCCCGCCCTTGCCATGCACGGTGATCCGGAACCAGTCGGACCCGGCGGAAGCCGCCGCGACCGGGGGCGGAACAATCACGCATCCGGTGGGCAGCGGAATGCCGGGGATGACATGGATCATGAACGCCGCGTTCACGGTTGGGTTCTCTAGCACGCCCGCTTCCATCATCGCAACCGCGCCCGCCATGGTCTCTTCTGCCGGTTGAAACATCAGCTTGACCCGGCCTTTGAGCTCCGACTCATGCGCTTTGAGCAGTCGTGCGGCGCCAAGCAGCATTGCGGTGTGCATGTCGTGCCCGCAGGCGTGCATGTTTCCGTTTTGAGCGCGAAACGGGAAATCCGTTTCCTCCGTAATCGGCAGCGCGTCCATGTCCGCCCGCAAAAGAATCGTTCGATCCCCTTGCTTGCCCGCGAGCGCCGTCACGCCGCAGGTGGATACGTCCTGCGGGAAATAGCCCATTTGCGACAGCTGCTCCTTGACATACGCGGACGTAAGCGGCAGATCCGTGTGCGTCTCGGCGTGTTCATGCAGATATCGGCGGTAACGAACCAGCTCCGGCTGGAAAGCCTCTGCTTCCGAAAGCAGGTGTTTCATTCCTTTGTCTCCTTCGGCTCGAGCTTCGCCTGTGCCTTCATCTTCTTTTTGTAGAGAAAGAACGCCCAGCCGATGGCAACGGCCAGCATCACCGGCATCAGGAACGCCTGCAGCTGCGAGATCGCGGCATAGCCGAGAATCAGCGTAAGAATTGCGGCAAACAGCATGGGCACCGACGCCGTCCGGTAGTCCTTCAGGAAGAATGGCGTCGCCAGCGCGCCAAGCAGCGCGGGCATCATGTTTGTAAACGCGGGCGACAACGTTGGCGACTGCAACACGGGCAGCAGGCTGCTTAAAAAGACCATCCCCAACGCCAGAATCGCCGTCGTAACCAACGATGAGATGGCGATGGCAATCGTGGAAACAATCTCCGCCTCCTTGGTGCCCGGCGCATAGCCGGAAACCTTGACGCTGCTGATGGCCGCGGGCAGTTTCATGTTTGCAATGTTGCCCGTGATGAACGAGAGGTATTGTCCGCCCGTGCCAAGAATCGGCGCGTAGGAAACAAACTCGATTGCGCCAATGACGCCAAACATGCTGATAACGCCAAGAATCACGGCGCCGGTGGCGGGAAGATCGATCTGTACACTGAAGACCAGGCCAATGAGCAGCGGCACGGAGATCAGCGCGACCAGCACGATTGCGGTCGACCATCTGCCGAGCGTATGCAGCTTGGATTCATAGCTGCTGCGGGATTCGTTCGCTTGTTCCATGGTTGTTCCCTCCTTAAAACAGACTGTTTGTCAGCACGGCGGCCGCCATGCCAATGAGCATGCTCAGCGGAAACGAAAATTCGCCGAGCGCCTTTTTGCCGGTCTTTTTCGCAAGCCAGTCGAGCAAAACCACGCTTGCGCCGGCGACTACGGCGGTGAGAATCGCTACCGGCTGCTGAAAGTTGAGCAGCACCGGCACGGTGAGCATCGAAAGCATGCCGATGAACATGGCCGCGACCGCAACCATCATAAAACCGCCCGTTTTTTTGAAGGTTCTCAGTTTCTTGTCGTAGGGTTTCAGCACGAAGATGTTCAGCAGCGGGCCGACCATGATGACGAGCGTCATCACCCAAATCACGCTGACAAAGATCTTTGGCGTGAGGCTCAGGTCTCCCAGCCCGGTCAGGCCAAACGCCTTAATCGTCAGGTCGGCGGCAAAGCTCTCGTAAGCCGCGGAACCCATAACGGAGAGGCGGAGCCAGGGAATGAATTTTCCTAATACAGGCATCAATACGGCAAGTGAAATGAGAATTGGCAGGGAAGGGATAATGGAGAAGATTGCGCTGTTTGTAATGACTTTCTTCACGGTATCTCTCGCAATCATCTGTCGTTGCGCTTCCTTCAAACTCACTCGAAGGAACAGGATCGCCTGGATGACGACGATTAGAATTGGAATGGAAACGATGAGAAACACCCAGGTCGAGTTTGCAATGTTCAAATAGCTTTGACCCACAATATACCCTCCTTTATTTTTAGACATTATAAGAACTATCTACATACTATCGGCAGGAAACGGTAAAGTCAATACTATTTTGGACATTTTAAGAACACTTTTTCTTCACAAGTTCCTTCCATCATCGGATTATGGTATAATTGGGTACAATTGTTGACTGGGAGCAGAAAACCGATGAAAATCCGGCTCGGTATCATCACGACGCAAGCGCACATCGAAAACCTGAAAACAATCGAAGAGACCTTTCGCGCGCAGTGCCGAATTGACATCCTCCGGATCGACGATCCGCGCGAAGCGCAGCAGGCATACCTGGACAATGCGCCGTATGTCGACGGTTTCGTGTTCAGCGGACGGTTCATCTTCGACGGCGTCGATCCGGCGTGCCTGCGCAAGGATAAGCCGGTGCGCATTTTGCAGGAGAGCGAAATCCTGCTCTATCGGGAGCTGTTTCGTCTGCTCCTGACCGAGCCTAAGCTGGACATCTCCCGCATCTACATCGATTTTGCCTATGTGCTGGATTCGTTTCAGGACTTTTTGCAGTATCTGCCGCGGCAGGAGAAACCGATTCAGCAGGCCAGTCTCTTTGAGCAGATGGAGAACATGCTGGAGAACCATATCTCCATGTGGGAGCACGGTAAAACAGACCTGTCCATCACGGCCTTTGGCCACTTTGTGCCTCAACTGAAGAAACACGGCGTGCGTTATCTATTGATTCAACCAAGCTGCGAGCACATGCAGGAGGTCATTCAGGGACTGATCAGCGAGGTAACGATCCTGAAACTGCAACAGCGCCGCACCGTCATCGGGTATATTTCGTCCGATACGCCGGTCGGCTTCGACGAGGACGCGCTCGAAGAGTTGCAACGCAGCACGGACGTGTTTCTGCGCAGCATGCAGCTGAACGTCGCCATACAGGCATGGGATCGTTCCGTTCGGCTTCTCACGACCTATGGCGATTTTCAAAAAATCACGTCCAACGCGGCCGACTGCGCGCTGATTCGTCATCTTACGAAGACCGTTCCCTTTCCGCTGAAGATCGGCTGGGGATTGGGGCAGGAATACATGCAGGCAAACGAAAACGCCGTGAGGGCGTTGCAGCAGGCAAAGGCTTTTCCGGGCAGTTGCAGTTTCTTTGTGAGCGATGAATTAAAGGTGATCGGCCCGCTTCGCGCGAAGGAGGTTCTGCAATTCTCCGAGCATGGCGATTCAGAGACCGTTGCGCTCGCGGACGAAATAGGCATGAACAATATCAACCTGCAAAAGATCATGTCCTACGCAAAAATGGCAGGCACCAACAAGCTCACGTCCGAAGATGTGGCAAAGTGCCTCTCCATCACGGTGCGCGGCGCGAATCGCATTCTGAATAAAATTGAAGAACGATCCCTGGCAAAATCCATTTTCGAGCGTCTGGATTCCGGCAAAGGCAGGCCAAAAAAGTATTACGAGTTGCTGTTTTTGGATCAGGACGGCGCACGAATGTTTGCGGATTCCTGACCGCAGGATCTTCGTCTTTCTTCTATCGCAATCTATTCTCCGCCCGACGTTCAAGCAGCCGTCACTCTCTTGTAAGCGTAGCCAGCGACCAATGCAACTTTGAAGTTATCCGACCAAAAGATAGTGCGAATCGTTCAGAGCGCGTTTGATCGAGCCCCTTTGACGCAAACAGGAAAACCGCCCGATGCCGGGCGGTTCTTTGCTGTTTTGGTGTTTTCCTTTGGCTAACGTCAACTAGTTCTTTGTTTGATCCAAATCAGAAGTTTCTAAACAAAAGGACGCCTTTTGCGTATAGATTGGTGGTGCGGGAGACCCCCGCAACGGGAGTTATTACAATCTCTCCTCTCGCTACTCCTTCGGATTCCCCTTCTGCCAGACTACGAAGTCGCCAAACTCAGCAAGCATCTGCCGGATTGCCTGCCGCAGCGGCATGCCTTCTCCCGCCAGCAGGGTCAGTTGATTCGCCTGCGTCAGTTGGCCTTCGTACCGCGACACCTGAATGTTCGAACCGACGCAGTCCGCGAGGAATCTGCCGTCCGCCAGATCGAGAAAGCCTTTGATCCGGTAGGTATCCTCCGCAAGATGCGCGAGGATACGCCGTGCTTGACTGCTCGTGCATCGATTGGACAGAACGATGCTCTCTTTTTGCAGCGTCAGGTCGGGGCGCTGATCGATCTCAATCGCGTGGTTCAACGGTTCGAGACGTTCCAGTAGCTCCTGTGAGATCGCTCCATAAGTCGTTCGCAGCACCGGAGCGAGACAAAGCCCTTTGATTCGGGATTCGACCGCTGCGCATACTTCCTCGCTCACTAGATCGCACTTGTTGAGCAGCACAACGTCGGAGACGGCTAGCTGTTTTTTGCAGGCGCGCGCGGTGTCAATCACCTTGGGAAAGCGCAGCGCATCCACGAGGCAGATTGCGCCGCGGTAACGCAGCGAGCCCGCGCGCTCATATTCCGCCAATATGGAACGAATCGAGCCCGGATCGCTCAGTCCGCTGGTCTCCACCAGAATGACGTCCGGCTCACCCGCCATTGCTTCCGCCAATGCGCGCTCAAACTGGTCGAGCTTGCAAACGCAAAAGATTGAGCCGTTGACAATTTCGGCAAGATCCGCGCCATAGTCGCGCAGGAGCGTTCCATCCATGCCAACCTTGCCGAATTCGTTTATGATCAGCCGCATCCTTTTGCCGCGGAAATGCGGAAGAATCGCCCGAAGCAGCGTCGTTTTTCCGGCGCCCAGGAATCCGGTGATCAGATAGAAATCCGTCATATCGCCCTCGATTCGTCCTCTCTCGCTCTCCCGCTTTGGCGAATTCCATAGGGAAAGAACGTCTATGTTTCCCGCGCGCGAAATGGATTGTCCTTATTTCAGCACTGTTTCGATTGCCGTTTGCAGCTCTTCCCGGCTCGGAATGATCGAGGAGAATTTGAGCGCACCGTTGATGTAGATCGACGGTAGATTTTTTACGCCCATTTTGATGCAGCGGGCAATGTTTTCCTTCTGCGTAAACTTGTACTCCACCAGATCGATCGCATCGCCAAAGTGCTCTTTTGCGATATCCGCCGCCGCCATCATATAGGTGCACGCCGCGCAGGTTGCCGAGTCCAGCGTGAACACCTCGACCAGCGGACGCTGGAGATGTTCGTAGTCCGGTAGCAACACTTCCATGTCGAACGTTGCGGACGTATAGTTTTCAACCATCTTTCTGGTATCGTCGCGCTGGAGCACCGCCTGCGCCGCGCCAATTGCGTTTTCAACCGGCACCGCGTAAGGCATGTCGCATCCGGGCGCGACAATGAAGTTGCGGTTTGCTCCCACGCGATCCTGCATGTCCACGACGTACTTCATGTTGTCCTGCTGCGAACCATGCAGCATGACCGAAGTCAGCGGAATGTTGCCGCCAATGGCAATCTGGTAGCGATCCGTAACCTCCTTCGCCGCGACGATATCCACGTTTTCGTCGATGGAAATCGAATCCGGGCCGGTTTTGCACATGGATTCAATGTTTCTCGTTGCGTCTCCGCAAACAAAGAACGACGAGAATGCCCCGCTCTGGCGAATATGCGAAAACAGGTCGGCAAACGGTTCGTGCAGGAACTGGCCGAAGTGCTTGATCGAAATCTGCGACACCAGCGGATCGACAATCGCGATGACGTCCATTCCGGCTTCCATATAGTAGCTGCTCATGCGCTTGCCGCACTCGGCGCAGTACGCCAGAAGCTCCTTCACATAGTCCTCGTCGTCGTACATATCCATAAAGATGTCGTTGCCGCGCAGATGGCTCGCGAGCGTAAACGGGCCGCAGATCAGGCCATAGAGCGCGGTGGTTTCGCCAACCGCCGCCTTCATGCGGCGCATCGCGGAGAGCACCATTGGAATACGCCCATCCTCCTGCGAAGGAAGCGTGCACGCACAAGGCACGGTCATCGTGGACTCCAGCGGATGCGTTTTGATCGACGGGGGGCCGAATTCCGCCCAAACCAGCTCACAGCCGAGCACCTCTGCCTCGAGTTGCAGGTCAAAGACAACCGGCTGGCCGTCCGGCTTATAGAGCTTGTTGACCTCCAGCAGTGCATTGACCAGCGTATCCTCGTTCGATAACACCTCGGTTGCGTTTGCACCAATTAGTTTGCCCGCGTGAACGCCGGCAAACGGAACCCACGGCGCGCGCTCCGTCTCTTCGTGTCTCAGCGTAGCAAACAAGATGTCTTTGGGCTGTTTCATAGGGTGCTCCTTGCTGTTTTTTCTCATTATACGTGGATTCGGTCTGCGAAAATTGTATTCCTTTGCTGGCAATAGTACAATCTTGTCGCTTTCAACTGCAAATCGACTCACTGTGCATCCTGTTTTGAGGCTTCTGTTTTCATCGTACGGACCGATTCTTCGCTTTACGAAATACGTCTACCGGTCTTTCTTAAATTGGTGAACAACCTGCCTATCTTTTATATTTAGAGCACATTTTGTTCGTTTTTATTGTAAAAAACTCGAACATCCTTCTTGACGAAATGTTGAACATGTCATACAATTGCGTTGAAAACACGAAAGGCGCGGTGTATGAACATTCATTTGCAACCGACAAGCGTACCGGCCTATGTAGAAATCTATAACTCCCTGTTCTCGGATATCGTCAACGGGGTATACCCGCAGGGCGAATGCCTGCCCGGCGAGATCGCGCTTGCGCAAAAATACAACGTCAGCCGCAACACTCTGCGGCAAGCAATGGCCATCCTCTGCGAGGATGGCCTTTTGGTACGTTCACGCGGCAAGGGCACGCTAGTTGTGGAGAAAAAGGAGGAGCCAAAGAACGCCGCGTCCTCCAATCCGCTGGCCGCGTTTCCAACCGTCGTGATCGACAAAACCGATATCTCCTACAATTTTACGCCGCCAACGGACATTGCGCAGAGCAAGCTCGACCTCGGCAAGAGCGATCTGTTGTTGGCGAGCTATCTGGTGTACCAAAGCGGCGACACCGTCATCGGATACTCGTTTGTCCAGGTTCCTGTGAAGTTCCTCTCGCGCATGCAGGTGGACGTGTCCTCCGCGGACGCGATGAACCGTTTTTTGAGCGAAGACCTCTACACCCTCGCGAGCTACCAAACCATTGCGTTCAAGCTCATCTTTGTCAACGAAACGGAGACGGAGTATCTGCAGGTGGAGGAAAATGCACCCGTGCACCTGCTGGAATGCCTGCTCTACAGCGCGGACGGAACGCCGATTGCGCGCTGCAAGCACTATATGCGCCCGGAATATTATAAGATCAGCTACACCGTGCGGCTCTAGCCCGGTAACCCCAATTTTTAAACAGGGAGGACAATTATGAAACCCCTCGTCATCATGTCCGACTTCGGCCTCGCGGATGGCGCGGTCAGCGCCATGTACGGCGTTGCGTACTCCGTCTGCGAGCAGCTCAACATCTCCAGTTTGACACACGAAATTCCTCAGTACAACGCCTGGGAGGCGAGCTACCGCCTGATCCAGACGGTCGGTTACTGGCCCAAGGGTACGGTGTTCGTCTCCGTGGTGGACCCGGGCGTCGGCTCGACGCGCCGCAGCATCGCGGTCGAAACCCGCGCAGGGCAATACATCATTACGCCGGACAACGGCACGCTCACGCACGTGAAACACATCAGCGGCATCGTCGCCGCGCGGGAGATTGACGAGCGCATCAACCGCCTGCCGGGTTCGGGCGAAAGCTACACCTTCCACGGGCGGGACATCTACGCCTACACCGGCGCGCGCCTTGCCAGCGGCGTAATCGATTTTGAGGGCGTAGGTCCTGAAGTTGACCCCGCGAGCGTGGTCGAGCTGCCCATGGACGAGCCCATCCTCGAAGACGGCTGCATCCGCGGGGACATCGACGTGCTGGATGTGCGCTTTGGCTCGCTCTGGACGAGCATTCCGCGCGAACTCTTTCTCCGGCTCGGCGTTAAACACGGCGATTTCGTCGAGATCAAGATTATGAACGGCGCGCGCCTCGTCTACCGCAATTCGCTGATCTACGCCCGCTCGTTTGCGGACGCGTTTGTCGGCGAGCCGCTCGTCTACGTCAACAGCCTCGACCGCATGGCGGTTGCGATCAATCAGGGCGACTTTGCGCGCGCCTACAACGTAGGCACCGGAGCGCCCTGGACCATCGCGGTGCAAAAATCCACAGGAAGGGAGCCGCACCGTGGAATTGAACCGTAAACCGGTCATCGAGTTTCGGGATTTTTCGTTTCAGTATTTTTCGCAGGCGGAACCGACGCTCCACGACATCAACCTGACCATCTACGAGGGCGAAAAGGTGCTCATTGTCGGCCCGTCCGGCAGCGGAAAGAGCACGCTTGGCAACTGCATCAACGGACTCATCCCCTTCTCCTATCCCGGGGAGATGCAGGGCAGTCTTACGGTCTGCGGCATTGAGACGAAGCAGTCCAGCCTCTTCGCGTTGAGTCAGCATGTCGGCACCGTCCTGCAGGATCCGGACGGGCAGTTCATCGGGCTGTCGGTGGGCGAGGACATTGCGTTTGCGCTGGAAAACGAGTGTGTCAAGCAGGGCGAAATGAAGGAAGTCGTCCGCAAGACCGCCGCAATGGTCAATATGGACGGGCTGCTGAGCGCCTCTCCGTTTGAGCTCTCCGGCGGGCAGAAGCAGCGCGTTTCGTTTGCGGGCGTGATGGTGCACGAGGTGGAGGCGCTGCTGTTCGACGAACCGCTGGCAAACCTCGACCCCGCGACGGGCAAGACCGCCATTGAGCTGATCGACCAGATCTATCAGGACTACCACAAAACGGTGGTCATCATTGAGCACCGGCTGGAGGACGTGCTCCACCGCCGGATCGACCGCGTGATCGTCATGTCGGAGGGCCGGATTGTCGCCGATCTTTCGCCGGACGCGCTGATGGCGGCGGATATTCTCAAATCCCTCGGCATCCGCGAGCCGCTCTACGTAACCGCGCTGAAATACGCGGGTGTACCGGTCACGGAGGCGCTGCACGCGGGCCGCATTGACACGCTGGATGTCGAAGCCGTTCGAAACGCCGTCTGCGCCTGGGACGCCGCGCAGCCGGAGCGGGCGAAACAGCCGGCTAAGGAACCGATTCTGGAGGCAAGCGGGCTGAGCTACCGCTATGTGGAGCAGCGCCCGATCCTGAAGAACCTGAACTTATCCATAGAGGCGGGCGAGATGGTCAGCCTCGTTGGTACCAACGGCGCGGGCAAGAGCACGCTCGCCAAGGTGATTACGGGCATCTGCAAGGACCCGGAGGGTAACCTTCGCTTCCGCGGCGAGGCGATGGATGCCTGGACGATTCACGAGCGCAGCGGCAAGATCGGCTACGTCATGCAGAACCCGAATCAGATGATCTGCAAAGCCATGATCTTTGACGAGGTCGCACTGGGGTTGAAGCTTCGCGGTTTAAGCGACGAGGAGATCAAGCCGCGCGTGGAACAGGCGCTCCGGATCTGTGGGCTTCTCCCATTTCGAAAATGGCCAATCTCCGCGCTGTCCTTCGGGCAGAAAAAGCGCGTAACCATCGCCAGCGTGCTCGTGCTCGAGCCGGAGCTGATTATTCTCGACGAACCGACGGCTGGGCAGGATTACCGGCATTATACGGAGATTATGGAGTTCCTTCGCTCGCTCAACGCGGCTGGAACCACGATCATGCTCATTACGCACGACATGCACCTGATGCTGGAGTACACGCCGCACGCAATCGTGCTGCACGCGGGCGAAATTCTGCACGACGGCACCGCGGTGCGCGCGCTGACCAGCGGCGAAATCGCGACGCAGGCGAGTTTGAAGGTCACATCGCTCTACGAACTCGCAACGCGCGCGGGCATCTCGAACTGCGAGGCGTTTGTGCAGCACTTTATCGACTATGAGAGGAGCACGGCGCGATGAAAGCGAAACTCTTTGACTATGTCGAGCGGCACAACGTCATCTAC
>DAIRTE010000055.1:0-17348 GCA_036804025.1 Clostridia bacterium | reverse complement strand
CGCTTTCGGGTACGAGTTCCTCTTCATCCAGCCAGGACGCGGAACCGTGCGTCGTCACGACGGGGATCTTACGATCGCCGCTCGACGTCTGGATTACCCGTGCGAGCTTGCGGAAGATGTTTTCTTCCTCAAGCGAGTCGATCAGAACGCGCTCGAATTCGTCGGGCGCAAGATAACCGCCCTCGCTGTCGGTACCGATCTGAAGCGCGTTGACCACATCGTAGCGCGGATTCTTCGCGCGCATGACGTTCCAGAACGCCTTTTTGTATTCATCGGACGCGCGGCCGGATTTCGCATCCATACCGTTTGCGGCCGGCTTGTTCGTCAGGGGGTCAGCGGTAGGCTTGTTCAGTTCAGCGTCAAGAGTCGCTTGACGCTCCAGCCGGTCGATCTCCTTGCCAAGGTTGACGACGTCGGTCTCCATTTTTTCGTAGGTTGCTACGTCCTCGGCGGAGAGCAGCCCGTCCGTGCCCCGCTTGGTGTCCAAGAACGCTTTTGCCGCATCCCATGCCTTGGCGCGCTTTTCGCGCAGTTCCTGAATTTGAATCATGTTTTTTTCTCCTTTTCATACTTTCAAAAGATTGAGCCGCTGTTCAAGCGGCTCTGCGGGAAATTTCGGTTCGGGTTTCGGCAGCTTGTCCAATAGCGAGTTCGTCACCGCTCTGCGACTGAACTGGTACCCGGCGATTGGAATGGCATTGGTTACAGCCGAATCCCGCGTCAGCATACCGTCAGCAAAGCCGAGTTCGATCGCTTTTTTCGCGTTAAACCAGGTCTCCGCGTCCATGAGATTCGAAATTTTCAGCCGCGACAGGCCTGTTTTTAACTCATATGCCGAAATGATGCTCTCCTTTACCTCGTCCAGCATGGCGATCGTCTTCTGCATTTCTTCGCTGTCGCCGATCGCGACTGTTAAAGGATTATGGATCATGAGGAGTGAGGTCGGCGCCATGAGTACCTCCGTGCCGGCCATGGCAATAACCGATGCGGCGCTTGCCGCGATGCCGTCGATCTTGACGGTGACATTGCCTTTATACTCGAGAAGCATGGTATAGATCTGGCTCGCCGCAACGCAGTCGCCGCCAGCACTATTGATGAACAAGACGATGTTGCCCGTGCCGGCGTTCAGCTGCTCACGGAAGATTTTTGGTGTCACGTCGTCGTTGAACCAGCTCTCCTCGGCGATCACGCCGTCGATGGTCAGTGTGCGGGTGCCATCCTGGTTGTGCACCCAATTCCAGAATTGTTTTTTCAAGAAGAATCCTCCTTTTTCTGTTGTGCTCCCCCGAACAGCCCTGCGTCCTGAAGTTTTGTCATCGCGCCGTTTATGACGTACAAGTCACCCCCGAGCTCCGGCGAGATGCGATCGAGGTTTTCCAGCTCGCGGATGTCATTCGCGCTCATCCAGCCATTCTGACGCGCGGTTGCGTACCCGCTCATGCGCGAGGCGTAATCGCCGCGGAGAAGCCCGTCGACGTTGAACTTGATGAAATACGCCGACTTCTCGCTCTCGCTGAACAGCACCCGGCACATGCTCTGTTCCCAGCGCACGACCCAGGGATCGAGCGTGTATTTGACGTACTCGAGCGACTGCTGCTCGATGTTGCTAAACGACGATTTATCAAGATCTGCCAGCATGTGCGGCGGCACACGAAAAATGCGCGCGATCTCGTTGATCTGAAACTTCCGCGTTTCCAGAAACTGCGCCTGTTCGGGTGAAATCCCAATCGGTGTGTACTTGAGGCCCTCTTCCAAAACCGCGATCTTGTGCGAGTTCGCGCTCCCCTGATGCGCGGCATTCCAACTATCCCGGATACGCTGTGGATCTTTAATAACGCCGGGGTGCTCCAACACGCCGGACGGTGCTGCGCCGTTTGCGAAAAACTTTGCGCCGTATTCTTCCGTTGCGATGGCAAGGCCGATCGCGTTCTTCGCCATGGCGATCGGGCTGTAGCCGATCAGACCGTCGAAACCGAGTCCGGGGATGTGCAGTACATCCGAAGGGGAAAGTGTCACCCGGTTCGAGTTACCGATCGCGGTGGGATCCTCCGCTCCGCGCTGATACGAATAAAAAAGCCGGCCGTTTTGGTCACGGTCGACTGTCATTTTGTTCGGCATGAGCGGATAGAGTGCGACAACTTCGCCTCTGGCATTTCGGATGATCTGCGCATAAGCGTTACCCCACAGGAGTAAGTGGCTCATGAGCGTTTCCCGAAACGCGAAGCTCGTCATCTCGGGGTTCGGCTCGTCGTGCAGCAGCCGGTAGAGCGGGTGCTTGAATGCTTTCTCTTTCCCGCCGCTTTCGTTGTACTTGTAGACGTTCAGCGGCAGACCCGCAACAGTCTCCGACAGGATTCTCACGCAGGAGTACACCGCCGTCATCTGCATAGCAGTCGTTTCATTCACCTGCTTCCCGCTCAACGTGCTACCAAAGAAAAAGCTATAAAAGCTACTGTTCAAGTAGTTCTTCGGTTTGTCGCGGGAATGGAAAATGCTTGAAAAAACGTTCATTATCATTCTCTCCCAAAAACACTGCCATCCGGCTGTTTTATCTTGACATTACATCCAATCGGCGGTATTCTGTTTACATCCAACTGGATTTATTTATTTCGGAGGTATTTAGCATGGATAATCTTAGTCACGACGGCTTTCAGGTTGCTCATATGAAGGACGATGGACTTTTGCGTGAGCGGCGTGTCATCCTTGGCCTGACACAGATGCAGGTGGCGGAGAAAGCAAAGATTCCGCTGCAAAGTTATCAGCGCTTTGAAAGCGGCGATCGTAATATTCAATCAGCTTCATTCCGGATTGTCTGCCGGGTAATCGAGGCTCTGGAAATGAACATTTCCGATTTCTACCACGGTGAATATGTCTTCGGCGAGAAGGTTTTCAGTTCGAAGGAAGGTCTGCGCTATGAAAAAACCGGTAAACTAACCACCGAAGATGTTGTCGAATAGCCGCGCTTAGATCCATAAAATGCCTCGATCGTCATATACAGAAGAACCTTTGTCGTTGCCGCAGCGGAGCGCTCTGTCCAGCGCCATGATCGTCGCTACAGCGCCGTCGATCTTCTCAGTGCTTTTTTCTTTGTCTGGCTTGATGTTCCCTGCGGGATCGGTGCGGATGTAGATGTTGTCCATATTCCAGCGAAGCACCGGCTGACCGCCGTGCGCAATCTTCTGCTCCAGCGTCAGCTTCATGAGCTCCTTCGTCGGAGGGGACATGTCCTTGAAACCCTGACCAAACGGAACGACCGTGAACCCCATGCCTTCGAGGTTTTGTACCATCTGAACCGCGCCCCAACGATCGAATGCAATCTCGCGGATGTTATACTTCATCCCGAGTTGCTCGATGAACGACTCTATGAACCCGTAGTGCACAACATTGCCTTCTGTGGTTTGCAGGAATCCCTGCTTTTCCCAGAGATCGTAGTTCACATGATCGCGCCGGACGCGTAGGTCGATGTTCTCCTCTGGGATCCAGAAGTACGGCAGGATCACATATTTGTCCGTTTCATCCAGCGGCGGGAACACCAGAACGAACGCCGTGATATCCATGCTGGAGGAAAGATCGAGTCCGCCGTAGCAGACCCGTCCTCCGAGCAATTTCGGGTCGACCGCAAACGCACATTTGTCCCACACGTCCATCGGCATCCAGCGGATCGCCTGTTTGACCCACTGGTTCAGACGCAGCTGCCGAAACGCATTTTCCTCGGCTGGATTCTGCTGCGCGCTTTCGCATGCGGCTTTCACTTTATCGACGCCCACCGTAATTCCGAGCGACGGGTTCGCTTTCTTCCACACTTTCGGGTCCGTCCAGGAGTCGTTTTCTTCGGTGCCGTAGATCACAGGGTAGAACGTCGCATCCGTTTTTCTGCCTTCGAGGATATCCTTGGCTTTGGAATGTACTTCCCAGCAGATGGTGTTGGTGTTATCGCCAGCGGTGGTGATTAAGAAATACAGCGGCTGCATGCGCGCGTCGCCGCTGCCCTTGGTCATGACGTCAAAGAGACGGCGATTCGGTTGTGTGTGCAGTTCGTCGAAAATGACGCCGTGTGTATTGAAACCATGTTTACTGGCAACATCGGCAGAAAGCACTTGGTAGTAACTACCGGTCGGCAGGTACACCAGCCGCTTCTGTGACGCGAGGATCTTTACGCGCTTCGCCAGCGCAGGGCACAAAGTGACCATGTCCTTGGCGACCTCGAACACGATCGACGCCTGCTGTCGGTCGGCGGCGCACCCGTACACCTCGGCACGCTCTTCATGGTCGCCGCAGGTTAACAGCAGCGCGACCGCTGCCGCGAGCTCAGACTTTCCATTTTTTTTTGCAATTTCAATAAATGCAGTATTGAACTGGCGGTATCCGTTTGGTTTGATGACACCAAAAACGTCCCGGATGATCCGCTCCTGCCAGTCGATCAGCAGAAACGGTTTACCCGCCCAAGTCCCTTTGGTGTGCGAGAGGCATTCAATAAAAGCGACAGCGTTATCCGCCGCCTGTTTATCGTAAACCGAGTCCTTTGCTTTGAAAGGAGTCGGCACGTATTTCTTCAGTTTTCGAATCAATGCCGCCCTCCTACTTTACAGCGCTCCGCCGCAACGTGAACGAAGTTGCTTATTGCGACATAAAAAAAGAATGCCTATAATGAGATTGTCAAAGGAGCATGCTCATATGCTCCACAGCTGCAGCGAGACTTTATATCAGCAAAGCGTCAAAACCTAACGAATCATACGAAAGGAGATCCAGCTATGCTCTTAGTTTTCGTTCTTTGGATTGTCGCGTTATGCTTCATTTTGGTCACAGCAATTCGCTTGCTGAAACGCAAGGCACAAATAAAAAGCTGCACGGCATCTACGACCGCGGTTATCACCGAAGTCAAAGAAAAAGTCATGCGGCGAGATGACGTGACCACAAGAGAATTTGTACCCATGATCTCTTATGCGATTGATGGAACAACCTATTCCCGGAAATACACAAAGGCGTATCAAAGCGATACGTATCAAGTCGGACAGACAATCGATATTCAATACAACCCCAAGGATCCGGAAAAGGTGAATACCCTTGGCACGAGCAATAAGGCTGATAAGGTCATGCTGATCATCGGCGTCGTCGCCGGCGTGATTGGCGTGCTGATATTTACCGCACCGCAGCTCGTTTCCCTGTTCACCCGATCATAAGATTTATTGTCCACAAAACAGGCGACGCAAACACGGAGGCCAATGTGAGCCTCCGTGTCCGGCTTGGTTTGATTATCGGGCCGCTGTTGGGGTAACCGCCCCGTTTGCTTCACAAGCCGCGCTGTGGTGGCGACGTCGCGCGACGCGGCGTTGCCCGATTCTATGAGTCCTATGCTTCTTCGCTTGCATTCTGCACTGCAGTCCTGAGAATTTCCGTATCGAATCCTGCCGCTTTGTATCCTTCCAACACCGCGCTGTAATAAAACGCACTCGGTTTCCCGAGTGGGCGATCGCCGCGCATGACATACGCCATGCAGTTGACGAGCGTACCGTCGAGCCGGATCCGGAACTGCTGCTTTTCGTACAGATGCGGGAATCCTTCATACAGATCCAGCGCTGCTTCGTCCGCCGGCGTGATGTTCCATATCAGCACCGGTACGGTATGGCCCTTCTCAGGTTCAATGTTCGCTACCGCAGCAGCGTGTGCCCCGCGAAACGTCAGACGATGATTCCGCAGCGTCGACGCACCGAGCAGCTTTGCCGTCGGACAGCGCTTTGCCATTTCGGTGCGGTTGATACCGACGCCATAAGCGGCGAAAAAGTGGTTACTCATGATCGCCCTCCTCGATTTTCTCCGCATAATCTGCACCGAATGCCACGCCAAGAGTGCTACCATTACTCCAAACCGTATGCACAGTCCCCAAATCGTCAACCCCAGTAACGACCCCGATGGTGCCCAGCGGAACGGATTCATATGGATCGTTCATGCGCACAAGCCTGATGCGCGTTCCTGGTTTGTAATATTCTCGCAACTGTTTCAGCAGGTCGGGATGAATTCCGTTCATGCTTCAATACCCGCCTTCGGCTTGGCATATGAACTGCTTCCCTCAAGATTTCGCAGCAAGATTTTTCGCGACACTTTGAATTCGTCGCCAATAAATCCGATTCTTAGAAGAAGGCACCTCAGTGTGTATCGATCGGAGGCCACAGATCGTTCAGAAGCCAAAACGCGTTTTTGTGTCCGCGTCAGCTCGTAAAGCCCCTGCACCAATTGGTAGTATGCTCTGATCTCAGCCTGATCGTCGGTCGGTCGGAACCAACCGAATTCGATCCTGTCAGCGTGTTCTGTAATCGGCAGGCTGTCCGTGCCGAGCGCTTTCTTCAGCAGCGTTGCTTTGCTTGCAACCAGCCGTCGAAGGTTCTCCATGGCGGCGGGCGTCATACCGTCATTCGGTAGCTCGATCGCCAGCAGGTCGGGCGCGGCAGTGCTGAAATTTTCTTCTCCCTGCTGTTCTGGCTCGGCCACTACGTGTTGCAAAGGCTTCGTCGCTTCGACAATTCGTTCGCCAATGAATCCGTCGTGCGCCAGTTCGTGGATCAGCATTTCAATCTGTGCTTCGTCCGCATCGTCCGGGCAGGTGACCGTCCCATTTTTGTCGACGGTGTACTTACCCACCATGAAACAAAACGAAGGAGCCCCGAGATAGTGGGTAGTGTCTTGAAGTGTATCGCGCATGGCCGCGACCAGCGCCTTTCTTCTGTCACCTGTAACGTTAAATCTGATCTGCATCTTATGTCTACCTCCTTGAATTTGGTAGTACATATATGGCTCTTACCGCTGTACTTATCAAGTGTTATCTGTGTTTTTGACCAATTCTTTGTACGGAATGCTCGCGCCATTGCGCACAAGAAATACACCTGCATCATTTCCGAGCTGGTCAACTGTTCTTCGAACGATCACATCGCAGTACTTCTCATCCAACTCGATCATACGGCAAGCACGATCGGTCTGTTCGCAGGCGATCAGGGTACTACCGCTGCCGCCGAAGGGGTCGAGCACGACGCAATTCGCCATGCTGGAATTCAAAATCGGATAAGCCAAAAGCTCCACAGGTTTCATGGTCGGATGGTCGGCGTTCTGTTTGGGCTTATCGAACTCCCAGATCGTCGTTTGCTTCCGATCGGCGTACCATTCGTGGCGCCCCTTCTTCTTCCAGCCGAACAAAACCGGCTCGTGCCGCCACTGATACGGGCTTCGCCCCAGCACCAGCGACTGCTTCTTCCAGATGCAGGTACCGGACAGATAGAATCCCGCATCCGAGAATGCTTTGCGGAAGTTCAACCCCTCCGTATCCGCATGGAACACATAGATCGATGCGTCGCTCGCCATATTGGTTTCCATGTTCTGAAACGCAGCCAGCAGGAAATCATAGAACGCGGAATCGGTCATGTTGTCGTTTTTGATCTTACCGGCGTTGCCTTCGTAGTTTACATTGTAAGGGGGATCGGTTACGACAAGGTTTGCTTTTTGGCCATCCATGAGCAGGTCGAACACATCCATCTTCGTGCTATCCCCGCAGACCAGCCTATGCTTGCCGAGTAGCCAAAGGTCGCCCAGCTTAGTGATCGCCGCTTCTTTGAGTGCCGCGTCGACATCGAAATCGTCGTCGTGGACGCCGTCGCGCTGCGCGTCCTTAAAGAGAGCGTCAATCTCAGGCGCTTCAAAACCTGTCAGTGATACATCGAAGTCCGCGCCCTGCAGATCGGCGATCAGCAAAGATAGCTTATCCTTGTCCCATTCGCCGCTGATTTTATTCAGCGCGACGTTGAGCGCTTTTTCTTTTTCTTCGCTCATTTCTACGACGACGCATTCGACTTCGGTCACACCGGTATCGATCAGCACTTTCAGGCGCTGGTGTCCGCCGACGACATGTCCGGTGGTTTTATTCCATATCACCGGCTCCACATACCCGAACTCTGAAAGCGAGCGCTTCAGCTTTTCATATTCCGGGTCGCCGGGTTTCAGGTCCTTACGCGGGTTGTAATCCGCCGGAACGAGTTTACCGACCGGCAGCGTTTGAATGACCATGCTGATATCCTTTCATGACGATTTTTCGTAAACCGGCCTGCGCAGCGGGTAGATTCCCCGCGAGCGCCTGCCCGCGCAGCGTCTTGCGCTGCTGGCTCTTCAGGCGGTGATACCGGAGCGAATGGATAAACGCCTGTACTTCGTCCATACTCATTTTCCCCTTCGCGCCGTCAGCAGGCGCTCCATAACGTCGTCCTGCGGATTCGCGCCTGTGTAGTCGGCGGCGCAGTTTTCTTTCACGATCTGGAAGATTTCGTACCAGAGCCGGTTTGTTTGCGCCATGTAGTTCTGGCTCATAGCCACATACGGCGATTGGATCGCGTTCCCGGTCGTCGGATGCTTTGCCAGAAACCCGTATTCCGTGATCGCTGCTTCACACTGAATCCAGCGCGCTGCGCTCATAGCGTATCGTTCCAACACCTGCGGGGAGACGATGCTCGCGCAGCCTCGATCGTTCAGCCAGGCCCATGTTCGTTCGTAGATCTCCGACGCGATGAGCGGCTTCCCGTCTTTTTGCACGGCGGAGAGCATCTCGCGCGGCGGTGGCATATTCACACCATGAAATTCACTAGCTCCTGGAAACTCTACGATGGTCAGTTTCCGTTTGCCGGGATTACCATCCAGCACCTTTTCCGCCAACGGTTTCGGCGGTCTGCCGCCCTGTCCGGGCGCCGGGCCTCTTTTTCCCATATCCGATCCCTCCTGAAAAACTTATGGGGCTATTCCCCCTAAAACTTCCGCGAAAGTTTGTACGCGACCCGACCGCGTTGCACAAAAATCAAGGCTGTAGCGATTCATATACCCCACGGGGTAGTTCTGACCGTCTATTGACGTTTTATGTTGTTGCTGCCGATCGTAATGCTGGAGTGGCAGCTCTTGCACAGCGCCATGAGATTTCCTGCGTCGTGCGTGCCGCCGTCTGTCAACGGTAGGATGTGATGCACCTCTTCTGCAGGTGTCAGCCTGCCTTCGCTCAGGCACTGCTCACAAATCGGATGTGCCTGGATATAGAGCTCACGGATCCGCCGCCACGCGCGGCCGTATCGTTGGCTGGTGTTTGGATCGCGTTGGTATCTGTTGTACTGGCGTCCAGCGATCTGCCTGTGTTCCTCGCAGTACCGACTGTCGGTCAGTCTGCTACAGCCGGGATAGGAGCACGGACTCTTCGGTTTTCTTGGCATACGATTCCTCCAAGCGAGCAAAAGAGCCTCCGCTTTTTCTGCCCGCGGAGGCTCTTTTCTTTTTCGTCATCATAACAATATCAAAGGTGCTAACTCTCTTTCAATCAACTTTACTCTCCTCTTTCAAAATAATTTCTGCATCCGCTAGGGCACGGTCGTGTATACGAAAAGCGTATTGCATACTGTAACTCAATTCGCATGCGATCTCGTCCCAACGCTTGAAACACAGATACCGCAGCTCCAACAGCGTCTGGTGCTCCGGGTTCTCGACTTTTTTAATACACGCCATGATTTCCGCTTTCAGATTGACCAACGTATCGATATCGTCGTTGATCTCGTTTTCCATATCAACCATCTTGCAGATGGTATCCTCCATGGAGTGCGGATTCGGCGTCGCCGCCTTTGGCGCACCGGTCAATGTGCTGGTCGCTTTACCTAATAGGGCGCGCAAGGACATCACCTGCTCCAACTTGCTGTTGATCCGCTGGTCGATCCGGTATGCCTGCGATAGATATTCCTTGGCATTCATGTGGTGTAATTCTCCTTTGTTCAAATTTCAATCCCCGCGTACGCCCACAGGACGGCCTTCACGTCCTCCACCGAACGAACCACATACGCATGACCTCCGGCGACCCGGATCCTGTGAATCGTGTGCTCCTGCAGCTTGGTCAACCTGCCTTCCGGCATCTTAACCTCGAAGGCGAAGAACCGGCCGTCCAGACAGCAAATCACATCGGGTATGCCGGCTGCCCCGTACATCCCACCATGCTCTTTCCAGGCAAAGCACCGCGGGACTGCCTTTAGCAGCCGCATGATCGCGGCTACGATATCTTTTTCCAACATTTTTTCCTTTCCGTTACCTGTTACGTGTTACTTCCCGTATTTAGAGTTGCGGCTATACACACGCGTGCGTACGCGTGCGCGCGCACACGCGTGAGAGAACGCAACTTTTCCGCGTAGCTCTAAAAATGGAGGTACAACTAGTAACAAGTAACATGTGATTCTTATTCCCATGGGGAGATCGGCTCCGGAGCAGCGGTGTCAAAAGTCGCTATATCACAGCGTTTTTTTATTTCGTCATAGTCCAACACATACGCTCTGCGCAGCTCTCCGTTGATTCGTACCGGCTTATACGCGACAAACAGGTCGGATTGACGAAGCTGCTTAAGGAACTGAGCGTATTCTAAAGATTCACCGCCGATCGCATGTTCGCGCCGATACTGCGTGTAGCGATCGTAGCAACGCCGGAAACAGATGGCTACGTGATTGAGGTTCTCCATGATCGTCCATTCAGTTTGGTAAAGTCCCATGCGCGCCATGATCTCCAGCGTCTGCTCGATGATCCCTTTGTTCGCGTCTCCGCCGTCCAGCAGGAATTCCTTGGCACCGAGCGCCAAGTACCGAACGCAGGTTTCAAACGGAATATCGAACACATCTGCCCAGTTCCATTCGCTCCTTTGGCAGACGCGCTCCACCAGCCGCAGCCCGGCAACGCAGCAGGCGAGATTGTTCCGGATGCGCGATGGCAGCTCCGGTTCAAACTGGCCTACACCGGCTTTGTACCATGTTTCGGCGTCCGTTGCCGCAATGTTCAACGCTGCATCGAGCAAAGAACGACCGAACGAAGCCAGCGTATCCGGTATACCGCAGAGTCTCGCAAACGCCGTTCTGTGCGCTTCCGGCTTCAGGTCTTTCTTCGAAAACAGCAGCTCTATGCTGCGTTCCCGGATCGACGCCTCGGATGGCGATTCTTCGCCGGCTACCACGAGCGGCGACGTCAGCGGGTATTTCACCGACGTCTGATCCGCACGGCCGCGCTCACCGTCCGTACCGTCATATGCGTTTCGCATGTGGTTGAGCAGCACGTTCAGCGTCAGCCGGTCGATCTTGGACGGTTTGAACTCATCCAGCGGCTGCGGCAGCAAGTTTGACGATGTAGATTCCTTGATGATCGTAAACCGCGTCAACTGCGACGCAGCTGAAATGCGCGCTTTTGAGAATATCGGTAGAATCACGCGTTCGAGCGTATTGCTTTTGCCACTACCGGCTTCGCCGATCAGAAACAGGTGCGGATATTTGATCTTTTTACTCTTCAGGTGTTCTTTCACAAAGCATCCCGCGCACCACGCCAGCACGGCGACCGATTTCGCCGGTTCGTTGTAACCAAGCAGCAACTTTCCGAGTTCCGGCAACTGTTCCGCGCCGAGCGGTTTAGCATCCAGAATACTTCCTCCCGGCGCACGGTACTGCTCGAATTGCTGGAGATCGGGTACATCGTTTCCCGCACCGTCCATGGCGCAATCCGCGCCGACGAACACCCAGCGTCCGCCATGTAAGTACACGCCTGACGCGCGGACGCCTTTCTTCCGCGCCCAGTCTCGTTCGGACAAAAACGCTTTCAGCAGTTCCAGATCGCCCTCCGAGCCGGTATAGCTCAGTGCGATCGTGCGTTTATTCAACGTATTTTTGAATCGCTGCAGGTTCACAAAATCGGTCGTCAGAAACGAGTGCCGGAACGTTTCACCGCGTACCGTGATCAGATCGGCAGTGAGCTGTGTCTCCTCTTCGGATTCAATCATCTCGATCGGTTTGACGATGAAATTCGTCAGCGGCGCCACCGTATCGCCTTTGGCACGATAATATCGCCCTTCGAACTCGAATACCGGCGCATTTGACGCCGGAGTGAAGGAATCCTTCACCAGATCGAGGGCTTTTGTGATCGTCTCTTCGCCGTAGGTTGCGCCGGTGGCATGGTGCCGCTCGTCCCATTTTTCGCGATATAGCTTACTCTGGCGAAATAACCGGTCCATCTGACCCCGATTCCTGCCTGTCCAGAAAGCCAGCTTGCAGCACAGCGCCATATCCCCCTCGGATTGGGAGTCGTATTGCTCCTGCCAGCTGCCCGACCAGAGCTTGGCAAACAGCGCGTCCTTATCCGCGGCCAGCGCACGCTCGAGCACCGCTTCGTCGGAGAGCGGCACTGCGGATCCTTGCTGTTTTTTCTGTTTTCGTTCACTCGGCGCTTTCCGTTCCGGTGTTTGTTTTTCCATTTTCGGCGTTTTGATATATGTCGCATGGATCCAGGCAAGCACACCAGCGTCTTGCTGGATATCCATGAGCGCGTTCTCCAGCTTGTTTCCGGTCATGGTGAAATAACGCCCGAACGCATACATCTCAACGCCGGTTTTGCTGTTTTTATTTCCGCCATCGGGGATTTTGCCGCGGAAGAACAGGTGCAGGCCTTCGCCTGATGGGCTGATTTCAATGTACGTTGCTGCTTTCGCGACAATCGCATCTGCCGTCTCATTCAGCGCGCCGGTGTTCTTATTTCTGCAATGGTCGATGTCCACACCGACGAAATCGTCGTCTTTCGTGAACACGAACCCGAGACCTGTGTACCCAAAGCGCTCATGCGCTGACTGCGCCTCCGCCAGCGTGCCCCAGGTACCGGGATCGATGGACGATGCTCTGCGGTTCGCGTGCGGGGAGTAAGGCGTTTTATTCGGCCGGTCGCCCTTGCTGCTTGGTTCCAACCGCCAGCAGATCCACTGCCGCCGTTCAGCGAGCGCCGTCGGAAATTGCTGTCTTTCTTGCATGCAGTTTCACCTCAATGCATTCTTCGTCAAAGTACCGGATCGTCATGAACCGAGCTACAGCATGCGCAATCTCGCGCTGCATGCCGCTACTGAAATAATCGCCAAAGACCCAGAGCTCTTCGCACAGATCCAGGAGCCGTAATCCCATATCCATGCCATCCAACCGCTCCTGCGGCATATGGTCGTCCAGAAACCGCGGATATAGCAGATGCGGGGTGATTGGCATCTTCCCGCTCAGATACGCAAAACGCGAATATCGGCGCGCATTCTGGACATTTTCCTTGATGCACCCGGCATATGGGGAGCAGATGAATACCATGGGGCGAACCCCATGCTCAAGATAGAGTATCCTCGGGAATCCGGATGATCCCGTCCGGGTTACCGAATTCGACGCGTTTTTCATGCCTTGCCTCCATTCCCAGCCGGGCGCGAAGCTCGGCGTTTTCTTGTTCCAACTCCCTGACGCGGCGCGACAGGAAATCGATGTTGTTTTCAAAATGCTTTACCTTGTTGTCATATGCCTCCGTTGCCCACTTCAGGGTCGTCTTTGCGGAAGTCGCCTCTGCTTGCAGTTTTTGAAGCTCGCTCCGCAATTCTATAAAATGCGGGTTCTTCGCGAGCCGGATCACACCGGCGCGGGCAACCTGGTCGGTCGACATCATCGGCTTTCCAGCAGAGGCGGTACTCTTCTTTTTTTCAGCGTCCTTTATGACTGTCTCCTTATACGCGCCAAATATGGTTGTTTCGCCCGTGTCAATCTTTGACAATAGATCAGGCCGCTTAGCCGCCACGGTCAAGGCACGCTCATATTGACGGCCACTCGAAAAGCCTGTGCGTTTCGCAATCACATCCCTCGCGGGTCCCGCTTCAGGGTATGGTCGTACGACCATACCCTGATCTTTCTCATACCCATCGCGGGCATGTACAGACATCCGCTCCCGCGCTTTTGCCTGCTCAATCGCCTTAATCTTTTCGGCATATTCGAGCCGTTCGGCGGTTGTGAAATTGAGGCGCTGCTCGTTTTCCGCGATTTCTATCTCCAACATCTCTTCGGCCTGCATGGGCGAGAGCACGGTCGCGCGCAGCTCCGTCAATTGAATGAGCTTCGCCGCTTCCAGGCGGCGCAGGCCGGCGATCAGCTGATACGTCCCGTTCTGGCAGTCCATGACCGTGATTGGATTGATCAACCCATGTTTCTGCAGATCGTCCGCCAGCTCGGTCAGATCGCCTGGATCCTTACGGATACGAGTCGACACGCGAATGGAAGAAATCGGGATTGTGCGTGTTTCAGTTTCCATACCGCTCACCCTCCGTACCAAGCCGAAGTTTTGAATTGCTGCCGAGGCCTTTGTTGTAATAATCGCGCAGCATGCCGCAGAAGATCTGGAGATAGATCGGCTTGAACGCGCTGTTCGTATTGACGCGCCCTTCGCACCGCGAGCGATACTCAAAGAACAAGTCGGCCGGAATCAACCCGCCAAGTCGCTGCCGGAACAGGTCGGGCGTGAGCTTTGATTCATACCGTCGGGAGAATTCCGAAATGCCGGCGAGCATCTCCCGGCGCAGTGCTGTGGAATCTCCATGCCAGGCGGCACGGATACACTTCAGCGCCAAATCCAGCGCTTGTTCACCCTGTACGGTCATGACCCGGGATAGCGTGTTCACCGCGGTGATCACCATGGGTTCCGCTTTCAGACCGACCTCATAGTCGTTTTGTACAAGGATTGCTTCGATCCTGAGGAAATGCTCGTCCTTCGCCTGCACGCCTGCTTTGTAGAGCGAATAAGCGCTGAGCGCGTTGGTGTCTCGCGTTTGAATCCGAAAGTAATTGGCTTCTTCCTCGTAGGACAAACCGACAACCACAATGCACACGGCGTCCGGAACGCCAATCTGACGCATGGCGCATAACCGGTGCTGACCGTCCACGATGGCGTAGCTGTGCGGGCCGCGCTTGGAGAGAAACAGGACGCCGACACGCGCCTGATCGAAATTGTCGGCGATACGCTTGACGCGCGCATTATTTAGTACCCTCTGATACGGTTCGATACAAATTTCGCTGAGCGGGATCCGCTCGATGCTTTGCATATGTTTCATGTAAAAATCCTTTCTGATACTCATCGGGGAGCGTTCCCGCTCCCCTATCCATGTTCGTTGTGTTATGATTCCACGATCTCCCCTGTCACCGGATCGAACGGCGTCGGAACATCGGTGAATTCTTCCAAGTCGACGGGAGAGGTCGCGGTATGCTTGGCATACTCCTTAACCTGCTCTGCAAGCTGCGAAACGGCCGTGCACTCTGCTTCCGTGAGCGGTCGGTCGATCCGGAACTGTGCCTGGGAGTAGGCGATCCCGCCGGCGTTCACGGTTTTCTTGAGCGAGAAACGCGTGACGACAGACAGCGACTTCTTGCCATGGCTCAGTAGGCGCTGAATATAGCGCGTGAACTCCTTGAGCGACCCGGTCGGCAACGAGAGCAGCAGCGGAAATACTTCGCCCTCGCGCAGGATGTAGATACGCCGGCGATTCTTACACGCTTTCCCGCCGCCTTCGCCGGTGCCGAACTGGTTATATCGGCACTTCGCGCACGCGCCGCCGGGATCACCTTCGCCGGTGATACCATCGAAGCTGCCGCAGTCCGGCGGTTCATTGCCACCTGCGTATTTAGCCCGGTAATACGCAAACAGCGGATGGTGATAGAGAATCACCCCGGTGAATTCCTTCAGGTTCTCCGGCTCACCATCCTCCTCACCGGGCAGCTCGAATACCGTGCTCCCTGCCGACGGGATCTTGATGCGCTCGAACGAGAGGCTCAGCCCCTCAAGCTCCTGCGACATCGCGTCGCTCAGGTTGAAGTTGGTGAGTTCCGAAAATGCGTTCTGTGTGGTTACGATTCCTGTTTCCTGTGTCATATTGGTTTTCCCCTTTCTGTTTTACCGGCCGGCTTTTCGTACGCCGACCGTTATTTTTTCGAATACGTTCACGAGCCCGTCGAGCCATTGCGGCAGAACGTCCTCATTCTCCGCGGTCTGTTCTTTCACGAACGCCGAGAGCGAATTGGCGTTGACGGTCTCGTAGACCAGGTCACCAAAGCCCGCTGCGCGCAGTGCCGCGAACAGTTCGTCCTTGCGCCCGGCGGCTGCCGACGCACGCGTCGTGTTGGTCAGGCAGAACATTGTGCCGTTACGGGTGAAATTCTGCGTTTCGCTGGCGATCATCTGCTCCGCCAGCGCGGCGTCGATACGATCAATCTCCTCCGTGATCTCCTTGAGCTCTTGCTCCGCGTATTTCTTTGTTTCTTTCAGTTCGCGCAGCTGATCCGCCAGCGCGAAGAGTTCCTCTGAGTGCATCCTTTTCCCTCCAGTTTTAGTTGATTTGGAACGGGTTCTTCCCCGCCCGGTATTCGTCGATCAGGACTCTGGCCAGATCGGCTTTGTCTATTAGCGCCTGGAGCACTTTTTCGTCCACGGTGCCGGCAGCGACGAGGTAGATATAGGTGCAGGGGTTATGCTGGCCGACACGATGGATCCGCGCTTTCGCCTGTTCGAAGTTCGACATGCTGTAATCCAGCGAGTAGAAAACCATGGTGTCGGCGGCCGTGAGCGTGATGCCCAACCCCGCCGTCGCGATCTGGCCGACGAACACGGTCACATCGGGATCCGTTTGGAATCGGTGCACCTGATCATCCCGGTCCTTAATCTCGCCGGAGATGACGGAATATTGGATCGCTTTTTGTTCGAGTAGTTTTCGGATGGCGTCGATCTCCGGCAGGAACCGAGCGATGATCACAAGCTTCCTTTCGTCCTCCGCTGCGCTGTCCACGATGTCCGACAATGCCTTGAGTTTGGCTTCGCTCACCGATATGGGTCGGTCGGAATCGTCTTGACACAGGAATCCACCGGTCAGTTGGGACAGTCGCAGCAGGCGTGTCAGCACATTCGTTGCGGTCACCTCGCCCTCGCGGAGCTGAATCATGCTGTCGTGCACCATATCGAGATATAGGTGCTGTGCCTCCGGTTCCAGCAGGACCGTTCGGACGATCTCCGTCGTTTCCGGCAGGTCCAGGCACTCGGCTTTCGTTGCGCGGAATGCGATGCTGTGGATGCGGCGCGTGAGTTCCTTCGCCATGCGCTCTTTCAACACGGGAACGTGCAGTCCGTACCCGGTCATATCGAAATAGCGATTACGGAAAGCATAGAAGCTGTTACCGAATACCGTCGGATTCAGGAACTTGTACGGGCTGAACACGTCGATCGCCTTGTTGGTGATGATCGTGCCCGTCAGCAGCATCCGATACCGTGCCTTCGCGCCGAGCCGATGCATGCACTTGCTCGCCGCGATATTGTGAGTCTTGATCTTGTGCCCTTCGTCGCACACAATGAGATCTGCGTTCCATGCGGCAAGCTCGTCTTCCAGCCGCCATGCCGATTCGTAATTGATCACTCCAACGATCAAACCGTTTGTCGATAATTGTCGAAGATTCTCGGATTTTCTCGATCCGGTTCCATTGAGAACAGCAAGCGAA
>DAIRTE010000054.1:10680-17410 GCA_036804025.1 Clostridia bacterium | reverse complement strand
AACACGTGGAACGCCATCTCCTTACTCGCGCGGTGATTCCGCCCGGCGCGAATCGACCAGGCCATCTCCGCCGCGCCGAGTCCGCGCGAGTTCTGCTCGAACCCGTGGGTAAACGGAAACGCAATCGGTTGTGCGTTTGTCTTTTGCAGGTACACCGGCGCGCCGAACTGGTTCGGATCGCCCATCAGCAGGATGCCGTCCGTGCCGTAGATTTCGAGGCTCGTGCGCTCGTCGAGGATGCTGTCCGAGTTCATGTGCAGCGTGCCCAGCACGCCACTGTCGTACTGCATCGCGGCGACGAGTACGTTTGGCACTTCCAACTCGTAATGCTGCTCAAACATCGGCGCGCCGACGCGCGTGTTCACGCGCTGTTTGCCGCTGATGGTCGTGTAAGCCGAGACGCTCTTGAGCGGACCAAGGATCGACGCGAGTGCGGTCAGGTAGTACCCGCCCATGTCGAAGCCGATACCAGCGCCCTTCTTGTACAGGTGCGGCAAAAACTCGCCGTAGACGCCGTAGTTGCGGCTCACGGACGCGCGGCAGGTCACCGGACGACCGATCAGGCCTTTTTCGACAATGTACTTCGCGGTCTGCACGCTCGCGCCAAGGAACGTGTCCGGCGCGACGCCGAGGCGAAGCCCTTTCTCATTGGCCAGCGCGACGAGCTCCTTACCCTCTTCGAGCTCGACCGCGATCATCTTCTCCGAAAAGACGTGTTTTCCGGCGAGCAGCGCGCGTTTCGTTACCGGATAATGCGCCGCGGGCGTCGTGAGGTTGATGACCAGCTCAATGCTCGCGTCCGCGAGAATTTCGTCCAGCGTCATCGCGCGGATGCCGAAGCGCTCCGAACTCTGGCGCATGCGCGCCTCGTCCATGTCCGAGCAGGCGACGAGTTCCAATATGCGAAACCGCCCGTTTGTCAGCGACTCCATATAGATCGTGCTGATCGAGCCGCAGCCCACGATCGCCGTTTTCATTCGCTCCATAAGAATATTCTCCGATCTTGACAATAGCATTAAATTCTGTGCTTGTTTACCGCCCCGCGCGCTGAATTGCGTTTAAGATTGCCGGAAAGAGTTCGCGATCCCGACCAATCGGCATGTTCTCCGTAACCGCAATGAGCAGTTTGTCGCTCGACTTTACCGAGGCGAGCAGTTCCGTGGTGAGCTGTTCCGCCCGCTCCGCGCTCTCCGCGTGCCAGGCGGAAGGCCAGTTGATCCAGATTGCCTTGCCGCCAAACTGCGCAAAGGCCGTTTCAAGCGAGGGGCTAAAGACCGGATCGTAGGCTTCGATGTAGTCCAGACTTGTCGAGGCGATCTCCTCCATAATGGTTTCGTTGTTGTCGTCCAGATGCGTGCCGATCAACTTGCCCTTCTTGTGGAGGATTTCGGCGGCTTCGTTGTAGTTTGGCACGTAGTATTGGGCAAAGTTCTTTTTGCCGATGATCGCGGGAATCACGTTTCCGCCGTAGTTCGCAAACTCCAGCGGGCCCTCCGCGACGATTGGGTAGATGCTTCGGTTGAGTTCGCGAAACGCGTCGTAGAGTTTTAGAATCTCGTCGCGGTTGTCATACCACTCCAGCGAGAACGTCTGCGCGTCCATGCAGTCCGACGAAATCATTGCCTGCAACGGCTCGAGCGGAATCTGGTCGCGCACCGCGAAGTCCTCGCCCAGTGACGAAACGAGCTTTACCGCGCGGTCGTAGCGCGGAATCGCCATGCGATCCTGAATCAGCCAGAGCAGCGCCTTGTAGTCGTCCTCGGTCTTGAAGAGGTGCTCCTTTGTCCAGTTTGTATAGAGCTCCGGCTGCGGTTTCTGCTCCGTATAGAGCAGGCCGTAGGGCGTTTCGTACTCGGTGCGGATCATCGGCTCCCCGTTTGCCGCGCGATAGCGGATTTCGCGAACGCTCGCCTGCCGCTGCACCACGTCGTAGGAACTCGAAATAGCAACGTATCCGAGTCCGCGTTCGCGCATTTCGCGTTCAAACGTGCTCAGTTCCGAGAACAGGGAGTAGGTGGTAAACGGAACATGTCCCTCGCTCTGCCCGCGCAGCACCTGTAGAATTCGCTTTCGCGCCGACTGCTCGTAATACATGTTGCATTCACCTCCGGTTCCTTATACTTTCTTGCTGGTTTCCGTCGTCTTCAATCAGGGCAGCAGGCGCTTGGTTGCGAAGCGCTGCCAGCCGTTGTAATGCCGGAACCCTTCGGCATACTGCACGCCGCATTGGTTGCCGCGAAAGCGCGAGATCATGCGCAGCGTTTCGAGAAAGTCCATATCGTCGTGATCCTTGAGCCACGTGAGCTGGCTCTTGTGGCACGCCGCCGCGGAAAGTTTTACGTCGATGACGTCGCTGATGTCCACATAGTCCGTCGGGCAAAAATCCACACCCGCGGCCGTCTCCATGTAGTAGACCGGCACGAAGCGGTCAAACTCCGGCGACTTGGTGGTCAGGTGGTGTACGGTTGCGCAGAACGCGGCGCTGGTGACGAGTTCGCTCGTCTGCTCATGGTCGCGCATATAGTCCTGCGGATTGTGCGTAATCACGAGATCCGGCTTTGCCCAGCGAACGATCTCGACCACCTCTTTGAGCAGTTCCATGTTGGACGCTTCGACGGTCAGGTCGTCCGCGCCGATGCAGAAGTGCTGCGCGCCGATGATTCCGGCTCCCGCGCGCGCCTCCTCCAGCCGAATCTGCTTGAGTTCTTCGGAGGGGATCACGCGGTGTCCCACGCTGCCGTTTGCGATGCTGCCCATGAACACCTGATGCCCCTGCTGGGCAAACTTCGCGAGAGTACCGCCGCAACAGCCCTCTACGTCGTCCGGATGACAACCAATGGCCAGAATATTCATAGAACCCTCCTTGCCGGTTCGTTACGCCAGATTTTTTCGAAAGAATGCCAGCTTTTGTTCCAGCAAACCGTCCTGATCCGACGCGGGAGAATCGTGATCCCCGGCCGCAATCGAAATCAGCGATGCGCGCGTTTCGTCCTGCGCCGCGCGGTTCACCGTCTGCAAAAAGGAGACAGATTGCAGGTATGGTACTACCGTATCTGCCGTGCCATGCACGAGCAGCATCGGCGGAATATGCCCCGAAAGATGGTTTGCCGGATTGGCGTCCTTTGCGCGGTCGGGAAGCTCCAGAATGGAGCCGCCGAGGTACATCGCCTCGTAGGAGGTGTCCTCCTCCGGCATGCTCGACCCTTCGCGGACCAGCCCCGCCTGCGCGAGCTGCGCGCGATACGCGGAAAAATCGAGCGGCGGACACTGGATCAGCGCCGCCTTGACGCAAGTGCAGCGCAGCGCCGCGTGCGCCGCAAGGTTCGCCCCCGCGGAACCGCCGATGATGCCGATGCGCGCGGTGTCGAGACCATAGCGCTCGCCGGTTCGGGCAATCTGCTCCACGGCGCGGACAACGTCCTCCACCGGGTCCGGAAACACCGCTTCGTCCGCCAGCCGGTAGCCAACGGAAACCAGCGCAAACCCGTTCTCCACAAACGGAAACGCGCTGGAAAGCCAGCGATCCGAGCGGTCGCCCGTGTACCAGCCGCCGCCGTGCACCAAAATCAGCGTCGGAAACGGACCTTCCCCCTCCGGCAAGTACACGTTAAACTGCTGCCGTGCGCTGTCCCCTGCGTAGGGAATGTTCAGCCAGTGCCGATACTTCAGCGCGGGATAGTCCACCGCAGGCTGGTCATATGCGGCGCGCATACTCGCTACCTGCTCTTGCCAGGTCAGGCCGTTGGAAAGCTTCTTTTGTAGATTCAGCATGCTTGCTCTCCTTTGGTCTGTCAGGCGGGCAACAGGGTTCTGTCAATCGCCGCTTCAAAGTTTTCGCAGAGGATTCGGCGCTTCAGCGCGTCGTCCAGATCACTCAGCAGCACGCGGCCAACAATGATCCGCGGGTCGTTGAACGCCTGATCCGTGCTGAAAATCAATTTCTCGTGCGGCGCAAACTTCGCGAGCTCCTCGATCCAGATCTGCGAGTAGAGCGAACCGTTGATGTCGAGATAGACGTTTTCATACTGCTTGGCCAGCTCGATGGACGACATGCATCCTTGATAGGTGCCGCCCATGTGCCCCAGCAGCAGCTTAAGCTTCGGAAAACGTCTGAGCACCGGCGCAAACGAGGCGGGGTTGTTCTCTTTTTCCGTTTCCCAGGTGTGGCAGAGAATCAGAATTCCGCGCTCTTCGCAGTACGCATAGAGCGGGTCGTAACCGTCCGTCTCGATAGAGACCTTCGCTTCGCGCGGATGAATCTTGACCCCGATGAAACTCGGGTTCGTGCGATACGCGTCGATCTGCCGAAGGAGCGCGTCATTCAGGCGCGGCTCGTAATAAAGGTACGCAAACAGTTCCTTGGGGTATGCCGCGCAGAACTCCATGAGTCGCGCGTTTCCCTCCACGCCCTTACCGACGAGCGCCTTAAAGCTGCTCGCCGCCATCGCGCCAATGCCAACCTTTTCGCTTAAACGAAGCGTTTCGGATACGGGCAGCGTGTAGAGATAGGCCGCGTTATATTCGCCCTCGCCAACATGCGCATGCGCGTCGAAGATGCGAAGTCCCTCTGGAATCACGCCGTTTAGAACCGATTGTTTGATGTTCATATCAGCGTTCCTCCACCAGCCGCTCGAAGTTTCCGTGCGCAATCCATTGTTTCTGCTCGTCGGAAAGCTCGCAATACAGCAGCTGAAACACCTTGTCGTAGGGCTCCTTCTCTGGCATGTAGGTACCAAAGAGGATGCGCTGTGCGCCAAGCAGGTTTACGATGTTTTCAATTCCGTAGTATTCAATGATGTTCGAGGTGTCAAAGTACACCTCGGGAAAATGCTGCGCAAAGCGGATGTATTGCCGGTTCATCCACTGCGTTGTGTTCGTAATCACGAGCCGCAAATCGGGATATGCGGTCTTAACGGCGGCGGCGTCCCGCAAATCGAGTTCCTGCAAGGAAACGAGCAGGGGCGTCTTCGTCTCCACCAGCACGTCGAGCATCCAGTCAAACATCCAGGGCGTGAATGGACTCGCATCCTGACTGGGACAAACACGAAACAGCGCCTTTTCCTCGGCGGAGAGACGCGCAATCTCGTCCCGCGAATAGTATTCGTCCGGATAGCCCGGCGGAAGCAGCCGCAAAACGGGGTACCGCCCTGCTTTCTCACGGCAGAAGTCCCGCGTGAGATCGTTTGTCTGGCGCAGCGTTCCGCAGCCGCGATCTAGATTCATATACGCGCTCGCAACAATGCCGAGAGCCTCGCCGCAGCGCGAGACCTCGTCGCTCGTCGCGGCATACAAGCCTTTTTTCGGTTCCAGATAGAACCCGCTGTTGATGTCCTTAAAGATCACTGTTATCGCCTCTTTTTGAAAAGCCGGGGGGATTGCAATCCCCCCAGCGTGAGTACCAGTTTATTTCTTCGTCTTTTCCGTCTGTGCCAGCACGGCAAAGAACATGATCAAGCCGGTGATGATGTAGTGATAGTACGAATCGACGCCGGACATAATGAGGCCGTTCTGAATGACGTAGACCACCAGGATGCCGATGAACGCGCCCCAGATGTTGCCCTTGCCGCCCGCCATGCTCGTTCCGCCGATGACGGACGCGGCGATGGTGTCCAGCGCGTAGGTTGCGCCGAGGTTCGGCTGACCGGAGTTCACGCGCGAGGCGAACACCACGCCGCTCAGCGCCGCAAAGAAGCCGGTCATCAGGAAGGCAAACGTAATCGTCCGGGGAACATTGATGCCGGAAATCTTCGCCGCTTCGGCGTTGTTGCCGACGCAATAGACCGCGCGGCCCAGCTTCGTAAACTTGAGGATAAACCAGAACAACACGAAGATTACGATCATGATCACGATCGGCATCTGCAGAAAACCGAACACCTTATACGTGCCGATAAACCGGAACGCGGGGTTCGGGTTGACGCTGATGGTCGATCCGCCGGTGAGCACGAAGAGAATACCACGGTAAATCTGCAGCTGTGCAAACGTCGTGATAAACGCGTTTGTGTTGAACCGCGAAACGCAGACACCCGCAATGAAGCCGGAGAGAAGACCAAAGCCGAGCGCGACCGCCATGGCCAGCGGAACGGGCCAGCCCTTAACCGCAAGCATGGAATACAGCACGCCGCCCATGGCCGCTACGTTGCCGACCGACATATCGAACTGACCGCCCAGCAGCACCATGAACTGGCCCGCGGCAATGTAGGAAACCGTGCTCGCGCTGAGCAGAATCGCCAGCAGACTGTCCCCCGTGAAAAAGTACTTCGATGTGTTGGAGAAGATGAACAACAACACAATCAGAATAATGATCGTAAAGATACCGGGCGTATCCTTGGACTTGATATAGAGTCGTTTTGCCGTATTCATGTTCCTACCCCCTTAGTTCGCCACCGCGTAGCGGACGATGTCTTCTTCGGTCAGTTGATCATTCACCATATCCGCCATGATTTCGCCTTCGCGCATGACGATGATGCGGTCGCAGATGCCAAGCGTCTCCGGCAGCTCCGAGCTGACCATGATGACGCATTTGCCCGCATCGGCAAGTTCCTTCATCACCGTGTACACCTCGGCTTTGGCGCCAACGTCGATTCCGCGCGTCGGCTCGTCAAAGATGATGATGTCGCAGTTGGCCTGCACCCACTTGGCGATGATTGCCTTCTGCTGGTTTCCGCCGGAGAGCGTGCCGGCAATCGTCTTTTCGCTCGACGCCTTGATGTTGAAGCGGTTCATGCCCTCT
>DAIRTE010000054.1:0-10580 GCA_036804025.1 Clostridia bacterium | reverse complement strand
CCAACCAATCCGTAGAATCCCAATATCTCGCCAAATTTCGCGTCGAAGTTGATGTTTTGATAGCGTCCTGCGCGCGAAAAGTGTTCCACTCGAAGCGCCGTCTCGTTGGTCGCGCTGCAATTCACGCGCTTTTGGCCAAACAGGTCCAAATCGCGGCCAACCATCATCTTGACGATATCGTCGTTCGTAATTTCCTTCACGTTGCGCGTGTCCACGTACTTTCCGTCTTTGAGAACGGTCACGCGGTCGCATATGCGAAAAATTTCGCTGAGCCGGTGGCTCACGTAGATGATGCCAAGATTCCGGCTGCGCAGATCCTCAATCAGTTCGAAGAGGCGCTCCGTCTCCTCCGCGGAAAGCGAAGAGGTCGGCTCGTCAAACGCGATTACCTTCAGATTGTCGTCGATCATGGCGCGCATGATCTCAATCAACTGTTTATGCCCCATGCTGAGGTGCCCAACCGTATCGCGCACATTCAGCGCGGCCGCGCCGCCGCCAAGCTTGGCCTGAAGCCGTTTCGCTTCGGCAAACAATGCTTTCCAGTCGACAATTCCAAGACGAGTTAACGGATAGCGCCCCAGGAAGATGTTTTCGGCAACCGTCAGGTGCTTTGCCATCGCCATTTCCTGTGGAACCACGTGAATGCCGCAGCCGCGCGCGTCGTTGATGCTCTTGATCTCCGCCCTGCAACCGCAAACCGAAACCTCGCCGGAATCCATTGAATAGATACCGGTGATCACCTTGAGCAGCGTCGATTTTCCCGCTCCATTTTCACCGCAGAGTGCATGCACTTCGCCCGCGCGAATTTCAATGCTCACATCGTCCAGCGCTTTTACGCCCGGAAAGGATTTCGAGATGTGCTCTGCTTTCAGTACGACCTCGCCGTCCATTTCATCACCCCTTATTCCGAATATCTTTGCTTCTACTATATACCTGCATTGCATGAGAATCGAGAGGGGTAGGGTATACCCCTCTCGCTCGGTTCACCTTCGATATTAGCCCGCATCAACCATCCACTGGTCAATGTTCGCGGACGAGACGATGTATTCCGGATAACCCGTGAAGTTCGGGAACAGCGTTCCGTCCTTAAACAGGTTGTTGCACAGCTCGATCAGCGCCGCGCCGGAGGGGTACGGGAGAATGCCGGCACAGAAGAGGCTGTTCGCTTTGGCTTCGGAAGCGCTCATTGCGCCCGAGATGGACGTGTCGCCAACGACGCCCGCGCAGATGATCTTGGAATAATCAGCGCCGTTTTCGTCAAAGATCGGGAATGCCGCATCCCAAACGTTGTTGCCGCCGCAGAAGACCATCCAGTATTCGGTGGAAGCGGCGTTCGCCTGGTAAGCGCTCGAGAACTTCGCGATGTTGTTGTCCGTGAGGTTATCCACGGTGTCCAGCCAGATGAAGTTGTCGTCCGTCAGGCCCGGGATGTTGTCCATCATGCCCTGATAGGCGCCGAGGCTGCGGCCGTGAATGCTCTCAACGGAGGGGGCATCCAGCATGGCGATCTTGAGCTTGGTTACGTCAAAGCCGCGTTCGACAGCCGCGAGAGCTGCCGCTTTGCCGGCGCTGTAGCAGAGGCCGTAGTCGTCGAGGCCAAGGTGCGGCACGCGGTTGCCCTGAGAATCGTAACCGCCGTCGTCCGTGGTGATGTAGGCAACGCCCGCTTCCTTGCAAAGGTCGATACAGGCGGGCAGCATGGCTGCCGTAACCGGCGTGAGGATGATCGCGTCGACATCCTGGTTGATGGCGTTCTGAACGCCCTGGAGGAATGCGTCTTCCGAGTTGTTCGCGTCAATGCCGATGAACTCAATTCCGAGTTCCTTCGCCTTGTCCGCCATGCCCTTGCTCTTCGGCGCAAACCAGGAGCTGGTCAGGAATTTGCAGACAAACGCAACCTTAAAGGTGCCATCCGCCGCAAAGTCCTTGAAGTTCTCGTGGTTGTCGGCATAGGTGTCGTTCGTGTATGCGCTGGCAGCAACCTTTGCTTCCTCTGCATACTTGGACGTTGCGGCGGCCGGTGCCTCGGGGGCTGCCACTTCCGGTGCCGCGGCGGTATCCGCCGCTGCCGCTGGGGCTGCTTCTTCCGCCGCGGGGGCGGCAGCAGTGCAAGCCACAGCTGAGAACACCAACATTGCGCACATGAGCAGTACAACAAGTTTCTTCATGATTGTTCCCTCCTTTTTATTTTACAACCCGGTTTGGGGTTATAAATACATGTTTTTCCAGTTTTCGCCAGTCAGGTCAGGTTTTTTGCCCCTTTGCGGCTTCGTTCCGCTTTCATTCCGCAGAGGAACAGGTTATTTGAAGGTTTGTTATCCCTTCACGTAGCGCAGCGTATCCTTGACCGCCTGGGCATTGTCGTAGCTCGGCCAGAATTCGAACCCGAAGTAACGGTCGTAGCCCGCCGCTTCCGCAGCGGCAATCACGCGCGGATAGTTCGTTTCGCCTAGGTGCAGTTCGTGCCGTCCCGGCACGCCCGCGCTGTGGAAATGCCCGATGCAGGCGATGTTCTCTGTAATGTTGTTGACGAGGTTTCCCTCCATGAGTTGCATATGGTAGCAGTCAAAGAGCAGTTTGATCGACGGGCTGTTGACCGCCTTAACGATTTCGAAACCAATATAGGAAGAATCGAGGTAATACCCCTTGTGGTCGCAAATCGAATTGAGCGCTTCGAGAACGATGGTAACGCCTTCCTTTTCGCAAAGCTCGGCGATGCGCTTGAGGTTCTCAATTAGGAGCGCCTTCTGGCTGTCCGCCTTGCAGGTGACGTCTCCAGCGAGGCCGATAAACGTCTTGCAGCCGACGTCCTTGCCAAAGGCGATGGATTTTTCCACGTTTTTGCGAACGACGTCGTAGGCAAAGTTCATGCGATACGTCCAAGCCTGATTCAGGCAGCAGGCGGCGACGGGAATGCCCGCGCGCGCGGCAACGCTGCCGATCTGCTTGGTGTCGTACACGGAGGGATCCCAGAACTCAACCGCGTCGAGCCCCAGATCCTTTGCCAGCAGAATGCGGTCATAAAAGGTACGGTCTTCAAAAATAGGTTCAATACAGAGCGAATACTTCACGCTCGCGGCCTCCTTATAGATAGATGGATAGCAGGATGGTCGTAATTTTCGTCATTGAAAATAGAGAAAATAGAAAAACAAGAAAGATAAGAGAACGCAGTTGAGTTGGATTGGAGTCTGGTTTGCGGGGAGGAAGCGTCGTCCTTGACGCTTCCCTCCCGCCGGAGTTTGGATTTGTTATGCCAGCACGGCGGCAACCTTGTTGATCGCATGGGCGATCATATCGCAATCTTCGTCGGACATCTGCGGCGGAATGTCCAGATGGACAACTCGGCCGAGGTATTCGAGGGTGTTGGGGTTCATCTTGGGGTCATACTGCACGGCGGCAGCCTTCGTGTGGTACGGGCAGTCCCAGGGGCACTTGACCGGCGTCGGGGTCTTTTCTTCGATGACGTGCTTCCAGTGCGCGTAGATGTGCCAGTCGGGAATACCGGCGTTGAACACGCCCGCCGCGGCAACGCCTTCGGCCTTGAGCGCGTTGACGAATGCGCCAACCTTGGCGCGATCATCGAGGTAGAACATCAGGCAGATCGCCGTGTCGCCTTCCGGATCGTTGACCGGGCGAACGGTAACGCCCTTCGTACCCTTGATGCCGTCGATGATGCGCTTTTGATTGTGGCGCATCCGCTCGAGCAAGCCGTCCAACCGGCCAAACTGCGCGAGCATCACCGCGCCGGTGAGTTCGCTCATGCGGAAGTTGGAGCCGCAGAAGAGTTCGCCTTCGTATCTCTGCTCGGCAAAGCGGTCCGGTCTCCAGCAGGCGGCGGTGTCGTGGTAGCTCATGCAACGGTCGTAGAGACGCTGGTCGTTGGTCAGAACCATGCCGCCTTCGCCCGCGGTAATTGTCTTGTGGTACTGGAAGGAGAAGCAGCCGCAGTCGCCAATCGTTCCAAGGTACTTGCCTTTATAGGTGCCGCCGACGGCCTGCGCGCAGTCTTCCACAACGATGAGGTTGTGCTTCTTCGCGATGGCCATGATCGCGTCCATGTTGCACGGAACGCCGCGCATATGGACGGCGACGATCCCCTTGGTCGCCGGGGTAATCTTCTTTTCCATATCGATGGGGTCCATCGTGAGCGTCTGATCGACCTCGACGATCACGGGGATCGCCTTGGCCGCGACGATGGCTGCGCAGGAAGCAAAGAACGTGTAGCCGGTAACGAGCACTTCGTCCCCGGGGCCGACGCCGCAGGCAACCAGCGAAGAGATCAACGCGCCTGTGCAGGAGCTGGTGGCAAGGCCATATTTCGCGCCGAACTTAGCGGCAAACGCGGTTTCAAACAGCTTGACCTTTGATTCGCAGTTTGCGGGTCCGTAGTACCGGAAAAGATACTTGTTGTCCAGAACTTCCAGAACCTGCTTCTTTTCTTCGTCGCCAATCTCCAGTCCGCCGGGATACATCGGGTAGTTGGGCGTTGTCTTCGCCTTTGGTCCGCCGTTGATTGCCAGTTGTTCCATGGTCTCGTCCTCCCTCGTGGCAGCGATCGCTGCATCTGCTGTGGTTTTCGGAAATGCTCTTGAATGACCTGATTATAAAATGTCGAAAATGGTTTGTCAATAAAAATATTCAAACGTTTTAATAGAATCGTGCAATCGGATAAAATCCGCTATTTCCTTGTGTTTATTGGGTTTTATTCGATATTGCAGTAACGATATATTAAATTTTACTCGATTTTCTGTATTGTTTTAATTTTCTGCTTTGAAATTTCAATCCAGCGCCTTTTCTCGCCGGATTCTCTTTACAAAAAACATTTTATCCGTTAAAATGAATCGATAATCAATCTCTTCCAAATATAGGGGTATCATGCCAAAACTCACCATTGTGGATATTGCAAAACTGGCGGGTGTTTCACCCTCTACGGTTTCGCTCGTCATGAACAAGCGCCCGGGCATCAGCGAAGATACGCGCAAACGGGTCTTGGACGTGATCGAGCGGATGAACTTTGCGCCGAGCCAGAGCGCGCGCAGCCAGATTCTGAAATCATCGCAGACCATTGCGGTGCTGTTTAACATGAACAGCCACCCGCTGGAGCATCTCTTTCAGGAGAGCCTCAACAAATCCATTCTGCGCTATTGCACCGAGCGGGAGTACAACCTCGTGTTCGTCGCCTGCTCGTTTGGGGACGATTCCGCGCCTGTCGCGCTGCCAAACATTCTGCGCTCGCGGGGCGTAGACGGCGTGGTGTCCTACGGCTACGTGCCCGTTTCCGTCATCACGGGGTTGCAGGATCTGGAGCTGCCCTATCTGCTGCTGGACAGCCACCAGCTGCCGAACCATTGCATGAGCCTTCGTGTGGACTACTACGGCGCGGCGCGCATGGCAATGAAGCACCTCACGGACAACGGACACACGCAGATTGCCTACATTGGCAGCAACTTTCCCCCGCTCTACAGCCAGCAGACCTTCGAAGGCTACCGCAGCGCGCTGGAAGAAATGAACATCGTCGTTCCGCTGAGCTGGATTCAGATGCAGAGCAAGGACAGCGACGGCGAGGACAGCGCGGAAAAGCAGATGCAGGCGATTCTGCAGTCCGGTGCAATGCCGACCGCCGTGTTCTGCGCGGCGGACATCTACGCCATCGGCGCGATTCGCGCGCTCAAGCAGGCGGGGCTGCGCGTTCCGAGCGACGTCTCCGTCATCGGCATTGACGACATCCTGATCAGTTCCTACATCGACCCGCCGCTGACGACGGTTCGAATTGACACGAGCCGCCTGGCAAATCAGGGCTGCGACATGCTCTTTGCGAGCATCGACGCCGGAACACCAAACACCGTCCACGAGGAGTTTTCGGACTTTACGCTCGCCGTTCGCAGCACGGTTCGCTCGCTGAAGTAATCCATTTCGTGTTCAACAGAAAACCCCACCAGGCAAAGAACTGCTCCGGTGGGGTTTTTGTGTTGCAATCCATCGAAATCAACGCTCGTTTACTCGCCGATCACCGAAATCTGCACCGTGCGCGTTCTGGCGCGGGTTGTGTCAAAATCGATGAAATAGATAAACCCGAACTCGCCGAGGTCGAGCTTGCCGTCGATCAGCACAATCGTCTCGCTGCGGCCAACCAACGCGGAGCTCAGGTGCGCATCTGTATTGTGGCAGCCGCGTGCGTCCTCGCCGTGTTCCGCGGCAAAGGCGAGCGCCTTGGGGCCCGGATGCAGATAGATTCCCTCACGGCGGCAAGGCGGAAACGCGCGTTCCAGTCCCTCGATAAAATCCTGCTGGAGGGTTTCGAGCCCCGTGATGGACATGTCAAACGCCGCCTCCTGCGTGATCACCGCGCAGGTGGTGTGGTGCGAATACACCGTGACGATTCCGTTTTGAATGCCGGAGCGAAGCACAACGTCCTTCGCCGCCTGCGTTACGTTATGAAACGTCTGGATGCCATTGTCGCTCTGTAAAGAGAGCGCTTCCCTGTATACCATATCGTGTATTCTCCTTCGCTATGCGTTCGGCTTGAGTCCGCCCTGGGCAATGAGGTCTTCGCGCGCTTTCTTGACGTAGCTCACCATTTCGTTGAGCAGCGCGTGGGGGTCCGGCGAGCGGAGGATGCCGCTGGCGGAGCCCGCCGCCTCGGAACCAGCCATGATGAAGTCGTAAATCTGCTGCGCGGTGGTGATGCCCGCCGCCTGCTCGACCATGATGTTCGGGTCGATCGCCTTGACGGCCTTGATTGCCTCCATCACGTAGGACATATCGCTCGCGTTGCCGGAGCCGATCAGCTCCGTCGGTTCGGGGTTGATGATGTCCGGGTGCAGCTCGGCGATGGCGCGCGCCTCGGCAATGGTATCCGCGCAGACGAACGAGAGCATGTCCAGCTCGTTGGCGCGGTCAATGCAGGTTTTAATATGCGTCAGCGTCATCGGCCGCTCGCAGTGATTGAGCACAACGCCCTGCGCACCCGCGGCCTTGAGCGCCTCGGGCAGCACGTCCGCCATGCCTCGGCCGGGGCGGAGCGTATCCATGTATGGCGCGAGCACGATGAGGTGCTTGGTGTTTTCCGCAATGCGGCGAATCTCCGTGTACGGTGCGATGAACAGCACGTCCACGTCGTATTGTTCCGCCGCGCGGTCGGCGGCGAGCGCCAGTTCGTAGACCGGGTCACCGTAGATATAATTCTTGACGCTCGTTTCAAAAAACGGCGTTCGGATTTTTGGTTTCAACGCTTTGTCCTCCCGTATTGTCTCTCAACCATTCTCTTGTGATCTCTTAATTATTCTATCGAAGCGATTCAAAGGAATCCATCAGAATTTCAATCTTATTACACTAGATCAATGTCCAGCAGTTTGCAGAAGTCGCGCACCGCCTGCCGGTGATCCCCGTAGCAGACGATCACGTGCTGGCTCGAAACCTTCTCGGCAAACTCCTCCACCGTGCAATCCAGCGGGAACACCTCCAGGCTTGGCAGTTGCGGCGCGGGCGGCGTCCAGCCGCACTCCTCCCACTTCGCGGGGGTCTTTGCCTCGGCGAGGTACATGTGCATGTGATACCGCCCATCCTGATAGATCAGTCTTAGGCAGGTGACCAGCCCCGTCTTCACGCGGGACACGTTGAGCAGGCTCTGCGAAAGCAGGCCGAACGCGGTCGGCAGCACATGCGTTTCGCCTTCGGTTGCGCTGCTCGGAATGAAGTCCGGCACGCCGATGAGCATGCTCTTTTCGAAAAACTCATAGTATTCCAGATACGGCACAATCTGACCGGAGATCGACTTTGCAATCAGCTGCGTGACCGCGCCCATCACGTCGTTTTCCGGAACGGTCAGCACGCCGTATTTGCGTTCGAGCAGCATGAACACCATCGCGGGAGGGAACCCGGCGAGCTTCTTCATGCCGTCCACGTCGATCAGCGTCACCGCCTCGTAGCCGCGCGTTTCAATCTTTTTGCCGATTGCGAGCGCATAGCGTACGCCGGTTTCGAGCACGCTGTCGTCGCAGGATTTGTCGAACACCCAGTTTTGGCGGACAAACGCAATCGCGTCCGCAACTTCCTTCGGGTCGAGCGTTTCCTGCAACTGAACGATTTCCAGCATCTCAAACGGCTCAACCTCCACGCCGAGCTGTCCGCGCATACTGTTTCCTTCAAACTGCGTGCCGTAGAGCAGCATGTCCCGATAGCCCATCGTGCCGACGCGCGCCGTGCGCAGGTGCTTTGCCGCATACGCCGCGCTGGTAAACGCCCGAATCCGCTCAATGGGTTCCGGCTTGCCAATCACGCTGTAGACAAACGCAAAGCGATAGTGCATCGCCGCGAGTGCGGGACGGATTGCGGTTGTTCCCGCCTGATCCGCCGTGGTGACGAGGTGGCCGTTTTCCATCCAGCCGCACAGGCCCCAGAGCAGCATCGGCAGGTGGCGAAAGCGGTCCGTCACACGGATGACCGCGTGGGTCGGCACCCACCCCGCGACGCAGAGAATCACGCAGTCCAACTCGCCCGCGGCAAGCAGTTTCGCAACCGCCGCATCCGCCGTTTCGTACGCCGGATCGTCAATCACGATGCCCGCGTCGAACACCGTAGCATCCTCCAGCGCGCCAAGCGTCTGTAATGCGCCGTCGTGCTTGATGACCAGCCGTTCAAACGGCGTATTGACCTCGCCAAAACATACGAACCCGATCTGCTTCATTATCTGATCCTTCCCTTGTGCCTGATTTGCTGGTTAATTTGCTGATTTACGGGAAGGAAGCGGAGGGAGTTCCCTTCGCCCCTTCCCTCTCGTTTACGGCGCCGGCGGTTAGCGCTCCTGCTGGAGCGTGTACTCGCGCATCGCCGCTTTCTCTTCGTCCGTGAACTTACGCAACGTATTGATCGTTTCGCCGTTGTTGAACTTGCGGCTGCCGACGTCCTCCGTCGTGCCCATTACGGTCACGTTCACCTGACGATGACGCGCGCGGACGTGATCCCAGTCGATGAAGTAGATGTGCGCGAACTCGCCCGCATCCAGCTTGCCGTCCTTAACGGTGATGTTCTCGCTGCGGCCAAAGAAGACGCTTCGCAGATGCCCGTCCGTATTCATGCTCGTAAAGTTACCCGGTTCGCCGACGGTGCGGCCAAACTGCGCGTGGACGGGGCCGGGATGGCGGTACTGATGCTCCTCGGCGAAGTCCGGAATCATCTTGCGCATGATGTCGAGAAGGTCGTGCTGCAAATACTCGAGATCGAAGGTGTCCAAATCGTGCGAGCACTCCTGCACCATGACGGAGCAGGTGGTGTGGTGCGACACGACGGCGCAGGTGCCGTTCTTGATGCCGGACGCGGCGACGATTTCCATAATCTCCTTCGAGATGTCATGGAAGGTGGGAATCCAGCCACGCGACTGTAACTCGACCTCTTTTTGTACGACTTTGAAATCCATAGAACTTGTCCTCCTGTATATTTTAATAGATTCTTGATTCGCTTTTTTACTGGATCAGCGTCCCGCCAGGCGGTCGTCCCAGGCGCGGCGGACGGCACCGATCATTTCAAACACCATTACTTCGCGATCCTTCGCCTTGACCACGCCGCTGGAGGAGCCGGTCGCTTCCGCCCCCGCGTGAATCACGCGGTAAACGTCCTCGCCGTTGCTGATGCCCGCACCCTGGAGCACGTAGATGTCCGGGTCCACGTCCTTGACCGCGCGAATCGCGGCGTTGACGTATTCCATGTCGCTCGTTTGACCCGTGCCGATCAGCCCCGTCGGCTCGGCGACGATGATGTTCGGCCGGAGCTTGGCAACCGCGGCGGATTCCGCGGGAGTATCCGTGCAAACGATCGTGGCAAGCCCGACCTCGTCCGCACGTTTGATGGTTTGCGCGAGTGCTGAAAGCGAGAGCGGTTTTTCGCAGTGGTTGAGCATAACGCCCTTCGCGCCCGCCGCCACCAGCGACTCCGGCAGGGTATCCGCGAGACCTCTGCCCGGCACGATGGGGTCCATATGCGGCGCGAACACAAAGATGCGCTCCGTCGCCTCCGCCACGCGACGCAGCTCGACGATTGGCGTTGTAAAGATGATGTCCACGTCGAATTCTTTCGCGGCGGCGTCCGCAAAGCGCGCGAGCTTCACGACGTCGTCCCCATATAAATAGGACTTTGGCCCGATTTCAAAAAACGGCGGTTTCAACGCGAAATGGTTCAGCAAGTTACCTTTCCTCCTCGTTCCGTGTTCTGGCAATTCGAAGATACCCGCGAACCGCTGTTGTTCGGAACAGCTTCAGATTACTCTTTCTTTTCTTTTTCGTCAATATTATTTTCTATTATTTTCGCTATTGATTTCTTTTTGCAATGCTTTTATACTGTTTATAGAAAACCATATTTTCGATTCGTGTTTTCGCGAACCGTCGGAGGTGCTGATTATGTCTCAGGAACGCGCATGGCAGGCCGCGGTGGATGCCTACCAAATCGAGGCGGAAGCCATTTCTTACGCGCTCGGCGGAATTGAGCGCGAGAGCTTTCTTTCCGCGGTGGACGCGCTCAAACGCGCACCGCGCATCGCGTCCAGCGGCTGCGGGCACTCCGGCATCTGCTGCCAGCATTTTGCGCAC
>DAIRTE010000053.1:0-17422 GCA_036804025.1 Clostridia bacterium | reverse complement strand
CGCTGGATACGCCTACGCCTACGGCTACATTAGATGCGGAACTCACCGTCACACCAGCGCCGTCAACTTCCCCGGAGCCGACGTCCGACTTGGAGCCAACCGTCACGCCGGAACCGAGCGCAACACCCGAACCGAGTGCAACACCCGAACCCGGCCGAACGGACGAGTTTGCGGGAGCGCAGGGCAAACTCAAGATTCGCGTAACGACGACGGACCCCGCCGCGGATTCTACGATTGCGGTGCAGGCCGTGCTCAACATAGACCGGCTGAACGCGAGCGACGACGCGGAGGCGTATGCGCAGTATCTTGCGCTATTCGACGGCGTGGTCTCCGAAACCGCGCTCCAGAACTGCCAGATTCTTGCGCTGGAATACCAGGCGGACGGTTCCGCTGTTCCACCGCCGCAGACGCCGGCGAGCATTCGGATTTCCGATGAAGATTGTTTTTCGGCATTTGCGCCGGATTCTATTCATGTGTATTGCCTGCCGGAGGGCGGGGATACGTTTGTTGAGGCGAAGGATCTGTCCGTGGATACGGGCGCAGGTACGATAGATTGCGCCGCGCAAAGCTGCCCGGCGGTGATCGTCCTTTTCGGCGAGCCCACTCCGGAACCCAGCGCTACGCCGGAACCGACCATTGCGCCCGCCTATGTATTCGAGAAGGACGGGCTTACCGTAACCGGCTCTCCCGCATCGGCGGACGTGCTGCCGGAAAATGCGGAGCTCATCGCAACGCGCATCACCAAGGAGTCGAACCCCGAGCAGTACGCGCTCTACCTCGGCGCGCTGCAGCAGCTCTATGGCGTGGCAGGGGATATGGAGTTCTTTGCCTACGACATTCGGTTTCAGGTAGAAGGGCAGGAAGTGGAGCCGTATGGCGACGTGGTGAACGTAAGCATTCGCGATGAGGCGTTCCCGCAGAGCGTGGAAGAGCCCTTGGTCTATCACGTGGTGGAAGAGGATCAGCAGGCACCGGCGCTGGAGGAGGTTCCCGCGCAGGCAACGCTGGACGCGGAGGGCACAGAGGTCAGCTTCTCGGCGGAGAGCTTTTCGGTGTATATCGTGCTGGCCAACGGCACAACGCTGACGCTCGCGGACAATTCCGGCCTGACCTACAAGGTGATTGCCGCGGAGGCGGACACCTTTACGCATACGAGTTACTACAATTCCGGCAGACCGCTGGGCATTGCGGGTAACTTCCATATCGTGGCGTTCAACAGCGCGACGCTCGGCGCGCATACAAACGGAAACATTCTAGCAAAATCGGTCAGCGCAAACAGCAACTTCGGTACCAACGGGCTGACGGACGAGCTCTCCTATATTCAAACCTATACGCTGGTCAACGGCGTCAGCGCTGCGAGCACGGCGCATGTGCTCGCCCTCGGCAACGCAAATACGATCACCGCCATGGACAACGGCAACGCTTTTGGCGTCAACGGAACCAAGCTGGATCGCCCGAAGAACCTCTGGCAGGATCAGTCGACCGCAACGCTACCGTTCATCGATCTCGCGGCGGTCAAAACGAGCACAAAATCGATCGCCTCCTCGCTGGCGGGCAAGAGCACGGTCAACGTGACCTCGCATTTGTCCACCTCGGCCGGAAGCTGCACCGAGAGCTACCTGACCCTGACGGACCCGGACAAGGTTGGCATCTACAACATCAACGCTTCCGCGCTCAGCGGATATACGTACTTCGGCGTGCAGGGGTTCCAAAGCGGGCACAACGGTACGGTGATCATCAACGTCAATTGCGCGGGCGTTTCGAGCAACATCACGCTGCCGGAGTGCCGCATGTACTATGGCAGCGGCGGCACCGCGACGGCCGTGAACTTTGCGGAGGTAACGAGTTTTGTCAACGGGCGCATTCTCTGGAACCTCGTCAACTGCACGACAACGGTGACCACGCGGCTGCTCTACGCCTCTTTGCTGGCGCCGGACGCGTCGATTACCGTAGGGCAGAACCTGAACGGAACCGTCATCGGCAACAACGTGACCATCAGCGCCGAGAGCCACCGGGACGACTTTGTCGGCAGCCTGTCCAACGGCGTTACGGTGACGGGCAGCAAGGTTTGGACCGACTATGGCACCGGCGCGCCCGCGAACACGAGCGTGACGTTCCAGCTCTATCGCTCCACCGACGGCGGCGCGACCCGAACGGCCTATGGCAGCCCGGTTACGCTCAACTCCACGACGGGGTGGACGTACGACTGGACGGAACTGCCGACCGGCAGTCTGTATACGATCGTTGAGACCACGGTGCTGAAGAGCTCGACCGACGTCACGACGAGCTACGCCGCGACGTATTCCACGCAGACCGGCATCTCGAGCGGAACAATCACCGTTTCCAACCTTTACCTCTACGCGCTGCCGAAGACCGGCGGCATTGGAACGAGGGTATACGTCGTGCTGGGAACGCTGCTCTGCCTGATGGCCGCATGCATCCGCTCGCTGCAACGAAAACGAAACGACGCGGATGCGCTCTAAACCGGTAGACAAGGCGCGGATGCGCCATGGAAGTATATAACTTTGGAACAAGAATCCACTTGACTCAATCGACGAAATGAGCAGAAAGGCAAACACGATGAAGACGTTGAAAACACTGCTGCGCACCATTCTTCTTGTCGCGCTCCTGGTCGCCCTTGGAACGACGACGGCGCTGGCCGCGGACAACAACACGATTACGATTTCCTCGGAAACCAGCGGCCATACCTACCAGGCCTATCAGGTCTTTGCGGGAACCTTCTCGTCAACGACCGGAAAGCTGACCAACATCACCTGGGGCAGCGGCGTGAACGGGACGAACCTGCTGGCCGCGATCAAGGCGGACACAACCTATGGCGGGAGCTTTTCGAGCTGCTCCACCGCCGCGGATGTCGCGCAGGTGATCAGCACGAGCTATCCCGCGAGCACGGCGTTTGCCAATGCGCTGGCAAAGCTCGTTTCGGCGAACCTTACGACGACGCATACGGACTCCGGTGCGCCGAGCGGTACGTATACCTACACGATTTCGAATCTGACGGACGGCTACTACTTCGTCAACGAAGCGTCGCTCGGCACCACGCCGGACAACGCGTATACAAAGTTCCTGCTGCAGGTTGTGGACAACGTAACCGTCAGCGCGAAGACCGACAAACCGGCCATTGCGCTCAAGGTGCTGGAAAACAACGACGGTACCTATAAAAACACCTGGAACGACGCCGCGGACTACAGCATCGGAACCGCCGTGCCGTACCGCATCGTGAGCATCGTGCCGGATATGACGTATTACGACACCTATTATTACCAGATGACGGATACGATTTCCTCCGGTTCCACGTTTAACGCCAGCAGCGTGAAGGTTTACTACGTCAACAGCGCGGGCGCGATGTATGACATTGAAACAAGCACGTCGACCGGCGCGGGCGGAACGGAGCTGACGAGCGGGTATACCGTTTCGCCGACGGCGGGCGGGTTTACGCTTACCTTCAGCGACCTGTCGAACACCTCCGGCGTTCCGGCACTCGGCGGCGGCTATCTGGTTGTGGAATACACCGCAACGCTCAACAGCAACGCCAGCGTGCAGGTGCCCGCGACCCCCGGCAACGCCACGGAGGTCTACCTGACCTACAGCAACAACCCGAACAATGCGGACGGCAGCGGCACGGGCGTTACGCCCAAGGACGAAGTCGTCGTCTACACCTTCCGTTTGACGATCAATAAGGTGGACAGCAGCACGCCCGCCGTGCCGCTCACCGGCGCTACATTTGCGCTCTTTACGGATTCGACAAACGCAACCACCGCTGCGGCGGACCCGGCCACTGTAGCGAACTTCGCCACGGCGCTGACGTTTACCGGCAGTGCGGGCAGCTATACGCGCTCCACCAGCGGAGACTATACGCTCTCCGGTACCGCGGGCGGCGTCTACACGATTGGCGGCCTCGATCAGGGCACGTATTACCTCGTTGAGATTTCGGCACCCGCCGGATACAACCGCCTGATCACACCCGTGAGCGTGGTCATCGACCCGACCTATCACGACGGAGCGCAGAGCTCCGCCTATGTGGACGGCCACGTGCCGGATGCAACGGGCGATCAGCTCATTACGGTAACCGCCAACGGCGGAACCGCGCTGGACGTCGTCAACCAGGCGGGCGCAACGCTGCCGGAAACGGGCGGTATGGGCACGAAGCTCTTCACCATCGGCGGCTTGAGCCTCATGCTGGTTGCGCTGGTCATCGTGCTGCTGCGGAAAAAGAACGCCGCGCACAAAGACTAACACGCGAAGGAACGAAGAAAACTTGCGGCAGGCGGACGGTTGCACGTCCGCCCGCCGTGCAGGTTCACGCGGCGAAACACATTTCTGCCGCGCGGGGAATCTATGAAAAAGCTCTTGCCAAACCTCCTGCTCGCCGCCGTATTTCTAGCGGGGCTGACGCTGCTGCTGTATCCAACGATCAGCAACTACGTCAACGAGCGCCATCAAAGCCACGTCGTCTCCACCTACGAGTCGGACCTTGCCCAGCTTCCGCAGGAGGACTACGGGTCGATGCTGCAGGCCGCCGAGGCATACAACGCGGAACTGGCGAAGAATCCGGATCGGTTTTTGCAGACGGACGAGGACGACGCGAAGTATCAGGCGCAGCTGAACCCAACGCAGAATGGCATCATGGGGTTCGTCGAAATCGACGCCATCCGCGTGAAACTGCCGATCTATCACGGAACGGATGAAAGCGTGCTGCAGGTTGGCGTAGGGCACATTGAGGGCACGTCGCTGCCGGTTGGCGGAACGGGCACGCACAGCGCGATTTCCGGCCACCGCGGCTTGCCGTCGGCTATGCTGTTTACGGATTTGGACAAGCTCAAGGTTGGGGACACGTTTCGGATTCATACGCTGGATCGTGTGCTCACCTACCGGATCGACCAGATACTGGTCGTCGAACCGAGCGATCTAACGGCGCTGGAGATCGACCCCGCGCAGGATTACTGCACACTGGTCACCTGCACGCCCTATGGCATCAACTCCCATCGGCTGATGCTGCGCGGCGTTCGAACACAGAACGCTGCGGAGCCGGCCGCTACGGTTCCGGTCTCCACGGAGGAACCGGAGGCGTATGCGTCCACGGCGGCGCTGGTCGCAATTGGCATACTGATCCTCGCGGCAATCCTGCTGACGCGATCACTCATAAGAAGCAGGCAGGAGAGCCACTTGTAACCGGATATTGGAAGCAAAAGAACAAGCACGTGCCCAAAGGCACGGCGAAGATATTTCAGAAAAAAAGGAACAGCAGTTGAACGAATTCTTGGCAAAACTGAATCGGAAACGAGGCCGAATCGCCATTGCACTGGCGCTGTTTTGCTGCCTGCTCGTCGGTTTGCCGCAGACGTCGCTGGCGGCCGACCCGGTGGACACATCGCGGGTCTGTTCGCTGACGCTGATTTGCCACTACGCGAGCGAACCGCTCAACGGCATGGGCGTTCAGTTCTATCGTGTTGCGGACGGCACCATTGGACAGACGCTTACGCTCAGCGGCGCGTTTGCCGCTTCCGGCGTATCGCTCAACGGTCTCGACCGCGCGGGCTGGACGAGCGCGGCGGCCACGCTGGCGGGCTACGCGCAAACGAATTCTATTGCGGCAACGCAAAGCGCAAAGACCGATGCAAACGGCGCGGCGGTGTTCGGGAGCCTGTCGCAGGGAATCTACCTCGTCACCGGGACTTCGCTGACCATTGGCCTGCACACCTACTATTTCGCGCCGTTTCTGGCCGCGCTGCCAAACCCGACGCAGACGGGCGGCTGGAACTACGACGTTACCGCCTATCCAAAGGTCACGGACCCGACGGATACGAAATCGAAGCTGTTTGACATCAACGTTTTGCTTCAGTGGTCGGACGCGGGGCTGACGAGCCAGCGCCCGAAAACGGTTGGCATCACGCTTTACCGAAACGGCTCGGTCTACGAAAAATACACACTGTCCGCTTCGGACAACTGGCGGCATACCTGGAAGGATCTCGACCAGGCATACAGCTGGTCGGTCGTGCAGACAACGTCGCTGGACACCTACTCGGTGTCCTACCACAGCAGCGGAAACGTGCTGGTGATTACGGATGTGATTAAAACCGCGCAAACGCCGAGCACAACAACAACCATCAGCGACTACAACATTCCACTGACCGGATTGCTCTGGTGGCCGGTGGACTTGCTTGCGATTCTCGGTTTGACTCTGTTCACGCTGGGCTGGCGCAGGCGCTTTGGCGGCAAGGGGAAGAGCCATGCGGCGTAAAAAAGGTGGACTGCTCATGGCCTGCGGGCTGATACTGCTGCTCTTTGCGGGCGGCTGGGGTGTTTACAACGTGCTGACCGACGAGGAAGGCGCTTTCTCCGAGCAGGCGGCAAGCGAGATACTGGAGATTGTTCCAACGCTGCCCTCGACGGCAGAACCATCCTCCGGCGCGGAAACGAGCGTCGAATCCACCCAGAGCGTCGAACAGACTCTGGTGATTCCGACGCCGCAGATGCAGACCGTGACCATCGACGGATATACCTACATCGGGGTGATTCGCGTTCCATCGATGAAGATAGAGCTGTCCGTCATGAGCGAATGGAGCTATCATTTGCTCAAGCGCTCGCCCTGCCGCTTTGCGGGGTCCTATCTCGACGATACGCTCGTGATTGCCGGGCACAGCACGGCTCGCCACTTCGTGGCGTTGCGAAAAGCGAAGATTGGCGATCGCGTGGAGTTTGTCGACGTCATGGGAAACGTGATTCCGTACGAAGTGGTTCTAGTGGAGAAGATGTCCCCGCGTGAGCTGGATCGAATGGTGACGGGGGATTGGGATCTGACGCTGTTTACCTGCGACGAAGGCGGAGGCCGCCGCGTGGCGGTTCGCTGCGATCGCGTAGAAGCGCGGGAAACCGTCGAGGTCAATACCGGAACCAACTAGAACAGGGTGATGTGGGAGGGGGAGCAAGATGGATCGCGAGCAGACAGTTAACCTGCGTCAGGCAAAGCAATTGCAGGTGGAGCGCCTCTACCACAGCGGCATGTCGATTGCGCAAAGCTGCAAGACGGTTGGCATCTCCGTTCACACCTACTATAAATGGTGCTCGCGCGAGCATATGCCCACGCCGGGCGTTCTGGAGCAACCGGGTTGCCTGCTCGAAGGCGAACGCTGAGAAACGGGGAGATCGCTGCAAGCGCCGCCTTTGGTTGAATCCGAGCGGGCGCAATGTTATAATCTGTTTCAATAGAACTTTTTATCCGCTTGGGGATGGAACGAAAAAACAAGCGCGCTTCACAACGGGAGTATTCGCCCAAAGAACGGTTGAAATGGATCAAACCAATCCACAACAAAAGAACCAGACGAGCACCGCTGCCGCCGCGTCAATCGGAGAGGATCGGCTCCGCCGGGACGACCGAAGGATTCAGGCGTTTCTGCCGCTGCTTCTATGCCTGCCTTGCTTTCTGATTCAAATCAAACTGGACAACGACATCTGGTTTCTGCTCAACAGCGGGCGCTACGTGCTGCAATACGGAATTCCATTTGTGGAGCCGTTTACCATGCATCATCAAATGAGCTTTGTGATGCAGCAGTGGCTCAGCGACGTGATTTTCTGGGGGATCTACTCCAAACTTGGCGCGGCGGGGCTGATTGCAACCGTGTTTCTGCTCTTTGGCGGAATTCTGTTTCTCGTGTATCGGCTCGCTCTGTATCTTTCGAGCGGAAACAAGGTTCCGGCCGTGTTGGCGGCGTTCTTTGCGGGACTGCTGCTGACGCCCTACATGGTGACCCGGCCCATTCTGTTTACGCTGTTGATTCTCGCGCTGGAGCTCTACCTGCTGGAGCGGTTCATTGGAGAAACCAAGGCTGCGTATCTGCTCCCGCTGCCGGTGCTCTCCGCGCTTTTGATCAACCTGCACGCAGCCATGTGGCCGATTCAGTTTGTGGTGCTGCTGCCGTACGCAATCGATTCGTTTCGCTTTCGCTGCTGGAACATCGAAGGGCAGGGGTATGCGAAACGGTTTCTGTTTCCGGCCATCGCGCTGATGCTCGTTGCTGGGTTTGCAAACCCGTATGGTTTCCGGGCGATGACGTATCTCTTTCGCTCCTATGGGTATGCGGAGATCAACCAGGTAAGCGAGATGAAACCCGCCAACATCAATACCGCGCTGGGGATGTTCATCTTTGGCGCGTTTCTGCTTGTTGTCGCGGTGTACCTGCTCCGGCGAAAAGGCAAAACAAGGCTTCGCTATGCGCTGCTGACCCTCGGAACCGCGGTGCTCGCGCTGTCCTCCGTGCGGAGTTTTCCGCTCTTTGCCCTCTGCGGGGCATTCCCGTTGGCGTATTGGCTATGCGATCTGCAACTGCCGCAGCCGAAAAAGATGGTAGCGAAGGGGACACGTAAGCTCCGCGCTGGACTGGGCTTGCTCGTGCTTCTTGGTTGCTTCGCGCTGGTTCGGCTGGAGGTCGGAGCATCGGCGGAGAACGCCATGGAACCACCGGTTGCCGGCGCGGTGCAGTACCTGCTTGAGCAGGGCGCGCCCGAGCAAGAGGTGCTCTATACGGGCTACAACGACGGCGGTTATGCGGAGTTTATGGGCTTTCATCCCTACCTCGATCCGCGCGCAGAAGTATTTGTGGAACAAAACAACCAGCAACGTGATATTATGAGTGAGTATTTCTCGTTGCAGACCGGTAAGCTTTATTATAAGGATGTGCTGAACCGCTATGGTTTCACCCACCTGATTGTTCCCCAAAGCGACATTCTGCATGCCTACCTGCCTTACGACGGCGATTACCGACTGACGTATGACGACGGCGAGTACGCGGTTTACGAGCGGAAATAAGCAGTTTTCCCAATGTGGATGACGGCGGAAATCCGGCTGCGCGGCAATGTCGGCAAGAGTTCGGGCGAAAGGAGGGTGGCAAGAATGGCGTTGTTTCGAAAACGCGAGACGGATGATTGGGCGGAAGAGCCGGATCGATTCGATGCGACGTTGGCGCGCACAAAGCGGCGCTGGCTTTATGGATCGCTGCTCGGAGTCGTCCTCGCGTTGCTCGCCCTTTGCATGGTGCTGCTGAACACGCGGCAATATGTAGTCGCCGGTACGTCGATGGAGCCAACGCTGATGGCAGGCGACGTGGTTCGCTATATCGGGTTTGCGCCGGTGCATGCCGGAGATATCGTCATTTTCGACGCGGGGGACGTCTACGGGCTCGTCGTCAAGCGCGTGGTCGGCCTGCCGGGGGACACGGTTGAGATTACGGTGGACGGGCACCTGCTGCTCAACGGCACTTTGCAGGACGAGACCAACCGCCTCTTCGATCCGCTCGAAAACAGCGACATGGGCGAAATCACCGTGGAACCGGGCACGTTGTTTGTGCTGGGCGACAATCGCGCGAATTCCATCGACAGCCGGGACGCCCGCATTGGCCTGATTCCGCGGGAGAGCGTTCGCGGGGTGGTGACGCAGGTCACCCGCGCGCCCGCCGCGAAATAGATCGATTTTACAAAGCAACAATCCGCAGAACGGTTCGCAAACAGGCGAACGGCGGTATGACACAGAGGGATTCGGATTCATGTGCCATAGGAGAACCAGCATAAAGTTCATCTTGCTTTCCGTTCTGTTCGCGGCAATGCTGGCGGCTCTGCTGGGTTGCGCCAAACAGACGGTCAGCGCGCTGGACTATACGCTGGAAAACGAGCTCTACACAGGCGATCAACCACCGGAAGCTCCTTCGGAACCCACGGCGGAGACGACCGAGAGCGCTGCACCGGAGCCGGAGGCAACGCCGAGCCCGGACAGCGAGGCGGTTTCGACTTCCCCGATTCCGGCAGAAACGGTGCCGACACAGCCGCCGGAGGAATCCGGCGAGCCGCAGACCACACCGGAGCCGGAGACGCACCGGTACTCCGTTTTGGTGCAGGACGAAAGCAAGGCGCCGCTTTCGGGCGCGCGCGTTTCCGTTTATCAGGATGGCGCGCTGCTCTACAGCGCGTTGACCGCCGCCGACGGCACCGCCTCCTGGCGGGTTGTGGCGGAGCACGCGTATTACGCAAAGGTTACGCGCGACGGCTATCTGTCGAGCGGAGCCGTTGGCGAGCAGGACAGCCTGATTCAGGATGTTTCCGTCGCCGTTACACTTACTATAGACGAGCAAAGCGCGGGAGGAGAAGCCGAAGCGACGCCGCTGCCCGTTCCGGAAGGAGCGGAGGGAACGATTACCATCACGGCGGAGGACGTCGAAGTTCCGGTCAATCAGGAGTCGTTTACGCTGCTGGACGGCGTGAGCGCAAAGACGGAGCAGGACGAGATCGTCTCCGTTTGGGTGGTGGACGACGGCGGATTCCGAATTGACGCACCGGGCGAATACACCGTTACTTACGGCGTGCTGCAAAACGGCGCGCTCAAGAGCGCAAAGCGTACCGTAACCGTGACCGGGGAAGCGGAGCAAATTGTCGAAACCACCGTACTCCCCGAAGCGCCGTCGGGCGAAAGCAGGCAGCGTTACGAGATATTCCTGGCCTACCGAAGTGCGGTTGGCGACGCGTTAAGCGCGCGGATTCAGTCGCTCACGGCGGAGTATCAGAAAAAGGTGACGCAGGCCGTTTCCGGCAACGGCGAAGCGCGGATTCTAGCGCAGACCGTGTCCGAAAACGACACGGACGCGGTGGCGACAACCGCAAAGAACGTGCAGCAGACCACCGAAGCGGCAATCACCAACTGGCCGGACGTGCTGGCAACCTTCCTCGCCGCGAACGTGCCAAACGAGGAAACCCCGCTGGACATCGACGCGCTGGTTACGATTCCGCTGGAAAAGCTGGACGACGTGTTCTGGGACATGAACGCAATCGAGGTCTACCGGATCGACGGGCAGCCGAGCGTGCTGCTCACGACGAAGACCTATGAGGATATGACGAAGGCCTATGGCCTCGACGAAGCGCGCGAGAACTTCCTCTACGAACTGATGCAGCCGGAGTTTCAGCGAACCTTCGCTTCCCTGACGGGCAGCATGGCCTTCTCCATTGCGGCGCAGGAGGACGTGGATCAGCTGCTCGAAACCCTGCCGGAGGATATGAACGTAGACCGCAGGCAGGTGGTCAAAACCGCGCTCTCGCTCGTGGGCAAAATCAACTATGTCTGGGGCGGAAAATACAACCGTCTCGGCTGGAATTACGGCTGGGCGGCGCCGGACACGGAGGACTCTGCCGCTTCTACGGCGAAACCCACCGGCGGACTGGATTGCAGCGGGTTTGTCAGCTGGGTGTTCATCAACGCAATCGGCGATCCCGCGGCGCTCAGCGCAATTGGCAACGGCTCCAGTAACCAGTGGGCGCACTCCAGCGCCATCGGTTGGGACGAGGGGAAGCCCGGCGATCTGGTGTTCTATCACCCGCCGGGAACGCGGGATTATAACCACGTTGGCATCATCGTTTCGGCGGACAGCGACGGGAGCTACCTCGTCGCGCACTGCTCCGCCAATCAGGACGGCGTTGTCGTGACCGACGCTTGGAGCTTTGGATTCCGCTATTTACGCAGGCCGGTGTTCTTTCGCTAGATAACCCACCTGTTCAAATGCACAAACGACCCGCAGCGTTTACGCGCGAGGTGCGCTTTGATGCGCCGCAGTTGAACTTCTGAACGTAAGAACGCAATATTTGCGGAATGGATGGCAAAAGTTGACTGGAAGGCTGATATACAGCGTTCCGAAAGGAATATACACGATTCAGGACTGTATGGTTACTTGACAATCGCATATATATTTGCTATGTTGTTAACTGTGCAAATTGGAACGGAATCCGTACACATTTGCAATTCTGTTCAAAACAAATGCATAACCAATGTAAAAAGTTTATGAATTCTCTCGTTTTGTTAAGCATTTTGATTTCGTTTCGAGTAATATGAAAAAGAACACTCCTGCCTCGTCAAATTCCTTTTTTCGTAGAGTGACGAAGGCAAAGCGAAACTTAATTTATCTTGCATGTTAAGTTCGGCAGCGGCACGATGCATATGCAAGAATCCGGCTCCGGCCATTCGTTGCGCAGGCGGACAGGATTCCCCTGTTAAGGTCTCACCTACGACTTTTGTTCGACGGAGTGCCGCCGAATACATATTCAGAATATCCCTTGCTCTTTGATATTCCTATACGGTTGTTTTTCCACGCAGGGCACAACCCGCAAAAGCGGGTGTCGCAAAGCTACAGGGCCTACCGGCGTTCACTCGCCCAGGGTTGCCAGTTGCAGAATGAGAGCACGCTCTTTTCCTTGCACAGGTATGCCTAGGTGAATTGCCGAAGTAGAGTTCATCTACAAGAGAAAGAAGCGGTTCAGATTCTTTGGAATTTGGAACCGTTATTTTTTTGGTCGAAATCCAAGGTGGCTTCGACCGAAACGGCAGGAGAACGCATGATGCAATTTGTTCTGCCGATTTTGCTGGGCGTCGTATTGGGCGCAGCATTATCGGTTCCCGTTTGGCTGGTTTCCGCGTTGCTGCTCCGGCGGCGCAACATCGATTCTCAGCTGGAGCCCAAATATCGCCTGTTGCTCGCCGCCGCGATGGCGCTCTTTGGCGGCGTCATCGGCTGGCGCGCTGGTCTCTCCTTTGGCGGGCTGTATCGGCTGCTGCTGCTGGCCGTATCCGCAGGCGTGTTTGTCATCGACGCGAAACACCGCGTTATTCCAAACGAACTCGTGCTCGCCATTTTGGTTCTGGCGGCGGTGTTCGGGTTTACGGGGGCGTTTTCGTTTCAAATCTGGTCGTCGCTGCTGGGCCTCGCGGCCTGTTTTGTGCTCTTTTTTGTGCCGAGTCTGTTTGGAAAGAACATCGGCGCGGGGGACGTAAAGCTTGCGGCGGCAATGGGGTTTGCGCTGGGATTGACCGGCAGCTTGTATGCGATTGTCGGCATGGGCGTTCTGGTGCTGGCGTACCTGATGCTTCAGGTTCGCGTTCCCATGCTGGAGCGGCTGAAAGCGGTTATCCCAATGGGGCCGTTTCTCGCGGTGGCGCTGGTCGTCGTCTCGATTGTACTGCCCTAAGATCGGCTCCTGTTCGGCAAGGATGGGTCCCGCGAATGGGATTCCACCGCATGAGTAATTGACCTCTGCCAACATCGGCTTTCGCTCGATGCTTGGATTAAGGGAATAAAAAAGTAAGGAGAAACATCTATGAAGCGCTTTTTGATGAACGAAGAAGGCCAGGGCATGGTCGAGTACGGCCTGATCATCGCGCTCGTCGCGATCGTTGTCATTGTTGGCCTCAAGCTGGTCGGCTCGAAGGCAAGCACCCTCTTCACTGGCGTAAGCAACGAGTTGAAGATTGGTTCCTGACGCAACGGTATTCCGCCAAACGGGACACAGTACTTCAAAAGAAGAAGGGGACGGATGGTTGTCGACCGCAATCGTTTTCTGATGCGGATGGATGACGATCCGATCCGGGCCGAGTCGCGAAAGGACGGGCACGCGCTTGTCGTTCGCGTTGGCTAGGCAACAAAGGGACCTGGGAAACATCGAGATCACGAATCTTTCGGGATTGCGAAATCAATGAGAAGGAGGATATTTTTATGAAACGCTTTTTGATGAACGAAGAAGGCCAGGGCATGGTGGAATATGGCCTGATCATCGCGTTGGTCGCGATTGTCGTCATTGCCGGGCTGAAGATTCTGGGCGGCAAGGCGAGTGATCTGTTCACCGGCATCAGCAACGAGCTGAAAGTTGGATCCTAATCGGACTGATTCGGATTGGGAACCATCGTCCGGCACGCACAAAGCGGCCGAGAGTTTTCCGGAATGAGAACGTTCTGTTTTGCAGGAACGTTCTCTTTCCGGCACTTTTCGTTTCGATGAATCCTGTGTGGCCGAAATGGGCATACTTGGGCCGGAACGATGAGCTGTTACAACAAGGAACCTGCCTGATTTGAAAGAACAAGGCGGAAGGGAGCGGCATATGAACAAGGCAATTCAAAAAAGACGGCGCGAGAGCGGGCAGTCTGTTGTTGAGTTTGCTTTAACGCTGCCGTTGGTGCTGCTTTTGATCTGCGGCATGATTGAAATGGGCTGGATGGCATCTACGCGGCAGGTACTGGACTCGCTGACGCGCGAAGGCGCGCGCGCCGGAATGGTCGCGACCACGAAAACGGCAAGCACAACCGCGGTCAACACCAGAATTACCAATATGAAGCCAACCTACCTGACGAAGCCTTTGAACGTAACGATTACCTACTCGAATCCTTCCAGCTTTAAGGAAGGGGATATCAGCGTCAACATCACCTACGATTTGCCTCCGCTCACGCCGATCACCTCGTTTCTGGCGCCTGGGGGTGTATTCCACATGAACTCGACCTGTACGATGAAGATGAGCTAGCGTGTCTGCTGCCGTCTGCGCCTGGTCGACGGATTGCTCCGACGGGCTTGGTTGGAGCACAAAAAGAGGAAGAAAACGAGCGTGAAGCGCTCTTTCGATAACCGCAGGCCGGTTGCTTGCGTTGTAGTTTTTCGCCGGAACACAGCATAGTGTGATCCGATAGAAGGGGTTCGGAGGTTCCGCATGAAGAAAATTGTCCTGTTCGCGCTGCTTGCTGCCTTGTGCGCGGGCACTTTGCTCTATTTTTATCTCGGCAATCTGGAGCAGCAAAAAGAGGTCAAGGTCGAATACGAAAATGTGATCGTCGCCACGACGAACATTCCCGCGTATACGCCGATTACGACCGACATGGTCACCATTCGGCAGGTGCCGCTTGGCACCGCGCATCCGCTTGCGGCCAGAACGCTTGAGGAAGTGGTCGGCTATGTTACCGAGAGCGAAACGCTGGAGGGCGAGCAACTGTTGCCGCCAAAGCTCAAACAGCTCGGGCAGACCGAGAGCGGGCTTTCCTACATCGTTCCGGAAGGCATGCGCGCGGTGACGATCGCGGTGGACGAGGTGACCGGCGTTGCGGGGTTCTTGCAGCGCGGCGATTATGTGGACGTGATTACGAACGTCGCGACCTCCTATGCTCCGGCACCCGTCGCAGAGGGGCAGACGGACGCCGCGCAAACCGAGCCCACGGCAGCCGATGGAACGACGCCCACGGTACAAACCGGCGCAACGGAGCGGGCGACCACGTTGATTGCCGCGCAGAACGTTCGCATTGCGGCGCTCGGCACGTCCCTGACCAACGGAAGCGGAACGATTGCCGACGGCGCGATCAGCTACGGCAGTATTACCCTGTTTCTAACGCCGGAGGAGGCGATGCGCGTGCTGCACGCGTCCAGAAGCGGCGCGGTGATGATTATCCTGCGCGCGTCCGGCGACCACGACGAGAATACACAACTGCCGGTGATCAACGACATGTTGCTGGAGAAAGCGGAATAATGGCGAACAACACGAACGACATTCGAATCATGCTGGCGTCGTTTTCGGCCGACGACCGGAAACTGATCTCCGCGTTGCTGACGGATGAATCCCTGCGCATCGTGAGCAGTTTTCGTCCGGATGGCGACGGGCTAAAGAAGGCGTCCTCCCAGCCGGCGGACGTGCTCTTGATTGGCACGCGCGGCAGACCGGAGCACGAGCTGGAGTTTGCGGAGCGAATGTTTACCGTGCGCAGCGACATTACGATTCTGCTGCTCTGCCCCGCGCTGGATAATAAGACGCTGAACCTCGCGATGGAAAGCGGCATTGCGCGCGTTATCGACATTGACAGCGGCGAGCAGAACATTCGAACGCACATCATTACCGCTGCAAACCGGGACCAGAACCGCCGCATGTCGACGCAGAAAATAGCGAGCTACGACTCCAAGGTGGTTGCCTGCTATTCGCCGAAGGGCGGCGTTGGCAAAACGACGCTCGCGGTGAACCTGGCCTATGCGCTGGCGACCATGAATAAGAAAATCGCGCTGATCGATCTGAACCTTCAGTTCGGCGAGGTCGGCGTCTTTTTGGACATCACCAAGGGCGATACGATTGCGGACATGGTGGAGGAGCACTCGTTTGAACTCTCCACGATCAAATGCTACCTGATTCGCCACCAGAGCGGCATTCAGGTGATGCTCTCAAGCAGCTCGCCAGAGTATGCCGACCTGATTCGCCCGGAGCACATCGACTCGATTCTTTCCGTGCTGCGCACCGAGTTTGACTACGTCATTCTGGATATGGGCGTAACGCTGAACGACTGCGCGATTGCCGCGCTGGAAACGTCGGACACCATTCTATTGGTGGTCACCGAGGACATTGCCGCCCTGCACGACGCAAAGCGCGGCATGAAGGTGCTCGAGGCGCTCAACTTGCAGGACAAGGCCAAGCTCGTGGTCAACAAAGAGGGACTTTCCACGATCAGCGTCAAAACCATAGCGGGACTGCTCGACGCATCGCCCGTGCTCGTGGTTCCGTTCGACCTGAAGTCGGCAATGACCGCGGTCAACCGCGGTATTCCAATGTTAAGCTGCGCGCCGAATTCGAAGGCGTCCAAAGAGATTGTTGCGTTTGCGCGCAAAATGATTCGCAGGACACTGTCATGAGCAGACGCGCTATGGTTTTCTGCGCCGGGCGCAGCATCCGGAGGGTAGCAGCATGAGCCTGTTGGACAAGATGGATCGGAAGGCAACCAATCCGCAGAGTGGCAGCGTTCCACAGCAGGAGGCGCTGGAAGCAGCGCAGCTGCGCGACCGCGTGCACCATCAGGTGGTGGACACACTCAACAAGCGCGACGAAAAGCACGGCGGCGGCGCGAGCGAGGCGGAGACGCGAAACATCATTGATGGCGCGCTCGAGCAGCACGCGGCGAGCATGGCCCGCCCGGAGCGCAACCGCATTGCGCAGGAGATATTTGACTCCATTCGCGGTCTTGGCCCGCTGGAAAAGCTGCTTTCGGACGATTCCATCAGCGAAATCATGGTCAACGGCGCAAAGCAGGTGTTCATTGAGCGCAAGGGCAAGCTCATTCAAACCGACGTGTCGTTTTACGACAACGACCAGCTGCTCAACGTCATCGACCGGATCGTCTCCCCGCTGGGACGGCACATTGACGAAGCGAACCCCATGGTGGACGCCCGCTTGCCGGACGGATCGCGTGTGAACGCGGTGATTCCGCCGCTTTCGCTCAAGGGGCCATTGCTCACAATTCGAAAATTCTCGAGAAACCCGCTGACCGTTGAAAACCTCGTCAGCTTCGGCAGCCTGAATTTCAAGATGGCGGCGTTTCTGGAAGCCTGCGTCAAGGGCAAGCTCAATATGGTGGTTTCCGGCGGTACCGGGAGCGGTAAAACGACGCTGCTCAACGTGCTCTCGGCCTTCATTCCCTACGACGAGCGCATAGTGACCATTGAGGACGCTGCGGAAATCCAGCTGCAGCAAAAGCACGTGCTTACGCTGGAGGCGCGTCCTGCGAATCTTGAAGGCGCCGGGCAGATCACGATTCGCGATTTGGTTCGAAACGCGCTGCGTATGCGACCGGATCGCATCATCGTTG
>DAIRTE010000052.1:12887-17894 GCA_036804025.1 Clostridia bacterium | reverse complement strand
CGGCGCGATGAAAGCGAAACTCTTTGACTATGTCGAGCGGCACAACGTCATCTACGACCTTTCGGGTTTGACCAAGCTCTTTTGCTTTCTGTTTCTCACCGCGGCGGTGATGTTTTCCTACGACGTGCGCGCCATTGCGGTGATCATGGTGCTTTCGCTGGTGTTTTTGCGGATGTCGCAGATTCAGTTTCGGCAGATTAAGCTGATGCTGCTCTACGTGCTGGTCTTTCTGCTGTTCAATTTCGTGCTGACGTTTCTCTTTAGCCCGACCTACGGCACGCAGATCTACGGCACGGAGCATGTGCTCTTTCGCATTTTCGGGCGGTATGTCGTCACGAGTGAGCAGATGCTCTATCAGGTGACCAAGACGCTCAAGTACGCCTCCGTCGTACCGCTGGGCATCATATTCTTTCTCTCGACGAACCCCAGCGAGCTGGCCGCTAGCATCAACCGCGCGGGCGTGAACTACAAAGCGGCGTTTGCGTTTTCGCTGACGCTGCGCTATTTTCCGGACTTGATTCGGGACTATCAGGACATTGCCGCCGCCCAGCAAAGCCGTGGCCTCGACCTTTCGAAAAAGGAGAAGCTCGGCAAGCGGATCAAGAATATTCTCAACATCACGATTCCGCTGGTCTTCTCCACGCTGGATCGAATTGAGACCATCTCAAACACGATGGATTTGCGCGGGTTCGGCAAGGAGAAGAAGCGCACCTGGTATGCGGCAAAACCGCTCAAGCGGAACGATCTGTTTGCACTCGGGCTGGCGCTGGCCCTGCTGCTCGGCACCATCGCGCTAAGCGTGTTTGTGAATCACAGTAAATTCTGGAACCCATTTATTTGACACGAACGATAGAACATAAGGAGAATACACATGAAACCCATCTTAGTATTTCAAACCGACTTTACCTATAAAGAAGGTGCGGTCAGCTCCATGTACGGCGTGGTGAAGACCGTTGACCGCGAACTCGAAATTTTCGACGGCACGCACGAGCTGCCGCAATACGACACCTGGAGCGCGAGCTATCGCCTCTACCAGAGCCTCCGTTTCTGGCCGGAGGGAACGGTCTACGTCTCCGTGGTCGATCCCGGCGTAGGCACCGCGCGCAAAGCCTGCGTGGCGAAGGTCGCAGGCGGCTACTATGTGGTCACGCCGGACAACGGCGCTCTGACGCACATCGATCGCGAGATGGGCGTGCTTGAGGTGCGCGAGATCGACGAAACGATCAACCGCCTGCGCGGCAAGGACACCGAAGGCGTCGCGATTTTCCACGGGCGCGATCTGTTTGGCTACACGGCGGCGCGCCTTGCCAGCGGCATTATCGATTTTGAAGGCGTGGGCCCCGCCTATCCCGTCAGCGAGATCGTTCGGCACGAAATCCTCGAACCCAAGGTGGCACAGGGCGTTGCGGAAGGCATATTCGAAATCGACGACCCGAACTTTGGCAACCTCTGGACGAACATCCCGACGCGCCTGTTCTTCGACTGCGGCTTTGCCTACGGGGATCATATTCGCGTCGAGGTGACGCACGATGGAGACAAGGTGTTCGATCAAACCGTTCTCTTCCACAAGAGCTTCGGTTTTGCCAAGCCGGGTGAACCCATCATCTACAACAACGAGTTGATGAAGATTGCGCTCGCGGTAAGCTGCGGCAGTTTTGAAGAAAAATATGCGCTTGGGTTCGGCGCGAACTGGCACGTCCGCTTTGCAAAAGCCTGATTTTCCCCGGTCTGGTCGCGACGGTTTGTTGAGGCTTGTGGTCGCTTGACAAATCGTATACGATATGCCTAATATGAAGCTGAACGGATACAATTCATATGACGAGGATTCGTCCAGTTCAGAGCCAAAACCAGAAAGAGAAAATGGGAGGTATTGTCAGATGAAGAAAATGTTTAAGGTTACGACCAAGACCATCGTCGCAACCGGCCTCGGCGCGGCGCTGTTCGCGCTGCTGTTCATGTACGTGAAGGTGCCGACCGGCATTCCCGAAACATCCATCCAGACGGCATACGGTCTCGGCGCGTTCTTCGCGGCGCTGTTTGGACCCATCGCGGGCGGACTCATCGCGTTCATCGGCCACGCAATCTCGGACGGACTGCAATATGGTTCCCCGTGGTGGAGCTGGGTCATTGCCAGCGGCATCTCGATGTTCCTTGTCGGCCTCGTGCACACCAAGATTCGCGCGGACGAAGGTGAGTTCTCCGGCAAAGACGTGCTTCGCTTCAACATCTACCAAATCCTTGCCAATATCATTGCGTGGATCGTTGTCGCGCCCGTGCTCGACATCGTGATCTATGCCGAACCCGTCAACCTCGTGTTCACGCAAGGCGCGATTGCCTGCCTCTGGAACACGGTTGCTTGCGGCGTAATCGGCACGCTGCTGCTGTTTGCCTACGCCAAAATCCGCCCGAAGAAGGGCAGCCTCACCAAAGAAGAGGAATAAGCAACGCGGTCTGCGACCAAAGCTTAAACAACAGGAAACCGCCCTTTCGGGCGGTTTCCTGTTGTTTGTATCTTCGTTTCTTGACGGAGGCTACAAAATCATCAAACGGCTCTTAGTCGATGCGCTTTGCGTGCTCCAGTAAATGGTGCTCGGCACTAGCATTCCAAAGCCCGTTGTTCTCTTTGACCAACCGCCCCAGTTCCGCAAACAGCGGGTCGTTCTGACCGAGCGTTTCCAAATCCGACAACGCGGTCAGCGGCAAATCGAGATGCGTATAGATCAGTTTCTTTCCGCCGGGAATGCTCGGCAGGTTCTTTGTTGTCTCCGCCGCGCAATTCAGCCCGCCAATGTGCGTAATCATCGCCGCAGGATTGATTCTGCCCTCGTTCATGAGTGAAATCGCCTCTCGCATGTCGTCCGTATTGCCGCCGGTGGTGCCGAGGACATGGTGCGACGTATAGTGCACATCGTAGAAGTTCAGTTCCGCTTTGAACGCGGTGTTGGTCGGACCCGCAAAGAAGCTCAGGCAGCCGTCGAACCCGAGGATTGCGTCCGCCTGCTCGACCACCTGCTTGACAGGCGCAAAGCAGATGACGTCGTCAAAACCGGTGCCTCCCGTGAGTGCCTTCAGCGCGGCGACCGGGTCTTCCACCTTTGCGGTGTTGAGGTAGTGCAGCTCAATTCCCAGCGATTTTGCGTGTTCCACCGAATAGATGCTCTCGGCGCGTGCAAGCCTCGCGTCGTCGATGTCCGTCACCACGATGAACCCCGGTTTGCGGTCGCAATGGAGCGCATAGTCGATTGCGCCCAGCCCCATCGGCCCCACGGACGCAAGCAGGGCGAGCTTGCCGCCGGGGACAATGCCCATGCGGTGTTCATAGCTGCCGAGCGAGGTATGGTAGATGCCGTGAAACGTGCCGATGATGCAGCTCATCGGCTCCGCCAGCGAGCCGTAAAAAAAGGTGTCGCTGCGGTAGGGCAGCAGGCAATCCATCGCCAGCGTTTCGAAGGGAATGTTGACGAAGGTCGCAGCCCCGCCGCAATACTGGTAGGAATAGCCCGGCGCAAGCAGCGAGCCTTTGTAGAAATGCGCGGGCTGAATGGCGGTGTGCTCGCCCACGCGGTATTTGTGCTGCCAGTTTTTACCGACTTCGACAATCTTTCCGCAGAACTCATGGCCAATGATCACCGGGTGTTCCGCTGCGTCCTTTGGCACGCGCTTGTGCGCTGTGCCCTGCAGCGCGGCTTTATAGCTCGACATGCAGATGCTGTCGGAAATCACTTCAACTCGAACGCCGTCGTCGCCGATCTCCGGCAGGTCAAACGTGTCCATTCGTAAATCCATTGCGCCATACAGGCGCACCGCGGTTGTTTTCATTGCTGTTCTCCTTCTGTTTGAACGAAACTCTGCTCTCGTTCGCCTATTGTTATACCACGTCGTGGTTGAACTCCGCCTTCACCCGCTGCGCCGCGCGTCGAATGTTCGCAATCGGCTCTCCGGCGGCAAATTGGGCATAGTACTCTAGAATCCTGCCGCTCAATTCGGCGTTTTCCAGCGCGGAAAGCTGCTGTAATACCTCCGCCGCGTGTTCGCCCGTTTGCGACATTTCGTTTTGACGCAAATACTCGTAGATTGCGCCCGCCGCGCCGACGCAAAGATAGGCCGGTACAACGCCCTGCTCGACGCAAAGCTTCGCGGAACCAATCAGGCGATCCTGCGCGGAGAGCTTTCGCGGAATGTCCGCGCCAACGCGGGCGCAGGTGTCCTTGAGCGCGCGGTTGGTAAAGCGAAACAGCAAGTCCTGAATGTGCCGCAGGATTTCGTCGAGTTCAACCGCATACTTCTTGGATAACGCCTCCGCGCTCTCCAGCATGGCGTTTTGCACGATGCAGGCGGTGTCCGCATCGTCAATCGCCTCAAAGATAAACTCTTTTCCGGCATACAGTCCCAGATAGGCGCAGGTCGCGTGCCCCATGTTGTGGATGTAGAGCTTTCTGCGAATGTAAAAATCGAAGGGTGAAAACGGCACCATGCTTTTGATGTTCGGCAGTTCGCCGCGAAACGCGTCCCGATCCACCGGCAGATAGCCGTACCGCTCGACGCAGACGCGGAGCGGATCGCCGCTCTGCATGTCCGGCGTTTGCACGGGTACCATCCGCCCAATCGACGCTTCCACGAACCCAACGTTCTGCTGCATCCAGACCCGCTCGCTTTCGTCGAGCGAATCCGAAATCCAGCCCTCCAGCGCGATATTCGCGTCCATCAGGTTTTCGCAGATTAAAATGTTCAGCGGTTTGCCGCCGCGCGCCTTTCGCAGCCGGATTCCCAGCGCAAGGTTCTTTGATATACGCGGCAATATGTTCGCGCCGACCGCCGTTGCCATCACGTCCGCATTTGCGATTGCTTCCGCAACCGCTGCTGCGTCCATCCCGTCCACGGCGTCCACGTGTTCCACCGTTATATCCTCGTGTGCGTTTGAGCCGAGTATCCGCACCGGATAGCTTCCCCGTTGATGAAGCGCCTCGACAACCGGCTTTGCCACGTCGACAAACGTCACCCGATAAC
>DAIRTE010000052.1:0-12787 GCA_036804025.1 Clostridia bacterium | reverse complement strand
TGATGAAGCGCCTCGACAACCGGCTTTGCCACGTCGACAAACGTCACCCGATAACCACTCTGGCTCAGCAGCATGCCAATGAATCCGCGACCAATGTTTCCGGCCCCGTACATGACTGCCTGTTTGATTTGATCCGACATCTCTTATCCTCTCGTTTTCGCTTGTTCGCGCAGTTCGCCGCAAAACGCCAGCGCCTCTGCCGCGGTGCGCATGCCTTCCGTCGCGCCGTTTTCGGTCAGCGAGCAGGCGGCCGCCGCGTTGCCAAGCTCAATTGCCTCTTCCAGTGTTCGGTTGCAATAGGCACCATACAGCACGCCGGAGCAGAACGCGTCGCCCGCGCCGACCGTGCCCTTAATCATGCTCCGCTCCAGCGGCGCGCTTTCGGTTTCAATGTAGCGGCCATTCTCGTCCACGCCATACGCGCCCTCCGGCGAATGGATTACCGCCCAGCGGGAAACGCCCAGCTCCTTGATCTTGAGGAGCGCATCGCGCAGTTTTCCCTTGAGCAGTGCGCCGGTTTCGTCGCGCAGCACGACGCCGGTGGACGCTTCGGCCTCCAGCTCGTTGATGACGCAATAGTCCGTATACCGGAGCGCGGGCGGAACGATTCTCCCGAATCGGTCGCCGGACTCGCTGACGACGTCGATGGACGTCAAAATCCCCTTGCTTTGCGCCGTGTGCAGCAGTTTCGCCATCTTGGTGCCGTAGGTTTCGTCCGGCTCATCCAGCGCATCCAGCAGCAGGATATAGCCAATGTGCAGCAGGTCGACATTTAAGTTGTCCCAGTCGATGTCCGCTTCCGAAAATCGCGCGTTCGCGCCGCGATAGTGATAAAACGTCCGCTGTTTGCCAATGGTGTCTGCCATCACGGCGGTAAACGACGTCAGCCCCTCGCGCAGCACGCGGGAGGTGTCTATGTTGCTCTGTTCATACAGCTTCTCGAGTACGTAGTCCCCTTCCTTGTCCGTGCCGACGCGCCCCAGCGCTTTGAGCGGCATGGTTGGGTCGAGCTTTGCCAAATCGACAATCACGTTGCAGAGCGCGCCGCCGGTGGAGCGCGAAATTCCATCCGTAATCGTCGTCAGCTCGCCCGGCTTCGGGTGCCCCAGAATGGGATACAGCACGTCGACGATCATATTCCCTGCGACGGCAATTCCTTTTTGATGCATGTGTCTCTCCCTCGTTCCAAATCAGCGCGAGCTGAGCCGCTGCTGAATTTCCTGTCCGCTCGGCATGGAAAGCAGCGCACCTCTGCGCTCGCAGCAGATTGCCGCAACCACGTTTGCAAAGCGCGCAAACTCCGCGACTTCCTTTAGCGTGAGCGCGGAAATCGCCTTGTTGCTTTGCAGCAGACCGTGCAGAAAACCGCCCCAGAACGCGTCGCCCGCGCCGGTTGTGTCCACGCGGACGCAATCGTGCGGCTCCGCCTGCGCTGTTTCGCCGCGCAGCATCGCGAGCGCCCCCTTTGGCCCCATGGTGACCACCGCGCAGGAGATGCCCGCGTTGTTGAGAAACCGCAGCGCCTCCGCCGGGTCCTCGCGGTCGGTCAAGAGAGCGGTTTCCTCGTCGGAAAGCTTCATGACGTCCACATAGGGCAGGAGCGAGCGCATCTGCTCCTTGGCGGTCTTTACGCTGTCCCAGAGCGGCGCACGATAGTTCGGGTCGTAGGAGATGATTGCGCCCGCCGCCTTGGCGATCTCGATGGCGCGCAAGGTCGCGCTTCGCGCCGGCTCGTTGGTGAGCGACAGGGAGCCAATGTGCAGCACGCGCGTGCTTTTGAGCAGTTCTTCATCGAGCTCGCTCGCCCGAAGGCATGTATCCGCTCCCGGTTTTCGCGCAAACGAAAACGAGCGCTCGCCGGAAGGCGAAAGCTCCACGAACGCGAGCGTCGTGAAGACGTCGTCCGCCACAATCACGCCCCGCGTGTCGATGCCGACGCTTTCGATGGACTCTTTTAGAAACGCGCCGTGCATATCGTTGCCGATTTTTCCGATAAACGCGGTCTTGTCCCCTTGTCGGGCCATCGCTGAAAGCACGTTGCAGACCGCTCCGCCGGGATTTTGCTCAAACAACCGCATGCCGTTTGCGGACATTCCGCAGGTCGTAAAATCAATCAGCAGCTCGCCAAGCGCAACAATATCGTATGTTCTCATCCTGTTCTCTCCTCTGTTGTCGTAGTGGTGGTCAGTCGATCGGTTCTGCAGCGTTGATCATCACGGCCTTGATTGCGGATTCCCGGTCGTCGATGTATTGCGTCAGCCCGTCCGCCGCGTGCTCCAGCGAAAACGTATGCGTCACGAGGCGGGAAACGTCCACCAGCCCTGCGCGCAGCAGGTCGATGCAGCGTGGAAAATACAGCGCCGGAATCGCGTTGGACGCGCGAATTTGCAACTTCTTTAGGTGCACGACGTTGGAATCGAACGCGACCATCGCCTGATCGCCGTAGCTGATGCCAAGAAACGCGACAATTCCGCTCACATTGGCAACGCGCGTCGCCACATCGATGGTTGAAGGCGGCGTGGTCACCAGCACGCGATCCACCCCGCCGCGCGCAAACGGATACTCCGCCAGATCGACTTCGTCCGTGCAGATGATCTCGTCGGCGCCGTATTCCTTCGCCAGTTCGAGCTTTGCGGCGTGGTAGCTTCGATCTGCGGCATAGACGCGCCGCGCGCCGCTGCGCCTCGCCATTTGCAGCACCATGAGACCAATGGAGCCGAGCCCCATCACCAGCACGTCGTCACCCAGCTGGATGTCGGCGGTCAGGGCCAAGTCGTAGGCAACGCCCATCGGCTCCAGAAAGCAAGCCTGTTCAAACGGGATTCCGCTCGTTTTGATGCAGAGGCAGGCGGGAACCACCGTACGTTCGGCAAAGCCCATCGCGGTGTGCTGCATGTTCATATACGACGGGCCCAGCACATCCTGCTCCGGATGGCCGTTTCTCGCCTCATCGCTCAAAAAGTTGAATGTGGAGGTCTCAATTGCGACCTCATCGCCCACGGCAACGTTGGTCACGTCCGCGCCAATCTCCTCGACAACGCCGGAGAACTCGTGCCCGAACGGCTGCCAGTCCTTTGCCGCATAACGCGCAAGGATCAGATCGTGTCCGCAGAACCCGCAGGCGCGAATGCGAACGACAACCTCATCGCGCTCCGGCGCGCGCAGCGAAACATCCCTGCACTCAAACTGATAGGGAGCCTTTAGATACATCGCTTTCATAGTGACTGTGCCTCCCGCTGCAATGCCGCCAGTTCTTCCACGCCGGAGAGTACGTCCAACGTAATGGTAACCGAGCGGGTTTCTCCGGCTTTGAGCACCTGGAGCGTGCCGCGCGCGCGTTCCTTGTCCATTCCTTCGACGTGGCAGTTACCCGGTTCCAGCCCCATTACATAATCGCCGGAAGCGATGCTCTTCCATTGCGTGAAGAACGGCACCTCCTGCTTGTTGAACGAAAGCTTTAAAGCGATTCCGAGCTTCGCGTTCTCGAGCGCGCAGAAGGTATTGCCGTGTACGTCCGCGTTCAGATCGTGATAAAACACCTGTTCGGGGTAGCAGTCCTTGGGAGCGTCCATCACGAACAGATCGCTCTTTCCCCTTGCCGCCTCGGACGCGGCGTCCCGCGCGGTCTGCGCGATGCTGGGTGCTACGAGTTTTGCGCCCTCGTCCAGCAGCGGATAGCCGGTGTTAAAGTGATACAACAGCATGATCTCCTCGTCCGCGAATCCCTGATTCACGATTTCGTCGTGCAGAACGATTCTGCCGCTGTTGTATTCGGTCGTAATGGTGCGTTTACGCAGCAGATTCTTCGAAAACAGCCCCGCCTCCCGCACTTCGCCATACAGGCGGAGTTTGAGCGCGCTGCCCTCCTGCCCGACAAACGAACTACATTGTTCCGCGGGCAGAAAGCGCTGCCTGCCGTGCGCGGGTTCGCTCGCGGTCTGCGGGCCTACGTTCTTGAGCCCGCAGGTAAAGAACATTCCCCCGGGAATGAAGTTCGCCGGATCGGTGCTGTTGGCCAGCCAGCCCGGTTTCGTGATGTGGCAGAGGTTCACGCCACCAAAGCGCAAGTCCGCCAGATCCATGCCGAGAGAGGCGGCAACCGTAAAGCTGAGCTTGCCGTTTTCCACCAGATACGCCGTCTGCTTGTCTGCCGCGTCGCCCTCGTAACGCACCTTTCGAATGCTCGCGAGCTGCTGAAGATGGCCGATTTTCTTGTTCCATTCGTTCTGATTCATATCGTGTCCTTTTCGTCGTATGGACGATTCGGTATTCTGGTCACTGCCTAAGAAGAAAGGCAAGGGGATTTCCCTCGCCCTTTTCTATTCGGTTCTTATTGCATGCGCAGGAGTTGTTCGTGTGTTCCGTACTTCTTTGCTGCCGCAACCATTGCCGCAACGTTTTCCGGCGGGGTGTTCGCCCCCATGGCGCACCCCGAACTCAAAATCAACCCGCGGCCTCTGGTTCTCTCGATGATCTCCTTTGCCTTGCGGTCAACATCCTCCGGTTTGCCTTGCACGAGCGGATCGCTTGGATCGATGTTGCCCATGAGCACAACATGCTCGGGTACCGCCGCGCGCGCTTGGCCCATATCCATCTGCCAGTCGACTTCGAGAATCTTGGAACCGGTCAGCGCCATTTGATCGATGATCTTTGTCGTGTTGCCGCAGATGTGAATCGAGTATGGCCGCGTGCTTGTCTGCACCGCCTGCACCACCTGCTGCTCATAGGGCAGGGCGAATTTTTTGTAGGTTGCGGGCGAAACCAGATTCGGCCCCGCATAGGAGTCCCCCATGCTGGTGCAATGCGCAATCTCCAGCATGGCATTGGCAAAGATGATGTGCGCCTTGGTCGTCCATTCCAGCGCGTGCTGAATGACCTCCGGCTCTTCGGTGATCAGATCCATCATGAAATCCTGAGCGCCGCGCAGCAGACAAAGCAGGTCAAACGGCCCCTGATCCGCGCGTCCCATCACGAACACATGGTCGCCAACCGCGTCCATAATCCGCTTGGTCGTCTCCAGCCATTCCGGCAGACGGCCGGAGCGGTAGGGATCGGGCAATGTGAGGCTGTCGATGTCGCGCAGGTCCTCCAGCGCGGGGTGCTCCTCGTCGACAATGGCAACGCCGTCTTCGCGAAATAGCGCCCGTGCGCCGCAGGCTTCCGCAAGGGTTGCGTCGTCCACGTCGATGACGCAGCCGTCGTAGCCAAACTGCTCCTGCGTGCGGATTTGCGACTCCGCCATCTTTTTCGGATCGCGGTTGATCAGTCCGATCTTTGTGCCGATGTTTGCCGCGCAGAACATGAAACCCTGTGGAATGACGGGCACGCGATCCGGCAGTTCGCCGTTGAGCACCGCGCGGACGCGTTCGAGCGAGGTCATCTCCTTCATCGTGTACCCCTTTCTTATGCTTTCGCCTTGGCGCGGAAGGTCGCAACCATTACCGCGAAGAACATCAGTACCGCGCGCACAACAAACTGCGCGTAAATATCGAGATTGAGAATGGTCATGCCGTTTACGATGACGCCGAGGAAGATGATGCCGATCAGCGTCCCCCAAACCTTGCCGATGCCGCCGAGCATGCTCGTGCCGCCGATGACGACCGCGGAGATGACGTCCACCTCCCAGCCTCTGCCGAAGCTGTAGGAACCGGCGATGACCTGCGCGCTGTTGATCATGCCGGCGATGACGCACATGCACTGCACGGAGGCAAACACGATGATCTTCGTCGTCAGAACGTTAATACCCGAAAGACGCGCGGATTCCGGATTGCCGCCGACCGCGTAGATTGCGCGGCCCGTGGTCGTATAATTCATAATAAAGTAGAACAGAACGAATACCACCAGCAGAATCACGGCTGGAATGGGCAAGCCCTGCGCGTCGCCGATTTTGCCGGTTCCGATTTTGTTGAACCAATCCGGAAACTCGTTTGCAATCGGGAAACCGCCGCTGAGCATACCGGCAACGCCGTAGAGCAGGTTGAGCGAGGCGAGCGTTACGATAAACGAAGGCATTCCGAACTTATGCTGCGCATAGCCGTGCACAACGCCCATGAGAATCGCAACCACAAACGATAGGACAATGCCGAGGATGCAGGCAACCGTCAGCGAAATTCCCAGTAGATCCGGCAGGTCGCGGCAGCAGCGGGCAATGATAACGCCGCTGAGCGCAACGGTGGAACCGATGGAAAGATCGATCTGTCCCGCGATGATGACCATGGTCATGCCGAAGGCGATAACGCCCTTCATCGACATGTTCCGGAAGATGTTGGCCCAGTTTGGCCAGGTGAAGAACGTTTTCGAAGCGAGGGACATCACCACCACGAGAATGATGAGCAGCACTTCGATGATGTGATCCAGCACGAAGTTTTTCACGCTCCGGCTATTGAATCGTTTGATATCGCTAGACATGTTCAATCCTCCATGCACATTGAGTATAAGGCTTCGACCGACAAATCCTCGGGTACGGCTTCGCCTGTGATTTTGCCGTCGCTCATGATGAGAATCCGGTTGCAGGTCTCCAGCAGTTCTTCCAGTTCGCTCGATACAAAGATCGTCGAGATGCCCTGTTTGGACTGCTCCCACATGATTTCAAAAATCTGCTGTTTCGCGGCAACGTCGATTCCGCGAGACGGTTCGTCGTAGAGCATGATCTTTGGCTGGGTGTTCAGCCAATTGCCGACAACGACCTTCTGCTGGTTTCCGCCGGAGAGCGAACCGGCGCTGGCTTTGACGCTCGGCACCTTAATCTGCAGGCCGTTCACCTGCTCGTCGGCAATCTCCGCGCGCATGCGCTTGTTCTCCAGCCAGCCCTTCGCGGTGCGGGACATGCTCGCATAGCAGAGGTTATCCCGAATGGAATGGATCAAAATCAGGCCTTCCTGCTTGCGATCCTCCGGGGTAAGGCCGAGGCCATGCTTCTTCATCGTAATCGGAGAGGCGTTCTTCTTGACCGGAACACCGTTGACGGTGATCGACCCGCTGTCGTAGGGGTCCGCGCCAAAGATGGACTTAAGCAGCTCCGTTCGGCCGGAGCCGAGCATGCCCGCGATGCCGAGCACCTCGCTCTTATGCAGTTCGAAGCTGATGTGTTCAAATTTTCCTTCGCGGCTCAGGTCTTCCACCTTGAGCACAACTTCATCCGTCGGCACGATGTCCGCCGGACGATTGCGAATGGCAACGTTGCCAAACATCATGCTCAGGATGTCCTTGTGCTGAACGTCTTCTATATTTACCTTACCAATCATTTGCCCGTCGCGGAGCACCGTCACGGTATCGGCTATTTGCGGAATTTCGTGCAATTTGTGCGAGATGTAGATGATGATGACGTCTTGCTTTTTCAGTTCGCGAATCACGTCGAATAAAATGTTGATTTCGTTGGACGCCAACGCGGAGGTTGGTTCGTCCAGCATGAGCACTTTGGGGCGGTAGCTCATCGCTTTGGTGATTTCCACCACCTGGCACTGCCACATGGAGAGCCGGGATACAATCTCTTTGGGGTTGATGTTGACCTTCATCATGTCCAGCATCTTCTTTGCGTCGGCATGCGCCTTGTTCCAGTCGATCAGCCCGCCCTTTTTCGGCATTCTGCCAAGAAAGATATTTTCCGTGACCGTCAGTCCGGAAACGAGGCTCATCTCCTGATACACCGTGGCGAATCCGTGGCTATAGGCTTCCGTCGGCTTCGAGAAGCAGCATTTCTGATCATCCAGATAAAATTCGCCCGCACTTTGACGAATTGCGCCGGAAAAGCACTTGACGAGCGTCGATTTGCCGGAGCCATTCTTTCCGAGCAGAGCGTTCACCTTGCCGCTTTCGAAACTGACGGTTACGTCGTCGAGCGCGCGGCAACCCGGATAATCCTTGGACAGATGTTCAGTGCGTAAAATTGCCATTGGGGTCAGCCTTTCATCGGGAGTGCGTTGGTTCAATCCAGCGGGGAAGAAACGAGTTCTTCCCCGCTTTGATACGTCTGTATAAGAGTATGTTACTTAACCAGGGTAGTTGGTGTCAACCCATGCGGTGATGGCAGCCTTGTCCAGAACGGAGAGGACGATGCCCGGCAGGAACTGGCACTTGCCCTGCGTTGCGGAGACGTCTTCGCCCTTGATGGCCTTGATCAGAACGGACATGGCGTTGTAGCCCTGGCCGTACGGATCCTGCGCAACAACCGCCTGCAGCGGGTTGGCATCGTCGAGAAGCATGCTGGCGATCTGCTCGGAACCGTCATGACCGAACACGAGAATCTGCTCGGACTTGCCGGCGTTGACAACCGCCTGCGCGGAGCCGATCGTGCCACCGTCGTTCACGGCGATGATCGCGTCGAGATCCGGGTTCGCGGTGATGATTGCATCGGCGGTTGCAAGCGCGGTGTCCTGCATCCAGGCATCCTGATCGGCAACGACTTCGTACTTCACGCCACCGGCGGTGAGTGCATCGAGGTAGCCCTTCACGCGGTTACCGGAGATTTCCGGCAGCAGGGAAGCAAACTGGACGACCGCGATCTTGAGGGTCTTGTCGCCATAGTGCTCTTTGAGGATCTTCGCGGCAACTTCACCAACCAGCTGGCAGTTCGTGTAGTCGTCGGAGGTGTATCCGCCAACGATGAACGGCGCGTTTGTGAGGTTGATGTTCGTGATAGCAACCTTCATGCCCTGTTCATCGGCCGCTTTCAGCGCGGCAACGGATGCGTCGGAGGACAGCGGCGCGATGGCGATGCCACTGACTCCCTGCGCGAGGTAGGTGTTGATCAGTTCAACTTCTTTGGCCTGGTCATTCTGCGTGTTGTCGGTGAGGCACTTTACGCCTGCATCCGCAGCGGCATCCTGATAGCCCTTGGTCAGCATGTTCATGAACTGGTCGTCCTGGAACACAACGCCGGCCACGACGATTTCCTTCTCGGGGGCGGGCGCTTCGGTTGCGGCTTCGGTCGCCGGCGCTGCCGCGGCGGGTGCTTCGGCCGTCTGCGCGGCGGGGGCGCAGCCAAACACCATGGCGGACACGAGGAGCAGCGAGATCACAACCAACAAGTTCTTCTTCATTGTTTCTTCCTCCTTTTTAATGTGCCTATCGGCTTATTCCCTCTTCGGGAAATTCAATTTTTAGTAGGGCGCGGCGCGTCCGCGCGGCAAAATCAGAGCAGTTTTTCGTATTCGTTGCAGAGAACGACCGTAGCGGGCACGTCCTCTTCGAGTTCGACAAACCGCAGAACGTTCTCATAGAAATTATTGTCGGTGTTGTCGTCGTTGATGGACGAAACTTCGCCGACGACCAGGTCCCCCGCGCCCGTTTTGGCGCCAAAGATGTGGTACATGCCCGGCGTAAGCGAAAGGCTGTTGCCGCGGGTCACATAGAACTCTTCGCCCGCCTTCACAGTGATGGGCAGCCCGTCGGACAACACGGTTACGTCGCTTGCGAAGTCCGGCGACCCGTCCGGGAGGGAATTGTAGAGCTTCATAAACATCACGCCGCCGCCGCGGTTGATGATATCCTCGGTTTTGCTGTGGTGGCAGTGCATCGGCAGGCGCTGACCGTCCAGAATCGGAATCAGTTTTTCCGCATACGGTGTTCCAACGCCGGGTTCGCGCAAGCTGCCGTTGCGCACGGTGAACAGTACGTTGCCAATTTTGGAAAAGTCGCCCATGCCATAGTCGGTTACGTCCCAACCGAGCATGACCTTCTTCATGCCACTCGTCAGGGCGCCCTTTTCGCGCCATTCGTCCAGCGTCCAGTATGCAAACGCGGGCAGTGTGCATCCCGTGTCGTCAATGAGTTTCTTTGCCCAGGCAATGTGCGCTTCGACTTCCGATCTCTTCATGTCTATTTGTCTCCGTTACTTACTTAATTCATTGTATTTAGTTTATGGTGATAAGGGATATCCTTGCGTTACGCAATGATTTCAGAATTCGTTTCGTTTGAGTTTCGTTTAGGTCAGTTCCAGATGATTGCGTGTTTGATGCGGTTTCTTTGTTCCGGATAGGCTGATTTGGTCTTGCTTTGATCTTCTGTTGGGATGTTGCCGAACTTACATATTGAAGTATTTCTGTAGTACGAGGGCAACGCCGCCGAGCGGGAAAATGGTTGCTCCAAGTCTGCTGCGGTAGATCTTGATCTCCGGCATGTGGCTGAAGTAGTGCCGCCCCTTTACCGTGCGGATGATTCGCTCGGAGAGCAGATTGCTGTTGTCCACAAACTCTCCCGCCATCACGATGGTATCCGGGCTATACATTTGAATGACGTTCTGCAGCGCGATGCCGATGTAGTTTGCGCTTCGCTCAAGCTCGCGCACGCAGAGTTCGTCGCCTTGCGCCGCCCGTTGCTGTAAAAAGTGCAGATCAACCTTGGAAATATCGTCCACGCCGAGCTTCTGCATCTCCAGATGATCCAGCTTGAGGGTGCGGCGGTAGTGCTCCGTGGTTGCGCGCCCGTCCGCCATGGTCTCGAGGCAGCCGAAGTTGCCGCAGGCGCATTGTTTCCCGGCCGGATCAATGGTCATGTGCCCGATTTCGGCGGCGCCGCCTTTGAAGCCGTGATAGACTCTGCCGTCGAGCACCAGGCTTCCGCCGATGCCAACGTCGAAAATACTGATCAAAAACAGGCTGCGCGCGCGGGAAGCGTCGCCAAACCAATATTCCGCCAGCGCCGCGGCGGGAGTCTCCTTTTCAAATAGGACGGGAAGCTCCAGCGCGCTGCTGATGATCTCTTTGATGTGGACATTGTCCCAGCCCTTGAAGTTCGGCGGGTTGATCATAACGCCGCTCTCGTAATCATACGGGCCTGCGGACACGATGCCGACGCCAAGGATTCGGTCCTTGCTCACGCCGGAAGCGGCTATGCAGCGCTTTGCCAGCTCGATGACCTGCCCCAGAATCGCATGGACGCCGCGTTCAACGTCGACTTCTTCGTTCTCCGAGACCAGAATGTTGGCGGAAAAGTCCGTTACGATGCAGTAGAGCGCGGTTGCGGTAAGATTGATGCCGACCACGTAACCCGCGTTCGGGTTGATGTCCAGCAAAATCGGTCTGCGACCGCCGTTGGACTCCGCTTCGCCGGTCTCAATTAAAAAGCCACGCTGAATCAGGTTGTTGACAATGTTTGTGACCGACGCCTGGGTCATGCCGATTCGCTTTGCCAGTTCTGTTCGGGAGATATTCTTTCGACGGCGAATGACGTCCATCACGAGTTTGGAGTTGTTCTCTTTCATTATTTCGTTGTTGATGTTGCGAGTGGCCATTTTCTGCCTCGATTTTTTGATTTACGACACGATCGGGGGTCACCAGCTGTCGCAATAACGAAAGAGCGTTGGTTGATTTGTTTTACTTAATTCATTGTATTAAGATCAAATCGGTTTGTCAAATGTTATTTTTCATGTTTTTTGCGTGCCCTCTCGATCTGTTTGGCCTTTCTCCCGAATATTCGCTCTTTTGGGGCTATTTACAAATCGAACGGCGTTTGATACGATCAGACTACGTTGTACATAAGGATGGGATTCAAATGAAAATTGAGCCGAATTACACCCACTTTGTTAAGGCAATGTATAATCAAACACCGGATCGCATGCCGATTTACGAGCACCACATCGACGCGCCGTTTATGGAGAAAGCGACGGGGCAGGAGCTCTGCCGGCTTCTCGACGGAACAACCGAGGAAAAGAGACTGTTTTTCCAACGATACATCGATTTCTGGCGAACGCACGGCTACGACACCGTTTCGTTTGAGCGCGGCATTCCGCAGTCCATGCCCGGCAGCGGTTCGTTGCGCGGGCATGTGCCCGGCGTTATTCGCAATCGCGAGGATTTCGACCGCTATCCCTGGGAGCAGATCCCGGACTGGTACTTCGAGCAGAACGGAGCCTACTTTGAGCTGCTTGCCGATGCGATGCCGGAGAATATGCGCGCCGTTGGCGGCCCGGGCTACGGCGTGTTTGAAACCGTCGAGGATATCACGGGCTACATGGATCTTTGCTATCTATCGGACGATGATCCGGAGCTGTACGACGATCTTTTCGCCGCCGTCGGCAACCTCTACCGCGTCATCTGGAAGCGATTTGCAAAGGACTACTCCGCCGCCTACTGCGTCTTTCGCATGGGGGACGACCTTGGCTTTCAGAGCAACACGCTGATCTCCTACTCGGATATTCGCAACCTTGTCCTGCCCGTCTACCGCGACATCGTGCAGATTTCACACGACGCAGGGCGTCCGTTTTTGCTGCATTCCTGCGGGCGAATCTTTCCGGTGATGGAGGACATCATCGCGACCGGCATCGACGGCAAGCATTCGAACGAGGACGCCATCGCGCCGTTCTCCACCTGGGTGGAGCTCTATGGCAACCGCATCTGCAACCTCGGCGGTATCGACATGAACGTTCTTTGCCTGCGCTCGGAGGAGGAGATTCGATCCATCGTATTTCGCACCATTGAGGAGAGCATTGGGCACAAGGGTTTCGCGCTCGGCAGCGGCAACTCCATTCCGGACTATGTTCCGGTGGAAGGGTTCCTCGCGATGAACCGCGCCGCAAACGAGTTTCGCAGTTCGCAGATGAGGTAGTAACCGTCTTCGTACACCTATTAACACAGCAAAACCGCCGGGCCAGACCGGCGGTTTTGCGTTTGAGGAAGGAGGGAATCAAACACGGATGAAGAAGACTGGTTTTTGAGGAGTAGGCTGAAGAAAACAGAGATTGGTTAAACGTCCTCGCGTTTGCGCTTTCTGCCAAAGCAGTCGAGCCAGATGATCGCGACGATCACGACGCCCTGGCAAACCTGCTGGAGGTACGGCGCAATGCCGAGCA
>DAIRTE010000051.1:0-18067 GCA_036804025.1 Clostridia bacterium | reverse complement strand
ATGTACTGGCCCTGGATGGTGCCGACCATGTAGTTGTCGAACGTGCAGTAGTAGTTGACAGCGTCGGTGTCCATGATCAGACGATCGTAGGCGATGACTTTGATGCCCGCGTCTTTGGCAGTGCCAAGAACCTGGGTCAGGGTTTTGCCGTCGATGGCCGCGATAACGAGAACGTTCACGCCCGCGGAGATCATGTTTTCAATCTGGCTGACCTGGGTTGCCACTTCGTTGTTGGCATACTGCAGATCTACTTTGAAACCGGCGGCTTCGAACTTTTCTTTCATGTTCGCGCCATCCTGGTTCCAGCGCTGCAGGTCCTGCGTGGGCATCGAAATGCCAACGAAGCTCGGGGCGGCCGCCGGTGCTTCCGTTGCAGCGGGAGCTTCGGTTGCGGCTGCTGCGGGTTCTGCCGCAGCGGGAGCGGGGGTCGCGGCGCAGGCTGCCATTGCGAACAGCATTGCGATGACCAAGAGAGCGCTAATGAGTTTCTTCATGTGTACTTTCTCCTCCTTAAGATATGATGTGTTTGATATGCCGACCTGGCTGTATTTACAAGTTATCACAACTGAAAGCAACCAGAAATAGGAGATATCGGTGAATTTCTGCTTAAAATTGGCTTATTTTCCTGTGAAATTTTCACTTTTAGCAGAATATTGCGTTACTAAGAGAAAAGAATGACAAAAATATCCTAATCAGCAAAATCCTACTAGGAATAAGGCAAATGAAACGGTATAGAAAAACGAGCAGTTCCGTGTGATTTACAGTGCGTAAAACCGGAGAAAACAGAAAAGACGCTCGAATTTCGTTCGAACGTCCTGAAAACACATCTAAAAATGTCGGATCAATCCAAATTCAAGTAGACCCTCGCGGCGGTGGAACCCGCCTTGTTGGAAAAAAGATGTCGGATCAATCCAAATTCAAGTAGACCTGCTCGCGACGGTGAAATCCGCCTTCGATGATGACCTCGTCGATGTTGTCCCGCGTGACCATGATGGGCGAAAGCTTCTCATAGGGAACATCGTACTTGCCGTCGTCAATGGTGTCCGTCGTCTTGAGCTTTTCGCCCTGAATCAGTCCGACGACGAGCTCGGCGGCTTCCCGCGCGAGGCGCTCCACCGGCTTGTAGACGGTCATCAGCTGCGTGCCTTCGACAATTCGCTGGCAGGCGGCGAGGTCCGCGTCCTGACCAACGAGGCAGACATTGCTCGCGAGTCGGTGCTCGGAGAGCGCGAGGAACGCCTGACTGGCGAGGTCGTCGTTTCCGCAGCGCACGCCGTCGAAGGTAATGCCCTTGGCAATCGTCTTGTTGATCACGTTGTACGCGGTTTCCGCCAGCCAGTTTGGCGCGTACTCCTCGACTACGACATGCAGGTTGCTCTTTTCAATGATCTTGTCAAATCCCTTTTGCGCCTGCGCCACGTTCTGATCCGCCGGAGACCCGGCGATGCTGACGATGTTGCCGCCGCTTGGCATATGCGCGACGAGCGCGCGCGCCATCAGCTCGCCAACCATCTCGTTGTCAAACGAGATATAGAGGTCGGTGTTTGCGTTCATGACGAGGCGGTCGTAAGAAACGACGTAGATGCCAGCGTCGTGCGCCTTTTGCACAATGTCCGCAAGGCCATAGCAGTCCACCGCGACGACGACGATTGCGTCCACGTTTTTCTGAATAAAGTACTCAATCTGCGCGACCTGTTCCTTGGGATCGCCGTTTGCAATCTGAACGTTGACCTCCGCGCCGAGTTCGCTCGCCGTTGAGACAAACACGTCCCGGTCGCGCTGCCAGCGCTCAATTAGAAACGAGTCAAAGGAAATGCCGATCAAAGGCTTTTTTGTTCCGTGATCCGCGTCGTTTTGCTGCGCGCCGCCCTTGGAACAGCCAAAGAGCTGGGCGCAAAGGAACAAAACGGCAAACAGAAGCGAAACGAAACGCTTACTTCGCTGGGCAGCGGTCATGTTCGGTTCTCCTTTCGATCGTTTCGATGATTCTTCATTCATTCTTCCATTCTTCGTTGGTCTGCGACGGACGCTTCTCTTTGAATCAAGCGAGGGCTATCCGTTGATTCCCTTGCCGAACTGCTCCCGATACTCCGTCGGAGTTATGCCCTCGAAGCGCTTGAACAGACGGGAGAAATAGTTGGGGTCGTTGTAGCCAATCTCCGTGCAGACGCTTTTCACGTTCAGCCGTCCGTCCGAGAGCAGCTGCTTGGCGGTTTCGATGCGTCTCAGGGTCAGGTAGTTGATGAAGTTTTCGCCGGTCTGTTCCTTAAAGAGCTTGCTGAAATAATACGGGCTCACGTGCACCTCGCGCGAGACCTCCTCCAGCGTCAGATCGCGCTGAAAATTCCGGTCGATGAACGCGCGCGCCTTGGCAATGGTGCGGTTCGCCTTTTCGTCCGCCTTGGTGGAAACGTTTCGCGCGCTCTGCGCAATCTTGAGGAAGAACCAGGCCTTGAGATCGTCGTAATTCTCTGTCGCAAGCACGGTTTGCAGATAGTCGTCCCGATCCAGAAAATGGTACTTCATACCGCCTTCGTGGAACACGGCATACTCCGCGCGAAGCACAAACTCCAGCACCTTGAGCCGGATGGCCATGTCGTGCCCCGGGTATTGGTCGATCATCCACTGAAAGAAGACCTCCGCGTCGGAAACGGCGCCCTGCACGTCCCCACGCAGTACCATCTCTTCCAGATGCTTCTCTCGCTCGATGGGGTATCCCGCCTCGTAAACCGGGGCGATGGGCAGGTCGTTGAAGTGCGACACAATGCCTTTGCAGTGCTTCACGGCCTTGACGGCCTGTGAGTAGCTCTCGCAGAGGTGGTCCAGACTCGTGGTTGTGCCGATGCCGAGCTTGCACTCCACGCCGATTTTGTCCTCAACGCGGTGCGCGAGGGTGCGCCCCTGCTCAATGAGGAGCAACCGCTCGTAGTATTCGTTTTCGGATTCGTCCGCCGGTCGGGCAATGATCACGCGATTTGCCATGGCAGGGCCGACGATGCAGGGGAACGATTCCTTGATGAGACCGCGGATGGAGGCATATACCTCGTTGGCCTTGATGTCGAGATCGAGCAGATCCCCGCCGACGGACTTCGTGAGCTCCAGCACCATAATCGTTGCGCAGGCGGCTTCAATTCCCATGGTGTCGAACAGCCGCTGATAATTGGAAGCGTCGCCGCTCTGCATGAGCAGCATGTAGACAAAACTGCTTTCGAGCACGGGAATCATGTTCTCGAGCCGCTCGCGGTTCTTGAGCGCCGCATTGCGCGTTTTGCGCTCCGCGTCCACCTTGCTCATGGCGCGGCGCATGGCGTCCGAAAACACCATTCGATTGACGGGTTTCGTCAAAAATTCGAAGACCGAGAGGCTGATTGCCTCCTTGGCGTACTCAAACTTATCGTAGGCGGTCAGCACGATAAACAGAATGCCGGGGTGGAAGGCCTGCATGGCCTGAATCGCTTCCATGCCGTTGATGCCGGGCATGCGAATATCCATCACGGCAATGTCCGGCCGAAACCGCTCCGCGAGCTCGACCGCGTCGTAGCCCGTTTTTGCGGTTTCAATTTCGCATTGGCCGCTGAAGTTTTTTTCGAGGATGAAGCGGAGCGCGTCGAGTTCAATTCCCTCGTCGTCCGCCAAGAGGATTTTGTACATGCGTGTTTACTCCAATTTGAGTTTGCGGTGGATACTGGATTGCTTGTGTTGGTGAAATCGAATCGCTACGGTTGAGGCTTTTCGCTAAAACTGAGGCTGTTGTGTATTAGCGAAGGGCATGCCCGTTTGGTTTTGGTAGGATGATGCTGACGCTGGTTCCTTTGCCCGGGCCTTCGCTCGTGATTTCAAATACGTCCTGCACGTCGTAGTAGATGCGCAGGCGTTCGATGACGTTCTTCAAGCCCGTTCCGCGGTGCGGTTGGCCTTCCATCTCGATCAACATCGGCTCGCCTTGAAGGATGGCTTCGATCTCCGGTTGGGTCATGCCCTTTCCGTTGTCGAAGATGGTCACGCGAATCTGGTCGCCCTGTTCGCGCGTGGTCAGTTCAATGTGCTTTTCCCATTTCACGTCCCGCAGTCCGTGGTTGATGGCGTTCTCCACGATGGGCTGGAGGATGACGCCGGGAATGGCGATGCGGTCGATCGAACCGGTGACGGTCTTCATATAATGGATCTCGCCGGAGAACCGAACGTTGATGATATGCAGGTAGGTTTCCACCTGGCTAATCTCGTCCGCCAGCGTAGAGGTTTGTCCGGCGTGCTTGACGCTGTAGCGAAAGAAGTCCGCGAGATTCTCGACGAACAGCGTGGTCTTTTCCGCGCCCTCCATCATCGCGAGCTGTGCGCCCGCGTTGAGCGTGTTATACAGAAAGTGCGGGTTGATCTGGGACTGTAAAAAGATCAGCTGGCTTTCCTTGAGGCTGCTTTCCATACGGAGTTGGGTTTCCTTGAGACGACTTTCCTCGGCCATTTGCGCTTTGATCTGCGAAACGTGTTCCTTCAAGCTGTTGATCATTTTGTTAAACGCGTCCGCCAGCACGCCAACCTCGTCCCTGGACTCCACGGAGATGAAATCGACGTCAAAATCGCCCTTGCCGACCTGCTCGGCTTGGCGCGCGAGCTTGGTCAGCGGCTTGGTGATCGTGCTCGACAACAGCAGGAGGATGATCATGTTGCCGAGAATCGCGATAAAGAGAATCACCGTGCTGAACGTCTGCATGTACCCCAGCGACGTTCGAAACGTATTGTAGCTCTCCGCGTTGGTCTTAAAGCGCGCGTTGTTGAGCTCGTTGATGTATGTGCTCAGGTAGCCGTAGAGCCGGTTTGCGTCCTCATAGTTCGAGCGGTAGCGCTCCACGTCGCGCCCGCGCTTTGCGGCGACGGCGGCGCTGGTGAGCTGGAGATACTGATCCGAAATGTTTCGAATGTTCTTCTCCGTAATCTTGAGCGGGTTGTCCGTTGCGCGGTCGTTGAGGTTACTGATCTGCTCGCTGTAGGACTGCTCACTGACGTAGTAGTCGTTGAGCGCGGAGGTGCTCTTGGTGTTGAGATAGCGAAACATGTTGTCCTGCACGCCGTCCAGCGTGTCCAGCAGCTGATTGAGGCTGATGTTGCTCGCGTAGACCTTGTCGATGGTGCTCACGACGCTGTTGATGCTGACCTGCATGTAGATGTTGACAAAGCCGACCATCAGCATGGTAAACGCGAACACGAGCACGAGCTTGGTTCGAAGCGGCAGATTGACGAATTTTCGTTGGAGTCCGGGCAGCAGCTTCATGGAGTTTCCTCCGCAGCGGTGATGTGCTGCCGATAGTTGGCGACGTTTCCGGCGGTTACGACGCTGAGATCCACCTGCGTAAAGTCGCTTGTGCGGCTGAATTGCAGGTATTCCATCAGCGCGTCTACGCTGGCGGCGCCGACGCGGTTTGCGTCCACGGCGACCGTCGCCTGAATGATTCGTTTCTCCACGGCGGTCAGAATTTCATCCGAATCGTAGTAGCCCAGAATCTGAATCTCGCCGACCTTGTTGTGATCGACCACCGCCTGATAGGCGCAGATCGTGTTGGTCGCGTTCAGGCAAATCAGCACGTCCGGCGCGGTTTTGCCGTCGGAGGGGGAGGAGACGACCAACTCGCGGATGGCTTCCTCCGCCGAGAAGACGTTGCTGTTATCAATGGAAAGCACGTCGAGCTCGACATTGGTTCCCTCCAAACTCTCCACCATGCTGGAATAGATGATGTTTTGCGTGTTTTCCGAAAGGTCGCCACCAAAGAGCACAACCGCGTGGCACTGGTTGGGCGACTGCGCCATGGCGACATAAACCTGCTGGCCGTATAGCTGACCGATATCGTAGCTGTTGAAGCCAACGAAGCCCTGCCGCCCGCTGTCCGGCGCATCCGACATCACGGTGATCACGGGAATGCCCTTGCGGATGGCGGTTGCAATCAGGCGCTTGACCTCGCTGGAACCGTCCGGCTGAATCAGGATGCCGTCCACCTTGGCGTCAATCGCCATTTCAAGCTGCATGGCAAGCGGAAACTGCTCGGTAAACGTGCTGCCGATCCATTCGACATAGGCGTCCATCTCGGCGCCTTCCTTGCTGGCGGCGAGCCAGACGTTCTTCCAGAAGGGGTCGGACTGGGACTCCGTGACCATTGCAATATGATAGGTATAAAACTGGTTGCCGCCGACGTCGAGCTTAACGGTGCTGTGAATGAGCGCCCGATAGACAAACACGCTCGCGATGGTGACCAGCACCATGACGACGACCGCGATGACGGACAGGTTCGTCATATAGATATTGGTTTTCTTTCGGCTGGCTGTCTCTTTTGGCGTCATAGGCAGTTGATCCTGTTATGCCGGGCGGCTCGCTGCGCACGGGGTAACCCGGTGAGAATGTATTTCTTCCGTCGGGTAACGTTGAATTGCGGAAATTTTCTGTTGCTGGAGTATCAAAAAGTTGTATTAAGCTATCATACCACACTGGAACGCGATTTTCCACTCGGCGAAACTCGCGAACTCGAATCATGAAAAATCATAGCACTCGCAGAATTTTCAATATTATATAGTTCTTCGCGAAATTCGACTATACAACGGCTTTCTTGCGCAGGAAAAGTATGGTATTCTCAGAAGGAAATCCAAAGACAAGGTGGATACACTATGCGAAAAGCAGATCGGGAGTTTACCAGTTTAAATGAGATTGCGGACGTTCTGCGCCGCTGCGACACGATTCGAATCGGCATTTCAGACGAGGCCGCGCCCTACATCGTGCCCGTTTCATTTGGTTACGAGCAGACGGAAGGTTCCATCGCGGTCTATTTTCACGGCGCGCTCGAAGGGCGAAAGGCGGAACTACTTAAGAAGTACCCGCTGGTCTGCGTGGAAGCGGACATCTGCCACGGGTTTGTCGAAAACGGGCATGGCGGCCTGACCTGCGACTTCGAAAGCATCATTGGCTACGGCTCCGCCGAGCTGCTCTCCGGCGAGGTGAAGGAGCACGGGCTTCGGCTGCTTCTGGAGCACTGTGGAACGCCCAACTATCAGTGCACGCCGGAGGTGACGGCGGTGACCGCTGTCCACCGGATTCTGTTCGACTCGGCTTGCGGCAAGCGCCGCTTTACGAACCACGACTAAATTTGCCCATCACGTACCGGGCGGAACGCATCGGGCGATCCTGCTACATTGGGATCACAGAAAGGCGGTAAATTCGTGTTGAGTTCTCTGCCAAGAGCGGCGATTATCATTCTCTACCTGCTGGCGGCGCTGCTGCCCGCGCTGTTTTTAATGCGCTACATCTACCGCAAGGACACGATTGAGAAGGAGCCGCCGGGACTGCTCACGGGGCTTGCGTTTCTCGGCGTTGCCGCGGCGCTGGTCGCGGTTGTGCTGGAGACGCTGGGGAAAGGGATCTTGCAGGCGTTCTTATCCGAGGATGATCCGGCGTATTCCATCATTTTTGCGTTTCTGGTGGTCGCCGTGGTCGAAGAGGGCGCAAAGTTTCTCTTTTTGCGCTGGCGCACCTGGAAGGACCCGAACTTCAACTATCGCTTCGACGGCATTGTCTACGCCGTGTTTCTCTCGCTGGGGTTTGCGGCGTTTGAGAACATCAGCTACGTCATGGGCTACGGACTGACGGCGGCGATCTACCGCGCAGTGCTGGCAATCCCCGCGCACATGGGCTTTGCGGTCTACATGGGTTATTTTTACGCGCGGGCCAAGCTCTGCCAGGATGTGGGCAACATTGGCGGGCGGCGGCGCAATCTCTGGGCCGCGTTTTTAATTGCCGTTGTGCTGCATGGGTTCTACGACGCCTGCGCAATGTTGGGCAGCGTGCTCTCCACGTTGCTGTTTGCGGCGTTTGTGATTGTGATGTACATCGTCGTGATTCGGTTGATTAAGAAAGAATCGAGAACGGACGAACCGGTATAACGGGTTTTATAAAACAGGGATATGGCAGCGCCATATCCCTGTTTTTGTGTTCGCATTCCGACTGGTTAGAATACCGAGCTACTACGATTTATATGCGATGGCGTCCACCTGAAACCGAATGCCCTCGCGGATAAACTTCGTTTCGTAAGCCTTTCGCGCGGGATAGGCGTTTGGAAAACGTTGTTTAATCACGTCTGCCAGAAACATCAGATCCGCAATGTCCCGAAAGAGACAGTCCATCTGTACGACGGAGGAAAGCGTTAGCCCAGCGGCAGCGAGCCGTTCGCTGAGCACGTCGAACGCGCCGTGCATCTGGTCTTCGATCGACTGGCCCTCGTTCTTCATGCAGTAGCTGACGAACACGAGATTTCCCGCCTCGACGATGCCGGTGTGCGCCCATTCCTCGTTTTGTTCCAAGCGTTTGATTTCCATATTGGTTCCCCCAAAAGAAGATTCGATGATTGCAATATAGCGTGTCAGCACATGTTTTGCAAGAAAGGATACTGAATTTGAGCGCATTTCTTTCGATCAAAGCAAGGAAAATAAAGATTGTACACTACACAATCAGCACTCCTGAATGATGAGTGCTAAATTTCACAATTCCATTACAACGCGTCTATTTTTTTGTAAAAATGTTTTTGTAAGATACAGTTGTTCCAAAAAAGCCCCTCTTTGAGGACGAAACGCCGCAAAGGGGAGGCAAACTGAAATACCATCATTTTTTTCTGAGGAGGAGAATGAATTATGTTTGAACTTGTACCTTACACCAGAAAACGCAACGTGACCTTCTACAACCCCTTTGACGAACTCGATGACATGCAGCGCCGCTTCTTTGGCGAAACGGCTGTTCGCGACTTCAAGACGGACATTCGCGATGAAGGCGAGCACTATCTGCTCGAAGCCGACCTGCCCGGATTTAAGAAGGAAGACATCAGCGTGAACATCGAAGGCGATACGCTGACCATCCGCGCCGAACGCACGGAGAGCACGGACGAGAAGGACAGCAAGGGGAACTATATCAAGCGCGAGCGTAGCTATGGCAGCTTCAGCCGCAGCTTTGATATGACCGGCATCCGCGTCGAGGACATTGCCGCCGCTTACGAAAACGGCGTGCTCAAGCTGACCCTGCCCAAACGGCAGGAAACCCTGCCCACTTCCCGCAAGCTGGAGATCGCGTAAAGGGCAACACATTTGGGGGTAGACCCCCGGGCTAGAGCGAGGGCCGCTGGAAACAGCGGCTCTTGTTTTTTTATTCTCTCTTTTTTTGAAATAGAGAGCCGGATTGGAAACAGCGGTTCTTGTTTTCTTTGTTCACTCTTTTTTTGAAAGAGAGAGCCGGATTGGAAACAGCGGCACTTGTTTTTTGTTCTCTTTTTTTGTGTAAGAACTAAAAAATCACTTATTGCAGTTTAGAGCGAAAGAATAGAAACGCTTTATTTATTGTGAATATGAGAATATATGATAATAGTTCTTGACATTATTTAAAGTATTGTTTACAATCTAATTGAAGAAAACGAATTGCGGTTTGCAATTCCCGAAAGGAGATAAGACCATGGGGTTGTATGATATTGTGGTAAAGGATAAAGCAGGGGAGGATGTTTCGCTCTCCGCTTACAAAGGCAAGGTTCTGGTGGTTGTCAACACGGCGACCGGCTGCGGGTTTACGCCGCAGTACGAGGGTTTGCAAAAGCTCTACGACACCTACAAGGACAAGGGCTTCGAGATTCTGGACTTCCCCTGCAACCAGTTTGCAGGACAGGCGCCCGGGACCATCGAAGAGATCAACAGTTTTTGCACGCTGAACTACGGAACAACGTTTCCCCGCTTTGCCAAGATCAATGTCAACGGTAAAGACGCCAGCCCGCTGTTTGCCTACCTGAAGAAGGAAAAGAAGGGCGCGCTGGGCGCAACGATTCAGTGGAACTTTACCAAGTTTTTGATTGACCGCGAGGGCAACGTGGTGCGTCGGTACGCGCCGGCGGATACGCCCGCCAGCATGGAAGCGGACATTGCCGCTCTGCTGTAACCAAACAAGAAGTATGGCAGGAAAGGTGAGCGATTGCCATGAATGAAGAAAGGAAAGCGTCGTCCGAAACGCGCGGATACGAAGCGCTGCTGCTGCAAAACCAGCTGTGCTTTCCGCTCTACGCGGCGTCCAAAGAGGTCGTTCGACTCTACAAGCCGTTTCTCGACGAAATTGGATTGACGTATACGCAGTATATTGCGATGATGGCGCTCTGGGAGTCCCGCTCGTTGAGCGTGAAGGAGCTTGGCGAACGTCTCTACCTCGACAGCGGGACATTGACTCCGCTGCTCAAGAAGATGGAAGCACAGGGCCTGGTCACCCGGACGCGAAGCGCGGCGGACGAGCGCAGCGTGATCGTGACGCTGACCGGCAAGGGCGAGGCGCTCAAGCAGCGCGCGCTCGAGGTGCCCGCGAAGATGAGCAAGTGCATTCCGCTTTCGCAGGAAGAGGCAAAGACGCTCTACGACCTGCTGTATCGCGTACTGCAAGCGGTTGAATGACCAGATATAACAGGAACAAAAACACAAGGCCGCCCGTTTGGGCGGCCTTGTTGCGTAAAGCGATGCTGAGCGAATACGCTATTCTTTGAAATTAAATCACGACATCCATGGTGTAGCGGCCGCCGTGATAATAGGAGTCCGACGCGGCAATGGGCTTGATTGCGCTGCCGTAATCCACGTTGCGGATGCGGAGCGCGACGCCCTTCTTCTGGCCGAACAGCAACTTCGCATCCTCACCCTCAATGGTTACGGCGTTGATGCGCTGCTTGGAATAGGCAACCTCCACGCCATACTCGCGCTTTAATACGTCGTAGAGCGATAATTGCGAGAAGTCGTATTGCAGCAGGAGCGGGTATTTCTTGAGCGAAATCCAGACGCGCTCAATCGCGATTGGCTCCTCGTCCGCCAGACGAATCCGCTTGAGACAGAAGACGGGCTCGTCGGGCTCCAGATCGAGATGGCGGCGAACCATTTCGCCTGGCGCGCATTCTCCTAAAAAGAGCACTCGACTGGAGGGATGCATACCAAGCGAGAGCATATTGCTCGAAAAACCCTGCTTTTGATAGGTTTTGTTGAGCTCCAGCTGTGAAACGAAGGTACCTTTGCCTTGGATGCGAAAGAGCTTGCCCTCGCTGACAAGCTGATCGATCGCGCGGCGGACGGTCATGCGAGTGGTGTCGAACAGGCGGCAGAGCTCTGGCTCGGAAGGGATTGCATCGCCGCGGTTGTACACGCCGGATTCGATACCGGAATTGATGCTGTCTATGATCTGCCGAAAGATTGGCTTATCGTTTGTATCCAATTCAATCCTTCCTCTCACAGTAGATTGTTGTATATACCACACTTTTATTCTATCACGATTTTGTACGATTGCAAGAACTGCTTGAATTCGGATCATATTCATGATTCTCGTTTATTTGTATGCACATATTTTCTTGCGTATAAACGAAAAACAGGCGTATACCCGGCTGGGTTACGCCCGTTTATAGTAGAGGCAATCAGTCGAGAATCTCGCCGTCGGTGCGTATAGTCACCACCTGCCGAGGGATCATCTTGCCGCTGTTGATCATCGCCGTCTGCACCGCGCGTTCCATGCCGCCGCAGCAGGGGACCTCCATCCGCGCAACGGTGACGCTCTTGATGGCGTTGTTGCGCAGAATTTCCGTGAGTTTCTCGGCGTAATCCGTCATGTCCAGCTTGGGACAGCCGATCAGCACCACATGGTTCTTGATGAACCGCTCGTGGAAGTCCGCGCGCGCAAACGCGGTGCAGTCCGCGGCGACGAGCAGGCGCGCTCCGTCGAAATAGGGCGCGTTGACCGGAACGAGCTTGATCTGAACCGGCCATTGACCGAGCTGGGACGGCGCGGAGGAGCAGGCGCAGGGCTCGTGTTTTGCGGGGGCTTCCGTCGCGCGTTCGATCCGGCGGCTTTGCGAGCCGGGGCAGCCGCAGGCGAGCGGGGATGCTTTCGGCGCGGGCTTCGCGGCGGGCGTTTCCTTCGCGAGGTGCGCCTGAACCGCCGCCTCATCGAAGGCAGCTGCTTCGCGCTCCACAAACGTGATCGCTCCCGTCGGGCAGGCGGGCAGGCAGTTGCCGAGGCCGTCGCAATAGTCGTCCCGCATGAGCTTGGCTTTGCCATTGACCATGGCGATGGCGCCCTCCTGACAGGCGTTTGCGCAGGCGCCGCAGCCGTTGCAGCGCTCCTCGTCAATCTGGATAATCTTTCGAATCATATGGTACATCCTTTCTGTCGGGTGTCGTGTTTTCTCTTGACGTTGTGCGCTCAGTATACTATGATAAGACAAACAAAACCGTTGCAAATACAACAAATTAGGCTCAATTACAGGTTGCACGGTCTTTTTTCGAAAAGACAAACGATACCGAGCAAATTCAAAAAATGGAGACCAAATGCAAGTTCCACTTACATTCTTAAAGAAAACGTCGCTGTTTCGCGGCACCACGGAGGAAGAATTGCCAACCCTGCTGGACTGCCTGAAGCCGAGCTATCGCGACTTCGCCAAGGGCGAAATCATCCTCCGTCAGGGGGAGGACGTTTCCGCCGTGGGCCTGGTGCTTTCTGGGCGGGCGCAGGTGATTGAAGAGGACTTCTGGGGCAACCGCAACATCCTCGCGGACGCCATGCCGGGCGATCTGTTCGCGGAGTCCTATGCGTTTCTGCCGGGCGAACTGCTGCGCGTGAGCGTGGTTTCGGAGGAGCCGAGCCGGATTATGCTCGTGGACAGCCGCCGCATGCTCGAAATCTGCTCCAGCGCATGCCGCTTTCACACGCGGCTGGTGCAGAACGTGCTCGCGGAGAGCGCCAGAAAGAACCTCGCGCTCACGCGAAAACTCTCGCACATGAGCAAGCGCACCACGCGGGAGAAGCTGCTTTCCTATCTCTCCGGCCAGTCGCTCGCGGCGGGCAGCGAGACGTTTGAGATTCCGTTTAACCGCCAGCAGCTCGCGGACTATCTCTGCGTGGACCGCAGTGCGATGAGCAACGAGCTGTGCAAAATGCGGGACGAAGGACTGCTGACCTTCGATCGAAGCAGCTTTCATCTAAAGAGCGAGATAGAAGTATAAGCGCTATAGCATCAAAAAAATCTCCCGTGAGGGAGATTTTTGTGTTGCGCGAAAGCTTTATAAAACGTAAAGGAAAATCGCCAGAAATTGCAGAATGCTGCCTGCGAGCACGAACACATGGAACATGCCGTGGAACCAGCGCTTCTTCGAGCCGATTCCGTAGAGAATCGCGCCAAGCGTATACGCCAGCCCGCCCGAGAGCAGCAGCCAGAACCCCGCCGCGGACAGCGTGTGGATGGCAACCGGTGCGAAGAACACAACTGCCCAGCCCATAAACAGGTAACAGAACATTGAGAACACGCGGTACTGCTTGAGGTCGATGGCGGTCAACGTCACCGCCAGCGCGGTCAGCGCCCACTCCGCGCCAAAGACGCTCCAAGCAAGCGCGGGATGCAGCGGCCGCACGGCGACGAGCAGAATTGGCGTATACGTGCCCGCAATCATAAAATAGATCGAGCAGTGGTCGAGCACCTGCAGCACCTTTTTGCCGAGCGAGGGCTTCAGCCCGTGGTAGATGCTGGACATGCAGTAGAGTACGATCATGGTCACGCCGTAGACGATGGACGAGGCGATTGCGGTGAAGTCGCCGCCGAGCGACGATTTGATGACGCAGAGCAGCAGCGCGACAAACGCAAACACGCCGCCTGCGATGTGGGACACCATATGGAATATCTCCTCCGCGCGGGTGTAGTTCGGCAGGAGACGGTCGGTCAAAGGAATGCGCATGGGTTCTCCGTTTTCTTCGTATGATTCTGGTTAAGCGTTCGTGCCGCAGAGCGCGGCCAGCTCGTCGTCCCGCCCAAACAGGGCGCAGGCGCCGGTGTGGTGCAGCTCCAGCAGGCTGCTCGCGCGCAGACGCTGAAACAGCGGGGAGTCGAGTGCATCCAGCAGCGAGACCTGACGCAGGTTGGTATCCGAAACCGGCGAGAACGGGCAAGGCTCCGCGCCGCCGCTGGGACTGATATGGAAGAAACCGCGCCCCGCGGCGAGGCAGCCGTCCGAATACTGCTCGTCCCCGGGAAAGGAGACATAAATCGTTCCGTCCTGCTTTGTGCGGAGCTGATCGAGTCGATTGGCGAGCGCTTCGCGCTCCGCGTCGCCGGGGGCAAGCGCCTCGGTGCCCGGATCGGCGGGAACATAGTCGACGAAAAAGACGACCTTCGCGCCAAAGGAACGCAGCGACTGCAAAAACGCATCGCCGGTGACCACGGGGAAATTCTCCGTCGTCAGCGTAACGGAAGCGCCAAAGAGAATGCCCGCGTCCCGCATCTGTGCCATATGTTGCGTCAGTTTGGCGTAGGTGCCTTCGCCGCGCCGCGCATCCGTCTGCTCCGGATTGCCCTCGATGCTCACGATGGGCACGAGGTTGCGGTGCTCGTCCAGCAGGCGCAGCATGGAGTCGCTGAGCAGCGTTCCGTTCGTGAACACCGGAAACAAAATGTCCCGGTGCTCTGCCGCGCGCTCGATTACGCCGCGCCGCAGCATGGGTTCGCCGCCCGCGAGTAAGATAAACGAAACGCCAATCTGCTCCGCCTGGGTGAAGATGCGGTTCCACTCGTCGTCGGTGAGCAGCGCGTCCTCCGTACCGTCGTGGCAAATATGGTTGGCGCGCGCGTAGCAGCCCGCGCAATGCAGGTTGCAGCGGTTCGTGATGCTCGCAATCAGAAAGGACGGAATGTGTTTGCCTTTGGCCGCATGCGATTCGCGCGTGTTGGCCGCGCGTTTCGCCGCGAGCGCATAGGTAAATAGAAACGCCGTTTCCTTGGGGTTCTTCAAACTGGCGGCGAGCGCATCCTTGACGATGGTCTCGACGCCCTCGGTAAGATACTGATCCAGGTTAAACTTGGGTTGCACGTCGGGTTCCTCCAAATAAGTGTATGAAGCGATTAACACACTAAGGGATATCCTATCAGATAATGGTTCAAATAACAATCAACCATAGATACATTTTGCAAAAAAGACCATATCAACCAACGATTGAGTTGCACCCGCCGGTTATTTTTTGTCTAGATACACAAGTATCCACTCTGTTTTCAAAAAAAAGCCCAAAGAATCGCGAAAATTGGACGGAGTGTCTATTGACGGCGCTTCAGAAACGTGATACTTTTTTTCTGTACTGGAATCCAAATTCAAATACACAATTCCATCACGCCAAAACATGCAAAGGAGCGCGAAACCCCTATGCAAAAAGAGAAAAAAGAAGAGATTCTCCGCGTCGTCAAGTATGTGTTGTTCTCGGCTTCGGCAGGATTGATTCAAACGTTGGCCTTCACCCTGCTCAACGAGATTGTGCAGTGGCCGTATTGGCCCTGCTACCTGATTGCGCTGGTGCTCAGCGTACTTTGGAACTTTACGCTCAACCGCACGTTTACCTTCCAGAGCGCAACAAACGTGCCGCGGGCAATGCTCATGGTCGCCGGATACTACTGCGTCTTTACCCCGCTCTCCACGCTCTGGGGATCGGCGCTGACGAACGCGGGCTGGAACGAGTACATCGTTCTGTTCGGCACGATGCTGGTGAACCTGACGACGGAGTTTTTGTTCTGGCGGCTGGTGGTATATAAGGACAGCATCAACACAAACGCGATTGCAAAGCGTCGCCAGGAGAAGGAAGAGGCGATGTTACAGGAGGAGACCGAAGAATGAGCGAAAAGAAACGAACCAAGACCCAGCGGGCGATTCTGCACGCGGCGAAGGGCCTTTATGAAAAGCACGGAGTCGGCGGGGTTCCGTTTGACGACATTGCCGAGACCGCGGGCGTCTGCCGAACGACGGTGTTCAACCATTTTGCGGACGCTGGCGAGCTGCAGCAGGCGCTGGCGGTTGCGGAGATTGGCGAAATCATCGAATTCGGCGAGCAATCCAGCTTAAAAGGCCTGTCGTTGATTCGGGCTTTGTTGGAAAAGCTCATCGACGATACGGCGAACTATCCGCGCGTCATGGCGCGGCTGACGAACGCAACAATCCTTGGCGGCGAGAGCGGGCGCGTCGGCGAAATTGAGCGGCTGATCGCGCGGCACTACGAGATTGAATTCGGCAAGTTCACGCCGGACGCAAGCGTATCGCCGGAACTGCTCGCGCAGATGACGCTGGGGCTTTATTACGGACAGGTGAACCATCTGCTGGCCTACGGGCTGCCGTTTGAGGCGCAGAAGATGCGAAGCGACATGCGCGCCATGCTGGACTGCCTGCTCAAATGCAGCTGCTTTGCAAAAACAAACGCCTAAATCATTCGATCAAATAGAAAACGAAGATATACGGGGAAACCCGGACTTACTGTAACTCGAACTTACTGCAAAAGGAGAATTTTCTTATGAACAACTGCGGAATCAGCCGCTGGGACGATCCGAAGACCATCAACGATCAGCTCAAGGCGCTCACGAGCGCGCCCATCTACGAGGTGACCGACGAATACTACAACAACGAAATCTTGCGTTATTTCAACGAGCAGTGCACCCGTTCGCGCGCGGTCTACGAAGAAGCCAAGGAGTATATCCCCGGCGGCGTGCAGCATAACCTCGCGTTCAACAAACCGTTCCCCATCTGCGTGGACAAGGCGGAGGGGGCCTATCTGTTCGACGCGGACGGCAACCGCTACATCGACTTTCTGCAGGCGGGCGGGCCGACGATTCTCGGCAGCAACAACGAGACGGTTCGAAAAGCCGCGCTGCAGCTCATCAACGAGTGCGGCCCGGTGACCGGACTGCTGCACGAGGCGGAACTGCTCATCGCCAAGGAAATCCACCGGCATATGCCCGCGGTCGAGATGTTCCGCATGCTCGGCAGCGGCACGGAGGCGGTGATGGCCTCGCTGCGCATTGCTCGCATCGCCACGGGGCACAAGCGAATCATCAAGATCGGCGGCGCGTACCACGGCTGGTCGGATCAAATGGTCTACGGGCTAAAGATTCCCGGCAGCCGCGCGCTGCTGGAGTCCCACGGCATTCCGGGTTCGAGCTATAAACTCACGGACGAGGTGCGCCCGAACGACCTGAACATGCTCGAGGCAATGCTGCGGCTCAACCGTATCAAGGGCGGCACGGCGGCGGTCATCGTTGAACCCGTCGGCCCCGAGAGCGGCACGCGCCCCGTCGCGCAGGATTATAACGCAAACGTGCGCAAACTCTGCGACAAATACGGCGCGCTGTTCATCTTCGACGAGGTGGTCACCGGCTTCCGCGTCGGTCTTTCCGGTGCGCAGGGTTACTTCAACGTCGTGCCGGATCTCACGGTCTTTGGCAAAATCGTCGCGGGCGGCTACCCGGCGGCGGGCGGCGTCGGCGGCAAGAAGGAATATGCCTCGCTCATGGCGGCGGGCGTCGCCACCGGAAAGCACCGCGCGTATGTCGGCGGAACGCTGGCGGCAAACCCGCTCTCGTCGATTGCGGGTTACACCGCGATTCGCGAGATCGAGCGCACGAACGCCTGCGAAATCGCGGGGCGCCAGGGCGACAAGCTCACCGACGGGCTCAAGAGCCTGATTGCGAAATACGATCTGCCGTTTGTGGCGTACAATCAGGGTTCGATTGTGCACCTCGAATGCACGGGCGCGATGAGCTTTGACTTCTCCTCGATGAGCTTTGCGAAGTCCGCCATCAATCTGCTCAAGAATAAGGACATGATGACGCGGCGCAAGGAGTCCATGGAGCGCATGGGCGCGGCCTATATGGCAAACGGCATCGTGACGCTCGCGGGCAGCCGCCTCTATACGTCGCTTGCGGATACGGACGAGGTGATCAACGACGCGCTGAACCGTTTTGAGCAGGTATTTTCGCACGTGGTCAACACGGGGAAGAACTAAGTTAGTCCGATTTTTACCGAATGCAATTTGGGAGGCAGCCAGATGGAACGTTATATCCTTGCGCATGACATTGGCACGAGTTCCGATAAGGCGGTGCTCGTGCGCTTTGACGGATCGATTCGCGCGACGGCGAGCGCGCCGTACCCGACGCATTACCCGCACCCCGCCTGGGTCGAGCAGGACCCCGCGGACTACTGGAACGCCGTCTGCGAAACGAGCAGACGGGTGCTTTCGGAC